>CAJUOE010000026.1 GCA_910587895.1 uncultured Lachnospiraceae bacterium
GCGTCAAAAATATAATTCCTCTTCTTAATCTGATCTTAAATTGCCGTTTGATAATAACACCCCCACCCTTATCTTAATTATAGAATAAAATAATAGCAGCATCAGGTTTCACCGTTCCTTTCCCGGTTTTCCTAATACTACTATTATATACAATTCACGCAAATTCATCAATAGTTTTCACAGCGTAACCCTTAATTATCTGACGATAGCATAATTTTTCCCAACTACACCTGAGAAAATTCATCCTTGCCGACAAAACATAACGGACATTCAAAATCTTCCGGTAAATCTTCCCATTTTGTCCCCGGCTCGATTCCTCCATCGGGATATCCCTGTTCCTCATCATATTCCCATCCACAAACATCACAGATATATTTCATAACATGTACCTTTCCTTTCCGTTATTCTGTTATGCCTTCCAAAGGCTGTGCAGGTTACAGTATGCATATACTGCCTCGACTTCATCACCGTCGCAAAGGGCGAAACGCACCGTAGGTTTCTCCCCTGGATGCAATATTTTCTGCTGGCTGCCCTGTTTGGTCTGCAAAGATACCCATTCAATATAATGTTCCGGCATCATGGGATGCTCCGCAGAACCTACGGTAACAGTAACCGTATTGCCATCCACCGTATACACCGGGATATGCTTTTCCGTCGCGCCATCCGTTGTGCCGGGCGTAATCTCTTTTAATTTCTCTCCACAGCACACCAGCGAAGCCCCCGCATCCCTGACAACCGTAATAATATTGCCGCAATGCTCACATGCGTAAAATTTCTGTTCCATGTCCATACCTCTCTTTCCTGATCGACAATGTCCTGTAAATCCGGTTTCATCTGTACAGTTTGCACTTCTTCGATGCATTTTATGCACTTTTCATGGAAATATCAAAACATTTCTTCCATAACCCAAATCTAAAAAACTCCCGTAATAAAAATTTCAAGGCCTATTAAAATCAATATTATTCCGCCAAATACCGTCGCCTTATTTGAGAATTTCATTCCAAATTTCCTGCCGATCACCAGCCCTGCCATGCTGATGACAAAGGTAACCACCGCAATGATTAGCGCGCATACGACCGCCATTACCAGTCCATATCCCGCAATCGTGAATCCAACCGACAAGGCGTCTATGGAAGTTGCAATTCCCTGCAGGAAAAGGTCTGCTATCCCGACTTCCCGCTTTTTGATCTCTTCGTCTTCACTCCGTATTCCTTCCAAAAGCATTTTGCCTCCTATGAAAAGCAGCAAAACGAGGGCAATCCAGGGAATGCACCGTTCAAACGCCTGAAAATATTGAACGACCGTATGCACGCATATCCAGCCAACCATCGGCATCAACGCCTGAAAAAAGGCAAAAACGCCGGCCACTACACACATCTTTTTCTTCCTCATGCCCGGCTCATTCAGCCCGTTGGCAAGCGATACTGAAAAAGCATCCATCGCAAGCCCAACGCCGAGCAAGGCACTGTTAAAGAAAAATAATAAATTCCATTCCATCTTTCTTCCCTCCTCTGCCATGAAAGAAATATGGAACTATCATACAATAAAACGCCTGATTTTGCAACGAAACTTATCTCTGCAAATTCAAAACTTTTATGGCAGATCCTACTCTACCCAGAGATAATTGCTGATTTCCCCGGTCGCCCAGTCCATACAAAAGTCATAAACTGCAAGTCCATCCTTTTTAAAAAACAGCGTATTGCAAACGCTCTTGCTAAGATCCGGACGTTCTGCAAACTCCTCTTTCAGGGAATCAACTTCCTCTTTTCCATTGTAAACTTCCACACTGTCCCATTCCAGTTCTTCTCCCAGGGATAAATCATACCTGTCTATCAGCTCTTTCGCACGCGCTTTGATCTCCTCATCCGTCCATAAAATCGCGGAATAATCTTTCTCCTTCTGATACGGCTGGAATTTGCCAAACGATACTATTTTTCCACTGACAGGATCAATCTGGCAGGTATACGACCGGTAACCTTCCTCCGATGCGCCATATCCATTTTCCAGCCTTCCCGCCCAGTAAACGATGTTTATGCCTAACTCCGGTTCCATAAAGTCAATGCTCAGACCTTCCAGCGCATCCTCCGGATAAAGGCGATGGATTTCTTTCAGCCAAATCAGCCCGGCCTCACTTACGCTGATTTTCACATCGTCCGCAGGTTCTTGCGGGCTCTCGCCGTCTTTTGCATTCTCTTCGTATTCCCGATACATCTTCTCCCAGATATCCTTAAGCTCCTCTTCTGACATGCGTCCTGTTTTTGCCGCATCCTCTGTGCCGTCTTCTGTTTTTGCAGCCTCTGTGCCGTCTTCGGCTGCAGCCTCTTCTTCCACATCAGCTTTTCCGTCATCCTCCGTGAGCATCCCCGTCAGCATATCTGATTTTTTGCTCTCTTCCACTTCCAGTTCCTGTTTCGCCGTTCCCGATTTCTCAGCATAAATGCTCATGCTTCCGATCAAAATCAGCATAAAAACCAGGCACAGGCCTGACGCCATACCGATAACCAGTAAATTTTTCTTCTTCATAAGCAACCTTCTTTCCCGCAATCTCTGCGAAGTGTATTCCGGCTTCCTGCCGTTACAGATATGATACCGCAGGCAGGTCACAGGCTTTTTACGTCCTTATTAGGAAGTTGTAAAATAACCGTCGCTTTCGTTCCTTTTCCCGGTGCAGACGTAAACGTCATCGCGCCGCCCAGCCTTTTTACAATCAAGTCTACAATGGACAACCCAAGCCCGACACCGCCGTCTTTTCTGGAACGGGCTTTATCCACGCGGTAAAATGCTTCCGTAATGCGTTCAAGTTCTTCCTCTTCCATGCCAATGCCATAGTCGATAACTTCAAATACCTGTTTATCATTTTCACAAAATGAACGAAATACAATCTCATCCCCAGCATTGCTTGCACGAATGGCATTTTCCAAAAGATTCCGGAACAGGCTGATCAACAATGTTTCTTCCGCAAAAACCGTCTCCTCCTCAAATTCCATCCGGATCGTGAGATTTTTTTCCTGCAATTTTCCCGCCAGAATTTTTTGCAGGCGCGCAGCCACAACCTGCAGGCTGACTTTTTCCAGTTTCCGCTCTTCCTTCTCATACAGACGCATGGTAAGCATCGTCTCGCTCATCCTGGCAAGCCGCCCGCTCTCCTCCATGATATACATGAGCCCTTCGCATCTTTCTTCTTCCGTGGCTTTGGCATATCTCAAATACTGCGCATAGCCGTAAATCGAAGTCAACGGCGTCTTTAACTCATGCGCCATATTATCCATCAATTGCTGTTTTTTGTGATTTTCGTCTTTCAGCGTCTCAATTTGCAGCTGAATCGTTTCAGACATTTTATTTACATTTTCTGATAATTCAGAAATTTCATCCCTTGTCCAGAACGACTGATTCCTGCAGGCATTTGTCTTTCCATATTCCCCTGCCGCAATTCGTGCCACGCCCTCATTTAGCCTGCCAAGCGGCTTTAACATCTGACGCATAAAAACATACAAAATCAGGCACAGCAGAACTGACATCACAAGACTGACTGCTGCAAACATCCCCTTTAACATCCGCCAGACCTCCTCAAAATCCAAAAGGCGTTTCTGATAAAAGATGCGGTACGCCTGATACGGGCTCCCAAGGTTTTGTTCCACATATATTTCCGCACGCTTTCCACCACCACTTACTTTGGAACGAAGGACAGGCGCTTCATTTTCGCCTGTTTTTTCCAGGGAAATCATAAGGTTCTGCTTTTTGTAATAAGTCTGATAGTTTTCAACCAAAAGTTCCACAACGTTTTCCCTGTAACGTCCATTGTGCTCCAGAATGGAAAAATCCCGTTCCAGATTTTGGCAGATAAAATAGCAGTCGGTTTCCGCCTTTTTCTTCTCCTGCGCCAGGTTATAAGAAAAAAGAAACCTTGCTGCAAAAAACAATCCGGCGTTTAACATCACCAGAAACAGCAACAGGGTTACGAAATAAATTTTTTGCCAGATGCGCATTGTTTTTACTTCTCCTTTTCAATCTCCAGGCGGTATCCTGTTTTGTAAACCGTTTTAATCTGACGTTCCAGATTTAATTTCTTCCGCAATTTTGTGATATGTACATCCACGGTGCGCGTATCTCCCACATAATCATACCCCCATGCCAGCTCTAAAAGCTTTTCTCTGGACAGTGCGATATTGCGGTTTAAAATCAAGACCTCCAAAAGCTCAAATTCCTGCCTTGCCAGTTCGACTTCCAGACCGTCCACCATAACTTTTCTTGCCTTTAAGTCAATTTCCGTCTTCCCGATACATACCTTGCAGTCTGCCTTCTGCGTTTTCGTCAAAACAAGATGGACGCGCGCAATCAGCTCAAGCATTTCGAACGGTTTTGTCAGATAATCCCATGCCCCGGAGCCCAAACCGGTCAGCTTATCAGAAATGTGGTTTTTTGCCGTCAGAAATATCACAGGAATATCCCCGACATACTGCATCAGGGAAAATCCGTCAATATAGGGGAGCATTACATCCAAAATAATCAAATCATAGGATGCGCCGGACTCCAACTTTTGTTTCGCTGCCTTTCCATCATAAAGCTGGTCGCAGACATGACCTGCCAGCATAAGGTTTTGCCTAATCAGGCGGTTAATTGGTTCTTCATCTTCAACAATCAGTATATTTGCCATGTATGCTCCTTTGCTGCAGCCGGCGACCAGAATCTTTCTTCCGCCAGCCATATCTATTTTTATTATACATCAAATATGTTAGAAAGTTGTAACGAAACATCAAAAATCCAGGCACGGCTTTTTAATAATATCCATATCTCTTCCTGTATTTCAGGAACAGGAACACGGACAGGGCAAGCGCCAGAAGTTCCGCCACGGGAGTTGCCAGCCAGATGCCGTTCACGCCCAAAAACAAGGGGAGCGCCATCATGGTAACCAGCATAAACACAAAAGACCTCATAAACGCCAGAACTGCCGAAACGACTCCATTGGACAATGCCGTAAACATCCCGCTGGCAAATATATTGAAACCGATAAAAAGAAGCGCTATCGTACAGATCCTGTTCCCGGTCACCGAAAGGTCATACACCGGATTATCGGGACGGGCAAATACAGATACCAGCGGTTCCGTCAACGCTAAGGAGAGAACCACGGTTGCCAGTGAGATGGCCGCTATTACCCTCAGGCTGATGGAAACCAGTCTTTTTAATTTCTCATGGTTTTTCTCTCCGTAATAAAAACTGACCATGGGCGCCACGCCATAAGAATATCCGGTATACAGGGAGCTTGCAAACATCAGCACATACATAATGATGGTAACAGCCGCAACGCCGTCTTCCCCGACATAATGAAGCATTGTCCAGTTGAACATCATCGTAATGATTCCGGTGACAAGCGCAGTCGCCATCTCCGAGCATCCATTCGTAGCCGCATTCACCAATACCTTCCCCCGAAACGCTGGTTTCTTAAAATGCAGAAGGCTCTTCTTCTGGCTGAAAATTACCAGCCCGACAACAGCGGTAACAGAATATCCCAGACCGGTTGCAATTGCCGCGCCCCTGATCCCCATATGGAATCCTGCCAGAAAAACATAGTCAAGCGCTATGTTCAAGACCCCGCCTGCCACGGAACAGACCAGGGAAAGCGTTGCTTTCTCGCTTGCGATCATATAAAGCGTAAAATTATTCATTAAAAGAATCGGAACCGTAAACAACAGGTAATGTCCCAGATATTCCACACAGTATCCTGCCACATCCACAGACAGGTTCATGATTGCAAATACAGAATCCATCAAAAAGTACCCCAGCCCGCACATCACAAAACCGACCACAACATTCACCAGAATCAGGAACGTAAAATCTTCCCGCGCTTCTTCTGTTTTCTGCTCCCCCATTTTTTTCATGATGACGGCGCTTCCTCCTGTGGCAAGCATCGTTGAGACAGCCGTAACAAGCTGAATAAGCGGCGCTGTCAGGTTAATGGCGGACAATGCGTCGGTTCCAATCAGGTTTGAGACAAACAAGCCGTCCACCATCGTGTAAAATGACATGAATATTGTCATAGCTATTGTCGGGACAGCAAATTTAAAGATATTTTTCAGGGTTACGGGTTTTTCATATGCATTTTTCTCCATGTTTTTTCCTCCATCTCTTGTATTTTTTTCCTGTTTGTAATATCATAAACCGTACAGTAACAGTACGGTCAAGAGGAAATAAACATTTTTTTCAGAGGTAGATCATGAGCGAAAAACACAAACTTCTCACCATCGGACAATTTGCAGCCATGCATGGGATCAACAAGAAAACTTTGATGTGGTATGACGAAATCGGGCTTTTACCGCCGGCATTTATCCATCCGGAAAACGGATACCGCTTTTACAGCTACCATCAAAGTCCCATACTGGAAACGATTCTTCTGCTGCGGGAACTGGACGTCTCGATTCCTGAGATACAGAATTTTATGAAAAACCGTTCTGCCGAAAGTTTAAAATATCTATTGGAAGAAAAATTAGCAGATCTTGACCGTAAAATCGCCCATCTGCAGGCAGTCAGAACAACGCTGTGTACACACCGGCAGAATATGACGACCTTGCTTACGATGGACTTATCAGAAATCAGCCTTGTGGAAAAGGAAGAACGCAGTCTCATAACCGTAGATATCAGCAGAGACATTTCTTTTGAGGAAGAAGTGGAACTGATTACAACGCAGACAGAAAAACACCATCTCGGCCGCCTGCATGACGCCTCCTATGGCTCCATGATTCCCGTTTCCAGCTTGCAAAATGGAGTTTTTGATGATTATTGCAGGCTTTTTATTGAAATTCCTTTCCTCAAAAAAAAGACCGGACTGCATACGCAGCCCGGGGGAACCTATTTAAGAGCCTTCCATAAAGGGGATTGGGAACTGATACCCAAGCGGTATCAGGAAATCCTTGCATACGCCAACCAACGTCATTTAACGCCCTATGGATATTCCTACGAAATGGGCATTAATGAAAATGTGATTGACCGGATGGGAGACTATATTGTACAGATTGAGATACCTGTTTGCAAATAATGAAACCTATTGCAAAATATAAATTCCATGGCAGAAATACATGTATTATTTACATCCTCCGCCATTTCCACCACACCCATGGTTATCAGCTCCACACTGGTGTCCTTCTCCATGGTGATGTCCATGGTGATCGCAGTGAACATCCGGATTAAATGCAAGATTTCCGGCAAGCAGGGCGTTCACTGCTTCATCTGTGTTTCCAGATACCCCGCCATAAAGACGAATTCCGGCTTGCGCGAGGGCATTCTGTGCTCCTGCGCCAATCCCGCCGCAGATTAATGTATCCACGTTCCATGCCGAAAGCAAACCTGCCAAAGCGCCATGGCCGTTTCCATTTGTATCCATAACCTGCGCATCGGTAACTTTCCCATCTTCAATATCATAAACCTTAAACTGTTCTGTACGCCCAAAATGTTGAAATATGTTTCCATTTTCATAAGTAACTGCAATCTTCATCATTCCTATTTCCTTTCTTTTATTTTGACTGTGTTATGTTTCTTTCAATCATCCACTGTCTGGAACACATTATAGTCTTTCCAAATATAAAAATCAAGTTACCTGCACAGGAACAGTATTTCCATCCAAACAAGAATCATATTTCCGGCATCATGAACCAACAATAATATCCCGTATTACAAGTCAAGCTGGGATACGATTTCCTGAATAGTAGCGGCAGAACGCTTTAAGGCTTCTGTTTCGCTGTCACTCAGCGAAATCGGCACATGGGTTTCCACTCCCGACGCCCCTACGATCGCCGGCATACTGAGGGCAATCCCGTCAATTCCATAATTCCCATGTATCATAGCAGAAACCGGCAGAATAGATTTCTCATCCCTTACAATGCTCTCACAGATACGCCGGATGGACATGGCGATTCCATAATAAGTGGCGTCTTTTTTCTCAATAATCTCATAGGCGCTGTTTTTGACATCCTCGGCAATCTCACGCATCGCCTGCGTATGGTTGAAATGCCCTCGCATTTCACAGAAGTCATCCAGCGGAATGCCTGATACGTTGGTGCTACTCCAGGCGGCAATCTCGCTGTCCCCATGCTCTCCGATAATAAAAGAATGAAGATTGCGGCTGTCCACGCCCAAATGTTCGCTCAGGGCATATTTCAGCCGCGCCGTGTCAAGAACCGTCCCGGAACCAATCACACGTTTTTCCGGAAAACCGCTCAACTTCACCGCCACATACGTCAAAATATCAACCGGATTCGACACAACCAGAAGAATTCCCTCAAATCCCTGTTCCGTAATCCGGGGAATGATGCTTTTGTAGACGGCAACGTTCTTATTTACCAGATCCAGCCTTGTTTCGTCTGGTTTCTGATTGGCGCCTGCCGTCACAATAATAATTGCCGCATCCGCAATATCCTCGTAATTTCCCGCATAAATTTTCATCTGCCCGGCAAAGGGGATCCCGTGTGCAATATCCATCGCCTCCCCGTCCGCTTTGTCAAAATCAACATCCAAAAGCACCATCTCCGTAAAGAGCCTGCTCTGCATCAGCGCAAACGCCGTGGAAGAGCCAACAAATCCGCAGCCGATAATCGCTGCTTTTCTCGGGTTCGTCTGTATTTTCATTTTACCCTCTTTCCCGTCCGCTGTAATGCAAAAAACAGCGGACATTTTATTCAACAACAATTGCAAACCGCAATGTTATATTTAAAATGTCCGCTGATGGTGATTTTATTCAGATATTTTAACAGGAACAGCCTGCGCTGTCCTAATCCTCAAACTCGCTTTTATGTTCCCGGAAAAATTCATAAAAATACCGCACGTTCGATAACTCTGTCCACTCCTTTTCTTCCAGCTCCCCGGAGTCCAGATCGTAAATTCTGGCATGGAGCGTCCCGAGCATGAACGGGGAATGTGTTGCGATAATGAACTGGCATCCTAAAAACCTTGCCATCTTATTCAATTCCTCCGCCAGCGCAACCTGATTTGCCGGTGAGAGGGAAACTTCCGGCTCGTCCAGAAGATAAAGCGCATCCGGCTCAATATAGTCTTCTAACATCTGCAAGGTCGTCTCTCCGTTGGAATATTTCTCCTGCGCAAACATCAGGTTTGCCAAATCCTTTTTCATCTTATCGGAATTTCTCAGGTTCTCCCGCTGTTCTTTGGGCATTCCCCTGCGGATATGCTCATAAATATATCCATCCTCCAAAACCTGCTCCTGCTGGATTTTCTTAATCTCATACAGAATGTCCTCGCTCTTGATATAGCGGCTCCTCTTCGGAATCACAACTGTTCTGCCGTCCTCGTCTTCGCCCAAAGAATACTGGCATTCACCCACAAACTGCATAAAATAAGGCGTTGTCCCGAACCTGTTGCTGGTCGCATATTCCTGCCCTTCCAATTTCAGCTTATTGGCAATAATATTGAGCATCGTGGACTTGCCGGAGGCATTGTTGCCATATAATATCGTAATCGGCGAAAAGAGCAGCACTTTCTCCGTCTTTCCTGCAAATACATTGTAGGGATAAATATTGGGATTTCGGACTGTCTTGTCAGAAAATAAAAAACTGCTCAGATAAATCATGACCTCCACCCTATGTTTCCTCTTTCTTTTCCAACAATTCCTGTTTTTTGCCTATTTCCAGATACTTCATTTCTAACGGCTCAAACAGCTTTTTCGTCTCAGCAGGGGCGTCAATCGACGCATAAATCTGCAATCCTTTATCAAATAAATAACGCATCTTTTCAAAACACTGGTTGATTCTTCCTATTTCATCTCCATCTTTGTTCTCGACCCTGTAATCCGTAACTTCCTCTAATTCCTTTATTGCAGCATCCACTTCTTTCTTATACATATCAGTAAGAAATTGTAAAATGATTTCTTTTTCCTGTTGGGTCTTTTTCTGGTTTTCCAAATCCTGCTTTTGTTTCTCGACTGTCAGATAATGACTTCTCAAAATAATACACTTGTCTATAAAGGCCGCAATATTATTTAAGAGGATGCTTACGCCTACCAACGCTGTGCTTCCGCCAACCAGAAAGGTCAGCCATGTACTCCCCACGTCTACATTTTCAAACTGCAGTTTTTCATCTTTGGACTGCAAAAAAGGACATTTCGAAAATACAAATTCCAGTTCATTGACATAGGATACAAATTCCGTAAAATCTTCAAACCTGGGCAGCTTTATATCAATCCCACTCCTGTTTTCCGTATCCAAACCCATTTTTCTATACAAATTCATCGTATCATTCATGGTACGCAACAACGTACTTTTTGCAAAAAAAATTCTATCCCACTCATCTGTTTCTACATGGAATGTATCTTTTGTCCTGAAAATTTCCGGAACAGCATCAATAAGTTCATCGCTTTCTATTTCCAGAGATTTAATATCCCTCGTATTCATCAAAGCCTGTAATGCATCGCTCCAGCCGGAAACCTCCCTGCACATCCTACCATCAACCCTATCATTTACTGCACTCAAATTGTCTATGGCATCATAGTTATCCTTACAAATAAAATAAATGTTTCGTAACTTCATAAGATCCCCCTATCTTTTGAAATACCCTGCAATGGTTTTTTGATATATTTTCCCGTAAGTTCATTTAAAGAATTTGGGAAACACTATAGGATCCGCATCCTTCTATGCAATTCTTCAAGGTCATGTCATCTACGTCGCTTTGCAGATAAACTTCAACATAGTCCTCCCGAAAAATAACCTCGCTCACACCATCTACCTGTTCCAAAATGCTTTTTATTCTGTCTTTGCATTTATCGCAATTGATGCCGTCAACATAAAGCGCTTTATAGTCCATCCGCTCAATCTTGAAAATCACCGGCCTTGTTCCATCCGAACAGCAGGCAATCATCACACGCTCATCATTCATCCAGCCACGCATGATAGAGCCGCCCTGCAATCCCGCATAAATATAGCGGGAAATGGCATCCCATGCCTCAGAACAGTGGGGAAACTCCGCTCCTCCCGCTATTCCTTCTGCCAGATGCGCCGTCTGCTTTAATGTGTTTAATCCCATATGCCAGAAATCATCGGCTGTACCATAACGCTCAAAGATGAACTCATCTCCCACATTGTAACATGGACACATGCCTGCATTTGGGTCGGCGCAGTATGTTTCCTGTAATTCTGGGTATAATTTTTTATCAATTACGGTTAATTTTACTTTGTGCTGCATTCTGTGAAAACCTCCTATTCATTTCAAAATTAAATAACATTATTATCTAACGTACATTCGGCGAACATACACTTTTTCTTTGTGCCTCGGAAGGTCGGAATTTCCTATGAACACATTATTAGGCTCTTAACTATACCATGATATTCATATCACATCTTTCGGAACAAAAGTCAAACTGGCCTATTAATAATTTTCCCAATTTCAACAGCGTTCTCAGGTTTCCACCATATTGCATTCAAATGGCGGCAAACTCGATTATACAAATCAATTATCAAATCATCATCAATGTCAAATGGCGGTTGTTTGGCACGTTTTCTTTTCTCTCTTTCAGCATTTTTCGCCTTACAAAGTATGTATACTTCATCTATATCCGTTAACTCTGGAGCAGCATCCGACATCTTCATATATTCGGATGCTACAATATAGATGCAGTAAGGCATCGCTGTTTTTAAACGACTTGCGGTTGCAGCACAAGAATCAAGCATGTTTCTTTCTAAATATGTTTTACATTCAATCGCAACTGCAGGGATTACAGTTGTTTTGGTTTCCGTTTCATTATCTGCCACTACTTTTATTTCAACATTAGCCCCAAGAACAAAATCTTGATATTTTGTATGAATATAAGCATTCGGCTTATTGAATAAATGATCGAAAGAACCAGGGGTGAAACTTAGACTAACATATGAATTACCTTTACCAACAAAAAGATTTTCATGACTAATATTCATTAGTTCAACCTTTTTTTGAAAAAGAAGATAAAAAAATTCTTCCATGATTGTATATCCTAATGCTTTTTGCCCGTTATTATCTAAAGAGTCAAATACTGGCACTGCAATCATTCTATACTCATTTAATGCTAATACACATTCTCTAATTTTCTCTTCTGACAGAACATTCACTGAACTGATTTTTTCTCTATAAACCTTATATGCATCAAATACTTTTTCAAAAATTGTTCGTTTATTTCCCTTCTGTTTAGCTACATAATCTCTAAGATTTTTACCATGTATATGTTTATTATCAAGTATTTCCATTTTTACGCTCTCCCTATCAACTTACCGCTTTTCATACGTGTATCTAAATCTATTACTTCCGCATTCATGACATCAATATGTGATATCAGAGTTAATGCTATTTCATAAATTAAATTCATATCAATTGGATTTCGAAGAACAGGTTTTCTTCTTATAACCCCACGCTTTTGGCGTCTCAGAATATATATTTCATCAATACCTGATGATGCATAATTTGACTTTTTAACATCAAAATCTGAACATTCTGTAATAACATAATATTTACAATTTGGGAAAGTTTTTTTAAGTTCTGTTACAGAATGTTCAATTCCTGAAAGCATATTTTTATCCAAATTCGTTTTGCACTCTATGGCTAAAAGTGGGATTGGCAATTCTGATAGACTCCCATTAAACATAAGCTCACATGGTTTTACTACCGCAACATCCACCCGTTTATTCTTAAAACAAATTTGTCCGCCGTTAGTTATATCAAAAGTACACTCAATAGTTAAATCCTTTTGTGCAGAAACCTCCAGATTTATTCCTTTTGAATGGATAATATTTCCAAAAATTGTGCAAAGCATTTCTGGGATTATGCTCGATGTAAAATCCGCTTGATGTGAAAAGGGATTATTAACAGGCGGCCAAAAATAATTCATATAATTATTTGTTCTTTCGACTATATTTGATATATAAGCCTTCATATGATTGGCATCATATGAAATAGTTCGTGTTTTTAAATATAGGTTGAATATTTCCTCATACATTGCTTCTCTGCCATTTTCTTTTTTGCCAAATTGATGAAGCAAGTTACTTCCATGAGGTATAGCTCCCTTTTGGACTTGCTGTTGATTATTTAGATTTTCGATTACCGATATCATCTCTTCGTAATTCAAAAGAATTATTCCTCCTTTGCAATAATGGCTTTTGCTATCCCTTCAGCCATTCGGGGTGGAACAGCATTTCCAATTTGATTATATTGAGATAATCCAATTTCATCTAACCTGTTTTCTCTTATCAAAAGAGACTTGCTCATAAGCGTTCTTGGCCCACAGAAAAAAAACGAATCAGGAAAACTCTGTAATCGTGCTCCTTCCCTTGCTGTAAGATTTCTATTCAAATATGGATGAACAAAAGTTGACTGAAATGATGCTGTTACAATATAGCTTACTTTGTTTGGATGCAATCTTTGATTATTTGTCTTATAACGTTTTTTCACATCTAAACACTCTCCATTTCGTTGTCGTTGTCCATATTGAGAAGGTACGTCCAAAAGACTACCTCCTTGTGGTATATTTTCAAATCGCTCTATCAACCTCTTTGTATGTTTCATTGCCACATGATTAGTCACCCCTTTTGACCCTATTCTTATGTGTTCTTGATATAAACTTAATGGTTTTAGTGCATAAGGCAAAAGATCATTTGAGCCTTCTCCTGCATTTACTATTGGCAAATCACCAAAGACATCTTTAACTTTAATCCATTTTTCTTCTCCCACATAATTACCATTTATTTGATTTGGCAACATAGATTCTTCTTTTGCCGATATGACAACAACACGCTCTCTAAATTGCGGCACTCCAAAATCAGCAGCTTGCAAAACATATACTTTGCTTTTGTAGCCGATATTCTGCAATGCTTCCATATAAACAGCTAGTGCTTTCTGTGAAGAATTCATTTTTCCGCTTAGTATACCCTTAACATTCTCCAAAACGCAATATTTAGGGCGCAAAACGTCAATAAATCTGAAAAATTCCATTATCAATGTATTTCTTTTATCAATAATTCCATATTGAGTTGGACCTGCGACAGAAAATCCTTGGCAAGGAGGCCCACCCGCTATAATATCAACCCCAGCAAACAGCTCGCCTATTTCTTCATTAGAGAATGAGTATATATCTCGATTAAACATGGGAATCGTTTGAAAGTTATGCTGAAAAGTTTCCGCTGCAAATCTATCAATCTCAATTGCTCCTATGGATTCTATACCTGCATTCTTGAATCCAAGCGTCATTCCTCCAGCTCCCGCAAAAAGATCTAATGATTTCATCTGTCTTTTCCTTCCATCAATAAACTTATACAAACTTCCGCCAGATGCTGTGCCATTAGTGGTGGAACTGCATTTCCAACCTGATTAAATTGATCCAAATGCAATTCCTCAAGAATTCCTTTCTTTGCAAGTAGCTTTTTGCTCAACGTAGTTTTTTTCCCCATAAATACAAATGAATCAGGAAATGTTTGTATCCTGGCAGCCTCTCTGACAGTTATGTTTCGTGGCTGTGATGGATGAATAAAACTGGAATAAAAAGATGCTGTTATTGTTGGTGATACTTTATCTGCATCAATTATCCTATGGTTTTGGCTGTAAGCAGCATTGCTAACTATATCTGTGTGGCTTCTAACTCTAGACTTCAACTCATCCGGCAAGTATTCCCCATTCTTAGCCAATAGGAACTCAAACTTCTGTACCGTTTTATCAGTATGTCGCATCGGTATATGATTATATAGCAGCTTGCATTTCTTTCGCAAATTATATTGATAAATATTACTTGGTTCTTTATCATAGGATAAAACCGTTCCTTCTGCAAACTGTCTCGCTTTAACCACTGGCAAATCCGATACAGCATCATTAAATGTTATTTCAGGAACAACAAATCTTTCCATCAAAGTATCAAGTACCAACCTTTCAACTTCACATTCTTTAGAAACTGCTAAAAAGAAAAAACGTTTTCTATCTTGAGGTATCCCATAATTTCTACAGTTTAATACTTTATAGTCAAATACGTATCCTTTTTCCATGAAAAAATTTTCTATGTCTTTAACAATCTTTGTTCCATCGGGCAGTTTATATCCAACAATCTCCTTAACATTTTCTATCAACACTATTTTGGGAGCAATAACAGATACAATTCTTAAAAAGTGTTTATATAAAATATTTCTAATATCATCCGTTTTCCGACGATTACTAGCAGCAATAGAAAAACCCTGACAAGGAGGACCACCCATAACAATATCAATCTTTCCTTTATAAGGCAGAAAATAGTCATCACTTAACTCGGTGATATCTGCTTCAACTATATTCTGATTAATATGATTTATCTTGTATGTATCAACTGCCCACGCATCCTTTTCTATCGCAAGCTGAATATCACAGCCAGCTAACTCAAAACCATATGACAGCCCTCCAGCTCCACTAAACAAGTCCATAACTTTATAATTCGGCATGATAAATCCACCTCTCGTCCAAAACTTCAAACTTTTCATATTATATCATATACCACTCATTTGTACAGCATTCTTATGACATTTTACTGTAGATTTTCTTTCCATCACTCAACCAATGGATTCCACTGTAAGCCATCTGCCTCATGCCGGTTACGAATTTACACCTTTATACCACGGTTTCAGAAATATTTTAAGGGGCTCACCACCCAGGAAAAGAAAAATCTTTTTCCATATTCATGGCTCTCTCCCTTTCCTGTCAAAATAACTCACAATCTCCTGCTCCAATTTCACGCGCCGCTCCTTCATATAAGAAACAATTTCCCGGTAATTATCTTCCCCTTCCAGTCCTTCCAGCCGAATGAGGTCATTGTCGGTAAACGGTTTGAGGCATTTCTGAAACCTTGCATCTGCAAGCTGCCTGGTTCCCATGCAGTACAAGGCAAAGTCCCGCTCCGTTGCACTGCATAAATGCCTGTGAATCAGGAATCCGCCAACGTCAATATCCCCGAAATGATAATAACCCTTATGCGGATTGTCCCGGATCACCTTCTTCAGAAATTCTATCTGGGGGCGGCTGGCAAAACCGCCAAGGTACATCATCGCCACGCCCTCATCCCGCATCCTCTGGTAGGAAGTCTTATTCTCAATTGTCATCAGGCTTTGTGCCTGGATCGTAATCTTCTGGATATCCGCAATATCCCTTGAGGATATGGCAATCCCGCCTTTAAATTCTGCCGTCTCAAGAGCATGGTTCCCCCAGGTGATTTTCCAGTCTCCTTTTATCAGGATCTCCTGCTGCGCCGGAATGACATGGTAGCGTACAAGAATCTCATCCCCGCGCTGTGTTTCCTCCTTTGGCATATGCAGCGTTTCCCTGGCAATATTGCAGATTTCCTCGTAATTGTTCTGCTCAAACCATTTGGAATCACCATACACAAGCACGGACAGTTCCCGCACATACAGATCCTCCTGGTTCTTATCCAGAAAATCCAGCATTTGCAGGTTCGCCTGGATATGCTGCAAATCTATCTGCTGCCTGGGGTCTTTTGCCTGCGCCTGGATCCCTGCAATATAATGCTGCAACAGCTCCCCTGCAGGCTGGTACTGCTGCAAAAGCTGCCTTAATTTCTCGGACAGGACATTTTGCGGAACGATATGATACGCATCCTTTAAAATCCCATAAACCTTACCTACCTGCTCCTCACATAAATAGATCTTCTCAATGTCGGAACTAAATTTCAGGTAATCCACTGTAACCACGCCCAAATCAAGGAGCCCCTTCGCCGCCTCATCCAGCCTTTGTTTCTCTCTGATATCGGCGTTGTTGTCGGCATAATTGCGAAACAATTCCTGTGGCTTTAAAATGATCCTCCTGCCGGTGTTCGTGTTCCTGGCAACGCGGTTGTGGTATTTTTTCAGCAGCTTTTCAAGTATCAGCCGCCTATAATCTTTACTGCTCATTCTGTTACCCTTTTACTGCCTTTTTCTATCTTTTTTGCTGCTTTTTTGCTATCCTTCCTGCTGTCCATGGAACCGGACTTTGCCAATTTGCATATTGTCGTTGGTTATCTTCAAGACCGGAATGATCACCCCGCACTCGCTGCCAATGGATTCCAGCTTGTTGGGCGGCGCACAGAATATGACCTGGAAATCCTGGTTCTTGAAAAACTCCAGCATCAGCTTGATATTGTGGTCGCTCATCTTCTCAAACGGCTCGTCAATAAATATCAGCCGCACGGAATTCACACGCACATTATAGAGCATGGACAAAGCTGCGGAGAGAATCAGCGTATACGGAATCTGGGTTCCCGCGCCGGAATTGTACCCTACCTGTTTCGACAATTTTCCGTCCTTTACTTCCTCATTGTTGATAATGATTTCATAGCTCATGTAGTTTCGGTAATCGGCAAATTTTTTAATCTCTGCCAGATCATTTTTGTCGATAATCTTATTGATGATGTCCTTAATCTCCGCCTCCCGCGTCTCGACCTCGTCATTGTCATAGCCCATGAAATTCGTAAATGTCATCTGCCCCTCGTCCGCCATGTTGTTGGTCTCCTGCAAATACTTCGCATAGCGCAGGATTTTCGCATAGTCAGAGGTATCGTTCAGCAGCTTGACGTCAAACTGATAGCGCGTGGAAAACTGCAGCTTGCGCAGCTCCTTGTTGATGTCGGAAATATCGCTGCGCGCCGCCTGCGCCGTCTCATAAATATTGAGCACAAACTCACGTTTAAAAATGCGCTCATATGTCACGGTCTGCTCCTTTAATTTCTGCTGGATGCCCTGAAGGTCGTCAATCCAGATTTTGCCCCTGCGTTTCTGGTAAAAGGCTTCCTGGCCCAGACCGATGGGCAGCCTGTCCACCTCCTGCTTGCGATTGTTGTACGACTGCTGCTTGCCGTTTATGTTTGCCTCCAATTCCCGCACACGGCGGTCCACCCTCGCCTTGCTCTCATATTGCATGAGGCCGCCGTTTTTATTTTCCCCTGCCAGATAACCGTCGTATTCGCGGATTGCCGCCTCCACCGCCGATTGGGCAGATATTCGCTCATCCTCCAGGCGTTTCTGCGCCTCCTTTTCCCTTGTCTGGCATTCCCTGATTTCATTTTCTTTGGCAGAAATCTCCGCCGTCAGGGTAACTTTCTGGTCCAGGTTCCTTCCTTTCTGCGCCTTCTCCTTCCCAAGCTGCTTTTCCAGCTCTGTCACGCGGTCATTTAACGCCATGAACTCGGCATTGTTCTTCTGCGCCTCCAAGAGCTCCTGGTAATGCCCTTTCTCCTCATTGCATTCCGCCGTCGCCTGCGCCATCTCCTGGTGGGCGTTCAGGTTAAAGTCCCGAAAGCTGTCCAGCCCTCCCTGTAAAATTTCAGACTGCTCCTGCAAAGCCCTCTGCCGGGACAGGGTTTCCTTCTCCTTTGCTTCCAATTCCCGCAGTTTCTTTTCCGCTGACAGGCGGTTGAGCTCAATCGCCTTGCCGCCCAGGCAATAGCTCCTTAACTTCTTCATATTGATATAGGTCACCGCCATGTTGCGGCTCAACTTTCCTTCCTTTGACATGGCATTGTCATACTTTGGCACATCCATTTTCTCCACAGCATGAATCCGCCCCAGCCAGAACTTGAAATAACTCGCCGCCGTTTCATTCTGGATATGCAGGAAATGGAAGACCGAATCCTCCTCGCACGATATCTGCCTCGCCATCAGGCGTTTGGTATTTACCAGTTCCACATAGCGGTGCTTCGAGCCATCCATCACCGCATTGGCTATCCCAAACGATTCAGGAGGGACAATGATCGCATAGCGGTGGATTCCCAGGAACGCCTCTATGGCGTCGCGCCAGCCCTCATCTTTGAGCTCCACGACGTATTCAAACGCCATCCGCGCCTCATGCTCCATTCCTCGTTTCCGAAATTCATGGTTAATCTCGCGCATCAGTTCCATCTGCTCCCGCACATAGGTGTAATCCGGCTTGTTTTTATTACAGTTTTCAATGATGCCCGCCTGCTCTGCGCACATCTTCTGAATCTCGGACAATTCCCGCTCCAGCATCGTCCGATCTGCAATCAATTTGTCACGGCAATTCCGGATTTGCTCTTTTAACATGCCTGCAAACTGTTTCTTGTCTGCAAGCCCCACTTCCCTTGACGTCAGTTTTTGAGCCATGGAAAAGTCTGGAAACTGCATCCCGGTCTTTTGCATCACGGAGACAATCTCCTGCATATGTTTCTGGAAAACTTCCAAATCTTTTGTTTCCTTCTTCAAAATCTCTAATTGCCGTTCATACTCGTCGAGCAATTGCTTTGACGCCAAAATAGCCTTGGAAACGTCCAGCTCGCGCAAGGCGTTTTTGGCCTCTGAAAAGTACATTTCCAACTCGTCTATTTTTTCCGACTGTTCGCGGATGTTTTTCTCCAGGTATTCACAGGTAATGCGGTTTTTCTCGACAATTTCCTGCGCCCTGCGCTCCTTCGTCCGGCACTGCACGACATTCCGGTAGATGATTTTGACATCGTCTATCTTCAGGCGCAGGCTTTTCTTATCGTGCTCCTCATAATCCGCCAAAATATCATCCAAATCCTGCAATTCCTGATTAATCTGCTCTAAACTGTTGTTAATCTGTTCAATATTCTTCTTGGCCTCTTTGAGCTTGTCAAAATTAACATTGTGCTCTTCCAAAACAGATTCCTTGATAAATTCCTGAATCTTCGCGGCAGGGTTATATGCCATGATATTCCTGAGTTTCCTCTGGTATTTGGAAACCTCCTGATAGGGCAGCTTGAGACCCGTCATCTGCATGAACAGCGTAATGCCCTCTTTCTTGCTCTTCATGGCTACGCCATATTTCTTCTGAAACCCCGAGGCGTCATACGGCTTTAGCGCCGCGCCCTCTGGATACACAAAGGAAATGTCCTGCAACGACTTTTTGTCCATCGCATACCAATGCGTCCCCCGGATATCCGTAACTGCGGTCTCAATCACTACCCCCAATACAAATGGGTTGTCATTAATCTGGTCGTAATATTCCAGCGCAATATGCGTATACACGACGGGAATTTTCTCCGCCGGCCTGGCGTAAATCCCGGCGCTGGCATCCACCAGGCAGCGCGTGTAAGATATGAGGTTGCGCTTTCCCACCCCGGTATTGTAACCGCTGGTGGCTTTGTTAAACTGCGTGTCGCCCGTGTAGGCATATTTGATGGCGTCCAGTATCGTCGATTTCCCACACTCATTTTCCCCGGAAATCAACGTCAGGTCTTCCGATACCGGAATCGTTGTGTTGGAAAATCCATACCAGTTTACAAGCTGTATCCTGCGCAAAACCGTCTTACTCATCCATGTCCTCACTTTCTCCTAACCCATCTATGTCTTCCCCATCTTCCTCCATGCCGTCCATATTCGCCTCCATGCCGTCCTCGTCGGCATACTCCGCCATCACCTGTTTCAGCTGCCCGATGTCCATGCAAAACTGCAGCGATGGGTAGAGCTTAACTTTCCCATCTTCCGTCGCAATGTCATCATTATAGTCAATCAGGCTGAACCTTTTAAACAGGCGGTAATTCTTCTTAAAATCCGCTGGAGCCATGGTAATTTTATAAATCTTGCACTTGTCTATGATATCGCCGACCGTCACATAGACCGGGTCTGCATACCCCATGCGCTCCAAAAACAAAAGCCACAGCACCAGCAGGAACCGCACCTGTTTGGGCTCAAAACGCAACAAATTGATCCTCTTTAAGCCAACCGTTTCGACATCCTCATCATTTTGCTGGAGCATGGCAACCTTCATGCGCTCCTCAACTACCACCTTATACCCTATGGCTGCCAGATAGGTGTTGATGTCATACTGGTTCGATTCGGAGGCTATGTAATCGTACAGCCGCTCCTCCTTATCCGCCACGATAAACGTCGCATCCAGCAGTTTACGGATGCAGCGCTTGAATAAATAGGCATCCTCGTCTGACATTTTCTTCCTGAAACTGAAATCACCCATAACATCTCCTATTTCTTCCTGATTACCATGTCATTGATATCTGCAATATCCGTATTCACCATTTCCTCTGATAGCTCAAGCTCATAAGGAAATTCCGCATTCTTTGCATACAGCATGGCTGCCGCATACATAATCACTTCTTCCCTGGTCCTTATCTGCCGCTCTTTCAACTGTATCCTGCGCTCGCTTCCAAACTGCGTCTCCAGAAAATTTCCCACGCGCTCCACAGAATAACGGTTGGGGGCATTCAAAAACAGCTCTTCGGTCTTTGCGCGCTTTTCCTCCTCCGACAATTCCGCAATCATGAGGCTGATATTCTCGCCCTCATTCTTCAGGCGTTTGGTCTTCTCAAAAGACTTATACCCCACATATTTCTGACTGATAAGCCGCGCGCATCCCCCTGCCTGTTCCATCGCGATGTCCTGTTCTTCTTCCGGCAGTCTGGACACTGCATTTAAGAAATCATTGATGGTAGATTCCAGGCGGATGCCATTGCTCGCCATCAGGATAATCCTCGTATTTGCCAGGTTATAATAATTGTTGATGCGGCTGTCTATCAACTCCATATTGTCTTCATATTCCACGCTCAGGAAATATTGCAGCTCCGCAAAATATCGTTCCACGCGCTGCCTTGCATCCTCATCGGGCAGCTGTAGTTTCTCCGCACATTCCGCTACCATCTTCTCAAACATTTCACCCTGCCTTAAGATCCGCAGCTTGTTGCGGATAAATGAAATCTGTGTCGGAATCAAGCCATTGTTTTTCACAAAAAAATATTCACTGAAAAAGCGGTCCAGCATTTCATCCTTCATGATAAACTGTCCAAAGCTATTGATATCCTGAAATGCTATTACCACCTTCATAATTGTGGCAATATTCTCTTTTAAATCTGTAAGCTCATTCTTCAGCTCCGTCTCATTGTCAACCAGCGGCACAAGGATGTTCGTGTATGGTCGTTCCGTACGCCCGGATTCCTCGTCAAATGCCGACCTCATCGTGTCAAACATGGCAAAAATACGGTTGGACATCATTCCTTCCCCGCTCTTTTCCGTCATTTTTCGCAAGTGATCCAGAACCCTCCGGCAGTCGATAGAGACATTCACAACGTATTCGCCATTGCGCCCAATTTCCCTGGGGAGCAGCCAGCCACAATCCCGGAATAAAGAAATAATGGACGCAGCCTGCAAGTCGCCTCCATTTTCACCTGCTTTATTGGAATCCTCTTCCACGCCTTCTGATGCCTCAAAACCCTCGTCCTTCTCCTCCGATAACTTCCCTTCGTTTTGCAGTTCCAGATTCTTGAGGTAAATCGTAATGCTGTCCTTGGCATCCGATTCATAGAGCACGGGCAGCTCCTTCGTCTTATCAATCAAAATCTGTATGCAATCGTAATAGATTCTGCGGTATTTTAAAGTAAACGGCTTGAAAAACGATTCGTTCTTTATGTAATCGAAAAAGTTCACTTGCTATCTCCCGTCTTTAACATCCGTCGTTCCATTTATTGTTCGGCTATTATATGCTAATATCATGCACATATCAATCAAAATCCAACCTTGATCGACTCCCCATCCACATAAATGCCTTTTGATAATTCTAGCGGCAATTTCTGCTCTGCAGAAAATCCCAGCGTCTGCCCGTCCCGAAGAACAGCGCCTTCCTGTATCACGTACGCAGAAATATTCCATAACATGTCATAAACATCCGCGGCAGGCTGGCCGCTGTCGATAATTTCAAGCTCTTCTTTTCCAAAGGAACTGAGGCCATTGGTCCAGCCGCTGATGCCCTTTTCATCCTGATAAAGCCCGATAAATACCAGGTCAGCCAGCGGAAATCCCCCTTCCTGCATAACCATTGCCGAATGAACATAATCCTCCGGCAGCCATACGGTACCGCAATCATAGATGCCCAGTGCATTGTCCGCTTTCAGGCAGGCAGACGCAGCTTTCACAAACAGTTTGCCTGCCTCCAAAGGTGCAGACTCTCCGCCCAGCACAGCCACCAGCAGGTGCGCCTCGTGTTTCTCGGCTGCGGCAACCGATTGTTCCCTTGTCATAAAATTACTGTTTGCCCAATATTCCGCCTCGCCGTCGGGAACTTTAATTTCCATCAGGCCGATGGTAACCATCATGCCGTTCACATCAAAAATGACGGCCTTGCCTTCCTCTTTTGAATCCTCCGGCATTTCGGGACATTCCAGCCCCCAGTCCTCTTTCATTACCTCACGGAACGCCCCCTCGTCGAACTCCGGCGAAGACAAAAGCACAAATCCTAAAAAGTCTCCGCCCGCAGGAGCCTCATCCTGCTCCCCTTCCTCCTGTTCTTTCGCCTGTTCCATCCAAAATTGACGGATTTTTTCAACCATTGCAATGCATTTTTCTTCCGCGGTATCGGGATTATAATTCTCCATTTCACTGTAAATATGGCCGCAGTGCCCCAGTCCATCCCCCTCGTAGCCTCCGCAGACCGCTACCTTCCAGGATCCAAACGCTGATTTTTTGAATTTGAAAATATAATAATGCAGGTCATGCAAATCAAACTCTCCTGCAACTTCAAGCTTTGCCGGCTTTTTCCCGAGTTCTTCGGGATGGGAAAGCCACTCTTCCATGACTGCTGTCGCAGCTTGCTTTTGTGCGTCCATTTATTTGTCCTCCTGTAGTTCCAATTATATAAAAAAATATCTTCCCACCTACAATTCCTCCTGATAAACATGCTGTTAGCACTGCCAACATTAGGGTCGGCGCAATATTCTCCCTGTAATTCAAGGTATAAGTGTGTAAGCATCTTCGTTTCACTTCAGTCCGTGCTAAACAGACATCCATAGGATGTCCAGCGCCCCATGAATGGAAATAAAGGTGTCGAAGTAGGCTTGCCCACATTGTTCTCAATCACGTTCAACTTTACTTTATGCTATATCCTGCGCAAGCGTCCTTAATATTATGATATAATATTTTTTGTTGATAAAAACAAATCTATTGATAAATATTATGACTTGTTATATTACGTCTTAAGTTATATTTTTTAACAAATTACAAAGTTTATGTTTTGAAACAGAAGTATTGATTACAATTTGTACCCTTCCATGCTTATCTATTGGTACAACAAAATTATAGTCATTAGCATACTCTTTCTGCAATTTGACAGGAAAAGCAACAACTATCATTATTTGGTTGTAAGCTTGCTTTATAACAATTTTTTTATTCGTACACGTTTCTGTAATTTCAATTGAATCTAAATCTTTTAAATCTGAATATACAATTTTTTTATGTATTAATTCTATAATTTCAGAACCAGTATATGTTTTCCTCTCCTCCGAAAAAAACATACTTTTCTTTGCCCAAAAATGTATTTTATGACTATTACAATCAACACATAATTCTAAAATTTCTAACAATGTTAAGTTCTCATTCAGCCAGCCAAAATAATATAATATTCTTGTTATTAAATTTATCGTTACTCCTATCGTTAATCCTAAGCTCATACCTTTTAAATATATTGTTTTATATTCAATTACTAAACTACTTACTCCTGCCAAAAGGATTGAAGCACTAATTATTTGATTCGAAATTTTCTTGTAATCAACTTTATTTTCAACCAGTAATTGAATGCCAGGAGATGCAACCAATGTAAAAACAAAAAGCTCCATAGAACCTAATACAGCTTTAGGTATGCACATAAATATATTTTGTAGCCAACCAATACATGCAACTAAAATAGATACTATCGACGCTATAACATATGGATATACAGAATATGGATTATAACAATTCTGTACAAATCTATCTTCATCCTGCATTTTACTTCCTTTTACAGAAACCAAAGAACTATTCAAATTCATAATAGCAATATTTTCAGCATAAAAAGTACATGGTACAGACGCGATCAGAACTGAAATAAAATTTGATATCGAAGATTTTTTTAGAGATTTTGACATTAATCCCTCATCATTTATGCCATCTCTTTTTTGCATCCCGTCCAACACCGTAACCCTGCCTATAAGCTCCGTAAAATTCATAACAGTGGATGGTATAACTGATATAAATAAGGTTCCTAAATTATCTGGAATAACAAGAAATTCATTTATATAAACAGTAGGAAAAATGATTAATTTATTATCTGGAATTTCAAGTTTAAACATCCCCATAAACGATGCTATTATACATCCCATTATTATACCCAAAAATATAGACGTATTTTTAAAAAATCTTCTCTTTGTCAAAGACGCTATTATTATTATCACTAACGTAAGAATTGCTAATATTTTTATTCTATAATCTGTTCCATTCAATCCAGCATCACTAATAGCTGTATTTGCCAATTCTAATCCTATAAGAGAAATTGCAGGTCCCATTACCACACTAGGAAATAGGAAATCCACAATTTTTCCGGTAATTTTAAAATGATACAGAAAAGATAAACATATTAATATTACTATTGATAACAAATATCCCCATAATATTGTAGCTCGCACATATTGTATATCTTGTCTATCGGAAATTGTAGCCACATAGTAACTGGTAAAACCTATATAGGAAAAGCTGGGACCCAGAAAAAAAGGAATTTTACCTTTTGTGAATATTAAAAAAGCAATTGTACTAATTCCTACAGACATTAAAATTGATGAAAGACTAAATACTGGTTCACCATATCTGGTATTTGTTATTGATGCAATTATTAGTGCAGATGGAAACATTACTAAAAAATGTTCTATTCCACGAAAAAAACAACCACTTTTAATTATGTGTTTAATTCTTCTTATCATATGTACTCCCCTTACTTTTCTTTTTCCCTATTTTTGACTATTATTTTTGACTATCTAACATCTAAAAAATACTTTTCTGATATGGAACACTTATCAATAATTTTTAACCATTTTTGAGCAAAACTTTTTAAAACATATACCAATACACAAAATTTATTTCAAAATATTTGTATAGCATCTCACACCCCAACTATTTATATGCAATATTATAGCACCTTAATTTTAGATATACAAGTCATTTTCCCAACCCATATTGTCATCTTTTCTTGTTTCTGTCATATTTATTTCATTGTTAGCAGTCTACGTCACCAACTACCCGTTCAACTGACGGTTTGCCATTAGCCCTCCAAAAGACTATGTTACTTCTCGCCTTCCATTCATCCATGCCAAAATAGTAGGATTTTTCCTTACAATTTTTTTACCATATTTTTCTTCATAGGCATCAATGTCTGACAATAACATATTTACCATATGCCCATTATCAGCAGTTGTTTCAAAATAATCAGAAACAGCCGGATAAATTAGTTTCAATACATCCCCTCCATTCTTTTAACATCATTTTCTCCCCATCTAAGCATGAAATATTTTTTATATTTCTTTGTTATCCGGTTATACTAATTCCATCAATATTCAGGAGGAGACCATGAGAGCTACAGATAAAGATAAGAGTATCCGCCCTGCACCGGAAGGCGCATGGGAAAGCGGCATCATCAATGAAAGAAAGAAGACATGCAAAAGGCAGCATCTTAACGATATCACCACCGACAGCCAGGGAAACGGATACCCGATATTTAAAAATCGCCAGGATAAATAAACATCCTGGCTACATAATTTGAGTAGGTATTGTAGACACCATATCATATTTCTCTTTTCATTTTCAGAAAAATCACGGCCATGCACTCACGGGTAATTGGACTGGACACCGTGAGTGCCATATTCTTCCTAACTGGCTATTTGTCTATCGTATTGAGGAAAATATTCTTGTCTTAACTCTGGTTCGCACCGGGACACATAGTGACATTTTATCAAAATAAATGTTCCCCTATTTCTTCGTCTTCACACTCTTCCCTTTCGACCACCTGGAATAAAGTTTCACAGATATCCCGTTTAATTTCACAGTCTTATACGTGCGAATCCGTACATAATATTTCTTCTTCGCCTTTAATTTGGCAATCTTTTTCGAAATTGTCTTTACCCTGATGTTTTTGACGGTCTTTGCTTTTTTGAACTTGCTGCTCGTGGAATATTGGAGCTCATAGCCGGTTACTTGGCTCTTCTGTTTCTTCCACTTGACGGTAAATTTCTTCTTTCCCGGCGTGAGCCTAGTGATGGACGTTCCTCTGGGTTTCACCGTGAAAGTCTTTTTTATTGTTCCGCTGTATCTGCCCTTTAACATAATGGTAACCGTGTGGATTCCAACATTTTTTCCATTGGATGCATAGCTTACCATATAGTCTGTATCATTTTTCAACGGCTTTCCACTGCTGTCCGTTACCGTCACCATAGGTCTCCTAATCATGCCATTATACGTGTATTCCGTAGTGGATAGTTTTACAGCCTTTACCGCAGGAACAGATAATTTTCTTGTTGCTCCGCAAACGCTGCATTTCTGTTCCATCGTCCCATTCCTGCCAATTGCTGCCTTTACAAGCATCCGGTTATCCCTGTATGAGTGGTTGCAAACTACCTGATAATCAGCAGACAATACACCTGTGTATAGGCCAATCCCAGATACTGTCACCGTATGGGTTCCACTGTCCATGGCGCTGTAGCCGTCTGTCAGTTCATAATCCACCCCTTCTGCAAGCGTCTCTCCCCGGTATGTTATTTGCGGGGTGACAAACTGCTCCGTTCCATCGTATTTCAGGCTGGGTACGTTTATCGTGGCGGCAGAAATATCCGTCTTACTTATCCCCGCAATAAAACTTTGCGCCGTAGAAAGGCTTTGCACGTCATTGTTACTATATAATATCTGCATCTTTCCGCTCTCATCCGTAGACGCCTGCCAGATATAGAGCAAATTATCCGCATCCAACACATCCTCCGCGTCCTGTCTTTTCACCACATAAAAGTTATAGATTTCATTGGGCGGCAAATCAAACCAGCTACAGGATGCGTTTGAATCTTCTGGTTCCCCGGACTGGCTGTCATCTACGCCCTTCTCAGAAAATATTTTCCCAGAAGACGCAGGTTCCGGCAAATCAAATGTGGAAATGCCGTTCTTTTGCGCATCTTCGTGCGTAAGAATGGACGCGGCGTCTGTGCCAGGGAAATTTACTTTTACCGGGGTAAGGCTGTCTTCTATGTTCCACATATACAATCTGCCTTCTTTCGTGACAGCTGCCATTTTACCCCCTATTCCACTTAAACTAACTTTTGATACATTACTCATAACTCTTATAGGGCTTTCAATGTTATCATTTTCCGATTCTCCATACCCTTTACGCCCCCATATATACAAATCCCCACTTTTTGTGATGGCGGTTCCATTGTTGTACCCCAGCGTCACTGACAATACATTATCCAGCACATGCGTTGGTCTTAAAACATTTTCATTTTTTGCTGCCCCATTTCCCAAGCGATTATTACTATTATCTCCCCATGAATATAATTTTCCATCCTTTGCAATGGCTGCACTACTGGAAGCTTGTAGAGTTACAGAGAATATATTCTCCATTACTTTCACTGGAGTTTTACAATTTTCTTTGTTTCCATTTCCCAACTGTCCATCTTTGTTTAACCCCCACATATATAGATCTCCATTCTTCGTGATAGCTGCACTATGTTCACTAATTCTATTCAGACTTACTGATTCTATATTTTCCATGATTTTTACAGGTCTTGTGCTATTTTCTGTACTTCCATTACCTAACTGTCCATCTTTATTTAATCCCCACATATATAAATCACCATTTTTCGTAATAGCTGCACTATGCCCATTGCCCAAACTCACCGATGATACATTCTCCATTATTTTTACTGGACTTGCAACGTCTTCTGTACCTCCATTTCCCAATTGTCCATAGCCATTCATCCCCCACATATATAAATCACCATTTCTCGTAATAGCTGCACGAGTTTCATCTTTCAAACTCACTGTCTCAACATTTTCTAAAATTTTTATTGGAACCCAGCTATCTTCCATGGTTCCATTTCCCAACTCTCCACTGAAATTCCATCCCCATGTATACAAATTCTCATCTTGAATAAATACACCACTGTCATCCGTCTCTCCGTCAATTATTCCATCTCCATAAAGTTCAAAGTATGTTACACGATCCATTACTTTATATGGTGTGGCGACATATCCTTCAGCAACCTTATTTCCCCATATCTGACTATAGAAATTCCAAATATACAGACTACCATCTTCCATAAGCGAACCAATCCAGCTATTGCCCCCAAAACTAACCTCCTTCACCTTCCCAAAACTGCCCGGGCCAACCGGCGGCACGACAACCTCAGGTTCCTTTTTCAGGCGCACAATAATTTCTTTCTTGTTTTGGGGGACGGTAATTTTCTTCTTTGCTGTCTCATAGCCCGAAGATGATATTTCGAGGGTATGTTTGCCAGCAGAAAGATAACCGATTGCCCTGCCGTCTGCTCCAGTTGTGATATGGTCTGTGCTCACGAGGTTCCCTGCATCCGTTACCGCGCTGCCCGGCTGCGCCCCATTTACCTCAAATGGCGATTTTACCTGCGCATTGGCAATCTTTTTTCCATCCTCATCCAGCACGACTACAGCCATTTGATACCGATAATGCGGACAAAGGGTAAATGCAAATTTATTGTGGTCAAGGGAATAATAAAAATCGGTGATTTTATGCGTTTTATCCAACAACTGTAACGTTGGGCTTTTTATCAGCAGAATTCTCGCCTCTGCCGTAAGGCTGTATTTGGCATAAATCGCCCCTTTGATGCAGGTTTTGCACGTATGGATGCGCGCAGCCGTCCCCTTATCCTGGCTCAACGCCGCATCCACCTGAGCGCCTACTTTTGCAGTAAGGCTCGCCGAGGCAAGACTTTTGTTCAATATGGATATGCGTGGCACCAGAGACAAGCCTATATAGATCTTTCCCTCTGCCTTAAATTCCGTCGTAAATTTCGGGGTGGACGTAATATTTTTCATTCCTTTGAGGGTTGCCCGAAATCCGATCGTTCCTTTCAGGGTTCCTTTCAATGATATATTGGCGCTGGCATCCACAATCAGGTTCGGCGTCAATTCAGCTTCGACGCCATAAAACAGAAAACTGACCCTGGCAAGCGAAATTTCTTTCTGGATCTTTCCATCTACGGCAGCCCTTATCTGCGCCGTATAATCCATTTTCAATTCTATGTATTTCTCTGAGTGTGAAATATATATCTGGGCGCTGAAATTCAGTTTCAGCTCCACGCCGCCGGAAATCGTTACGCTGCCTCCTCCTATGAAAAATTTTTTGTCAAACTCATGTTTGAATGATTTTTCTTCGCTTCCGCCCAGCCTTTGCGCACGGGTTTCTATCCCGCTTTCTTCCGTATCGTCCACAAGCCCTGCATAGGTAACGCCTTCCTCGCAGGTGGAATCGTCCACCTGCGCATCCTCTGGTCCTGCCTCCCCGTCAATCTTCACATATTCAAACACTTCTTCCATGGAAGTTTCCGCCCCGGTAATCGTGGCTGTCGTGCCTTCCATATGGATGCTCCCTACTTTGATAATCAGGACTTCACCCTCGCCATATTCATAAGCGAAAATGTCATCTTTTTTCAGGGCGGAAATGTACTCGTTGGCGTCTTCAATGACATAGGTATTGTTCCCGTCATCCGCCGTGACAACCTGATTTTCATTTTCGCTCTCAGGAATCTGTATCGTTTCCTCGCTGTACACGGCAAAATTATTTTCCGTATCTTCGTCCAGGTTTAACACCCGGTCAGCGTCAAAATCTTCCGTTGTCTTTGCCAGAAATTCCTGCATTTCCTGCGTGTACATAGGGGAATCGTAAGAAATGCAAAGCGGCTGCAGGTTATCATGCTTCACCAGATACCCCCTCAAATAGAAATATCTGGGCATCTCTTCCAGCCCAAAAGAAACTGCAGCCTGCGTCTGTCCCTCAGAAACGTCCACTTTTGCGGAATCCAGCATTTTTATTCCGTCCTCTTCATAGATTGCCACAACCAATGCCGCGTCTATGGCCGTCTCAAACGTAACGTCTGCCCGCCTGTCCGTTACTTCAATGGAGAAAATGTTGCATCCCAGGTGCTGCTGCTGTTCTTCCGCCTCCTGCGATAATTCTCCCGCCAGCAAATTTCCAAAAGAATTTGTCCCCCTGACAGACAAATCATTCTTAAATTCTGTGTGCTCCTGCCTCTGTGATTTTCCGTTATTCTCGAATTTTTGTACTGCATATGCATCCATTGGCACAATAATTCCGGAAAATGCCAACAGAAATGCTAACAAAGCCGCTATAATTTTCTTATTCATAACCTGGTTACCTCCTGAATTTTAAATTTGGGGAAAGAGATGGCTCCTCCCTCTTCTGTGAAAAAAGCAATGCGTTGGCTACCGCGATTACATACTGCTTGTTTTCCCGTGTCAAACGCTCACTCAGGGATTTGATATCTTTTTCATCGTTTTTCATAGCTGTTCCCCCTTTTATTTTTCTTGTTAAAATCATTTTATTTTATATTAATGCTTTTGTCAAGAAATTTAGATTGGATTATGCTGAAATTAACGCTCTTAAGATAACATATTTGACGCAAGAATTCTCTTTACAAGCATTTTTGCATATGATATACTTCATTGTGATGTAAACCTTTCGGTAATATGAAATTACAAAATGGGGAAATTCAAAGAAAAGAGGGGAAACACATGGAACCTTACGAACGCATCCGACACTTAAGAAAACAGATTCTTCATATGACGCTGGAGGAATTCTCAGCGAAAATCAACATGTCCCGCTCCAACCTCGGCAATATCGAGACCGGGCGCATATCTTTGACAGAGCGTGTTCTTTCCGATATCTGCCGGATTTTTCACGTAAATCACGGCTGGATCATAGAAGGGACAAAACCCGTATTTGAAGAGGAAACCGACCCTCTGGATTTTGAAATAGAGAAACTTTACGCTGCTTTGACCAGCGAAAATAAAAAATACCTGTATGGTTACATTCAGCGGCTGCTGGAGGAACAGGAGTGAATATAATTGGCTTTTGCCTTCTTACCTGACGAAAACCTCTGGCAGATACATGCCGTATTTCGGCGAAAAGGAATATCCGTCATATTTTGCCGTATATACCCCGGATTTCACATCAAATCCATACCGTTCCATCACATTCCGGTTCATTTTTCCCATATATTGATTGCCACGCATATCCTTCCATATGACCGGGGACATGGTTGGCGTTATCAAATGCTTATCGTCATCAAACGACTGGTAATCAAAATTTGAAAACTCGTGAACCCCCATGGCAAAAGGGTCATTCATCAGGTTTCCTGCAAAACTGGAATGGATGTTCACAGGGGAACCAACGTTAAACCGGATGGACGATGCGATTTCCTTCATCTCATGAATGGATTCTGATATGATTTCCTGCTGCCTGTCCAACATATGTTTCTGCTGCTGGTATAAGTCTAAGATGGAATTTATTACGTTTTTCTGCTGTTTCATATTATTGGTATAGAAGACGTCCATACCATGGCTGATATTGTTTAGCAATATGGATTCCTTATCGCTGTTGCTGCTGATATCTCTTCTGATATCCTCCAGTGTTCTCAGCGATTTTTTTATTTTGTCTACATCTTTTTCTAGGGAAAATCCTGACACAAAAGACGCGAGCGAAGTCACTCCCGACGCCAGCCCCACCCCAGTGATTATTCCATTTGCGATATTTTCAATCATTGTAATTCTCCCCCTGTTCCCAAAACAATTACCCAAACCACTTCCTGCAAACCTGGAATTTACAGCAGCTAATCCGGGTCAACGCTCCAATACTTCTTTGCTTCTCAGCACATTCCTGCTATTTACACCAACCATGCAGGTTCCCCGTAGTGTCTCTCTGTTCTCTATAACATATCACGCCACCGGCAAATATGCAATACTTTCCATCCCTTAAGTTTTCCCATCCCCTGCCTGTCGAATCAAAAAATATATTGATTGTCAAATTACATATCCTGTGTTAAGATTATTTTATAAGAAACTATCATCCACCGCCAGATAAAAGAAAGCAGGAGATATTATGTTGAAAAACTGGAAAATGGGATTTGTAATTGCAGCAATGGTAGCCGTTATCACGGCAATATCTATGGGAGCGGTATTTTATATCTCAAATCGAAATATTACATCCATGCTCATCAACGACGTAGAAAATAATATGCAGACTTCCCTGGATGCAAAAACGAAACTGATTGATGAGTATATTTTGAATGCGGAGAATCAGCTCCTGTCTTTTTCAAAAGAACAGAACATCAAAGATTTATTACAGAATACAGCTGACAATGCCAAACGCGAAGAATTACAGAATTATAATTCAGAATATTTTGCATCACTCGAAGGCTGGGAAGGGATTTATGTCTGCGACTGGAAAACAGAAACACTGACCCATTCCAATGTATCTGCGGTAGGAATGGTCCTGCGTGAAGGCGATTCGCTTAACCAGCTCCATGAGAACCTGACGGCGGCAAAGGGCGGCATCTTTAATACGGGCATTCTGAAATCTCCGGCATCCGGACAAATCATAATATCCATGTATGTTCCAATTTATGACGGGGACACCCCTCTGGGATTTGTCGGAGGTGCGATCCAGACAGACGGGCTCGCGCAGCAGCTGAATTCCGTTTCCACGCACGGCATTGAGAATACCTCCTATTCGCTCATCAATGTGGCGCAGAAACAATATATTTTTGACGATAATCCTGACCTGATCCTGACGGAGATTGAGGAAACATCCCTTCTGGATATCATTTCCATAATTGACGGCGGAAAGGAAACCGGACAGGTTACATATAAGGGGGAAGATGGAAAGGATCATTTTACTGTCTTTAAATCACTCCCCGACAGAGGCTGGGCGCTCATAATCAGGAACGATAAGGATGAACTATATAAACCGGTATACAAAAGCCAGTTAATACTTGGCATTATCTGCGGCCTTGCGTTCCTCCTGATTACCGTTATGTCAGGCGTGATGATAAACATCAATTTAAAACCACTCAAGAAAGTAATCCGGAAGATTGAGAAGATTGAGGCGCTTGATTTGAGCGAGGATGATATGATCAAAGGCTACATCGGCTACAGGAGCGAAGTCGGCAAGCTGGCTACGGCGGTTAATTCCCTCACGGTGACATTCCGTAAAATGGTAAGTACCTTGAATGAATGTTCAGAATCCCTGGTTGGAAGTTCCGAGACAATGCGTACCGTTTCGAACAATTTAATGGGCAGTGTAGAAGACAATTCATCGACGACTGCGGAATTGTCTGCCAGCATCCTTAACACAAACTCATCCATAGAAACAGTTACGGGTGAGGTTGAGAAAATACATGACATAGTGGAGGATATTACAGACTGCGCCCAGGATGGCAGCGAAAAGAGCGATGCGCTGATCCAGACAGCAAACACCATGAGTAAAACAGCGTCTGATACGTTAGGAAACAATACCAAGAAGGTTGAGGAGACGAAGAAGAACATTGAGATAGCGATGTCAAACCTTCAGTCCCTCGTGAAAATCAACGAGATGGCCACCCAGATCCTGGATATTACAAACCAGACAAACCTGCTCTCTCTGAACGCTTCCATTGAGGCTGCAAGGGCAGGGGAAGCAGGAAGGGGATTTGCAGTCGTTGCCGGGGAAATCGGCAGCCTGGCTGAGAATTCCTCAGAGACAGTCAACCAGATTCAGGCGCTCTGCGTGGATGCAAATAAAAGCATCGAAAGCATTAAGGAGTGTTTTGCAGATATCATTACGTTTATGGAAACAGATGTTTCCGGTAAATTCCAGGAGTTCGCAACCATGGCTGGCCAATATGAATCTGTAGTGAATGATATCCGGGAAGTCATTCACAATATCCATAACCAGACTTCTGTATTTTCGGAGAGCGCGACAAATATCCGGGAACAGATTAATAACGTCCGGATTGCATCAAATGACAATGAACAAGGCGTGGACGACATCATCGTCAAGAACGACCTGACTACCCAAACTGCTGAATCTATCATTAAAATAGCAGATTTGAACCAGTCAAATGTGGAAGCCATCAAAGAGATTCTGGATATGTTCAAGTAGGAAACGGAAGGATTTTTTTCCTGCCAGTTATCCGCCTCCCCCGATTCCTTTTTACCGCTTTCCCCATCAGTAAGGCTGCCGCTTTCATATCCCCTGACAAAATCTACCTGCGTATTTCCGCCCAGC
>CAJUOE010000027.1 GCA_910587895.1 uncultured Lachnospiraceae bacterium
AAAAAGAGTGACGGGGATTACCGCAAAGTTATGGATTTTCTGCATGTGGAGCCAATGCTTTCGGTGTTACAGGATAGGGAAAGGAATGATAGGCAGGATGCGTAAAGGTATAATCAAGATTGTGATATTGATATTGATTTTTTGCTTAACCGTAGTGGTGATGGGAGAGCGGGACAGGCAGACAGAGATGAATCTCACATCGGAAATGGCGTCTGTGACCCTTCCGGTGCTGCATTTGCAGCGTGACCATGTGAAAATGAATCAGCTCTATGGTCATAGCGCAAAGATGGATGCCACGGCGATGCGTGATACGATTACCCCGATTCGGGAAGACCTGACGCTTCCGCTTACCGTTAAATCTTTTCAGAATCATATTGAAAGCATTTCTTTTGAGGTGCGTTCCATGAATATGGAAAGGCTTGTGGAGGATGGTGAGATTACCAGTTTTTCTCAGGAAAACGGGGAAATCCGGGTTGATCTGCAATTTGAAAATATTCTGGAACCCGGTACGGAATATATGCTTGAGATTACCGTTAACAGCGATGGCAAACCGATTTATTACTATACCAGAATTATCCGCGAGGAGGATTACTATGTGGATGAAACGCTGGACCTTGTCATGAATTTCCATGAGCAGTCATTTGACAAGGAGCAGTCGCGGAATCTTGCGCTCTATCTGGAGCCAAACAGTCAGGGAGACAATACGACGCTTCAGAAAGTGACAATCAATTCCAGCCTGTCACAGGTCAGCTGGGCGTCATTTGGCGGAGAGCGTCTTGAGAAACCGATCCCGTCGATCAAAGAGCTGGGAAGTTCCTACAATACGGTTACGCTGCGGTATATTATGACGGCAGCAGGCGACAATGGCAGCGTTGAGTATTACACGGTGGAGGAATATTACCGCGTACGTTACAACAGTACGATAGACCGTATGTCGCTGCTGAATTACGAAAGGAATATGACGCAGGTTTTCCGCGGCGAGAATCAGGCTGTCAGCAAGAATAAGCTGCTTCTGGGGATTTGTCCGGAGGATGTACCATATATGGCAAATGAGAAGGGAACGATAACGGCATTTGTCCAGGAGGGAGAGCTCTGGAGTTACAACAGTGACAGCCACGAGCTTTTCCAGGTATTCAGTTTCCGCAGTGCGGAAGGAATTTCGGACCGGGAGAATAACGGGCAGCATGATATTCGGATTATGCGCATGGACGAAGGCGGCAGCATGGATTTTGTGGTGTACGGCTATATGAACCGTGGCAGCCATGAGGGAAGAACCGGAATCAGCGTATTTCATTACGACAGCGTGGCAAATACGGTGGAAGAGGTATTGTTTATGCCGGCGGACTGTTCCTATGAAGTATTGAAGGTTGATTGGGGCGAGGTCTTTTATATCAGCGATGAAAATATGTTTTATCTTCTGGCGGACGGAGAATTGTACCGAATTGATTTAAGTACCGGGAAAGCGCAGGCGATTATTCGTGAAATAAAACCGGGCAGCTATGTGGCGTCGGAGGACGGAAGATATTTTGCATGGCAGGATTCACAGGACAGCAACAGCGCGGAGTCAGTGAAGATTATGGATCTGGAGGGAGAGAAGGTTCGCTCCATTGAGGGAAATGGCGGAGAATATTTAAAGCCGGTCGGCTTTGTGGAAAGTGATTTTGTATATGGAACGGCGAAAGCCGATGAAGTCGTGGCAGACAGTGCGGGAAATATGAAGTTTCCGATGTATAAAGTCTCGATTGTGGATAAGAATTCCAATATTGTCAAGGAGTATCAGAAAGACGGCTATTATATTTCCAATGCCTACGTGGAGCAGGAAACAATTTTCCTGGACAGGGAGACGCGCACGGAGGCGGGATTTATCCCTGCAAGCCAGGATACCATCAAAAACCAGCAGTTAGAATCCTCAAGGCTGATTACCATAGATACGATTGTGACAGAGAAAAAGCAGACGCAGGTGGAGATGGTGTTTGCAGAAGAGGAGATAGACGAGCCCAAGAATCTGCAGGTGAAGGCGCCCAAGGAGGTCGTGGTGGAGAAACCGCGTACGGTAGAATTGGAGACGAGCAAGGATCATGAAAATTATTATGTATACAGCGGAGGAAAAATACTGATGTCTACGCCCTCGGTAACGGATGCGGTGCTTGGCGCAGATACAAATGCGGGAGTTGTGATTGACTCGGAGCAGAATTATATCTGGCGCAGGGGCAGGGATGCGAGCCGGGCAATGATTGGCTCCGGAACGCTTGACATACCGGAAATCAGCGATAATTCCGTGGTGCGCTGCCTGACATACCTCCTTCGGCAGGAGGAGAGCAGCATTGATGTGGAGGATCTTGTCGCGAAAGGCGAGACGCCGCGCCAGATTTTGACGGAGGCTTTGACTGAGCGGAAGGTGGTAGACCTTTCCGGATGCAGCGTGAGCCAGGTTTTGTATTATGTAAACCTTGGAAACCCGGTACTTGCCATGGTTTCAGACCAGGCGGTACTGATCGTAGGATATGATGAGCATAATACGATCCTGTATCAGCCAGCAGAAAATACCGTCAAGAAAATGGGGCTTCAGGACAGCGACACATTCTTCAGCGGAGGTGGAAATATTTTCCTGGGTTATATTTAGGTGAGGGATTCGATAAATGGCGCATTAAGTTTTCCAGCACTATTACCGAAATACTTAATAGTTGAAAATTAAGATTATGAGGCGCAGGTATGAACATAAGAGTAGATAACAGCAGTATAACAGAAATAACCAGAACAGGAACAAAGGTGGAGGTTAAGGGGGAAGTTGCGGTCACGACGCAAAAGACCACGACGCAGAAGGTGGAAAGCGACACTGGAAGGGTCACGTCCATACAGCAGACGACAGTGGAAACTCCTCATAATATTGCCGGAGAGTCTCAGTTGGACGAGATACGCCAGGAGGCGGAGAATATGGAAGCACAGCTTCTTCAGGAAAAGATGCGGATCGTGTCTAATACGGTAACGCCTTCCGATTGTGGGAAAATGGATGAAGAAGGTTTTCCACTGAACGATACGGAAGTGGAAACGGTCGTTACCGTAACGGATAAGATTAAAATGGAGCTTGCCAAAGCAGGTGTGGATATCAGCGTATTTGGCGACACTATGGATGGCAGGATGTTAGAGGAGATGACCGGCAGCGTTGCAGCTGCAAGGCAGATTGAGGCGGCAATTCAGGACGCTGGACTTCCGGCTACCGAGGAAAATGTCACGGATATCCAGGATACGCTGGAACAGGCGGCGGACCTTACCTCATCCAGTGATGAGGCGGTAAAATATCTGCTGGACAATGAGCTTGCCCCGACAGTGGAGAACCTCTATAAGGCGCAGCACAGCAGTGGAACCAGGCCGAATCAGGAGACAGGAATTGCCTTGGATCCGGGATTAAAAGAGCAGATTGGCCAGGTGATTTTGCAGGCGGGCCGTTCCGTGAATGATACGACGCTTTCCGTCAGCCAGTGGATGATGGAGAATCAGATTCCCCTGACGGCAGATAACCTGAATTACGTTATGGATTTGAAAGAAATGATACTGCCGCCGCAGGCAGAAGAGGTGATGAACGCCATTCTGGAGGCGGTTTCGGAGGGCAGGCGGCCGAAGGATGCTGTGATCCTGGAAGGTTACAGTGATGCGGCGCGCGCACAGGCGGCAGTACAGACGATAGAAAATGCCACGGATGCTGATATCTGGAATGTGGTAGAGAAAGGAATGCCCCTCACGACCAGGAGCCTGGAGGCAGCCGCAAATTATGCCGCACAGCAGAAGGGGCAGACGAATCATGAAAAAGGCGGCGCATCGAAGGAGGCAGCCGCGCAGCTTCCGGAATATGCGAGGGAAGACCTTGCATTCATAAAGGCGAAACGTCAATTGGAAGAAACGCGCCTTGTAATGACCATGCAGGCCAATTATGCATTGTTGAAGCAGGGAATTTCCATTGAAACGCAGCCGTTAGAAGTCTTAATTGAGCAGTTAAAGGAACAGGAAAACGCTTATTATACAAATCTGCTTAACCAGAATGGAATTGAGCCTACACAGGAGAATGTGGAGGCGTTCAGTGCCACGATGGCAAAGACCGAGGAGCTTAAGGGCGTTCCGGCTAATATTCTGGGCAATATTAAGACCGCGGAAGATACCATCCATACGATGCATGAAACCGGGATCTCCAGACAGGCACAGATGGAGCGTGCCGGGGAGGCGTATGAGACGCTTCAGACCGAGCCGAGGAAGGATTTGGGAGATTCCATCCAGAAGGCATTCCGAAATGTGGATGATATTCTGGAAGATCTGGATATGGAAACCTCCGAGGCAAACCGCCGGGCAGTGCGGATACTGGCCTACAACGAAATGGCAATCAATTCCGAATCCATTATGCAGATGAAGGCGGCAGACCAGAAGGTTCAGAATCTGTTCCAGAACCTGTCCCCATCCGTGGTGATGGAGATGATTCGGGAAGGTGTCAATCCGCTGGAGATGAATGTGGAAGAACTGAACGCCAAAGCCGAAGAGATAAAGAACCGCCTGAATGATACGGATGAAGATAAATTTAGCAAGTATCTGTGGAAACTGGAACAGCATCATGAGATTACGGAACAGGAACGCAGTAGTTACATAGGAATTTACCGAATGCTGAACCAGATTGATAAGACGGATGGCGCGGTCATTGGCGCATTGGTGCAGCAGGGCGCAGAGATTTCCATGAAGAATCTGCTGAGTGCAGTGCGGACGAACCGCAATTTGGGAATGGATGTTTCCATAGATAATAATTTTGGAGAGATAGAAAGCCTGCAGACACAGGGATTGAGCATTTCCCAGCAGATCGAGGCGGCATACCAGACAGACTGTGCAAAGGAAACGCTGCGCTATGCAACGCCGGAGGGAATGCAGCAGGCGCAGGGCAATGTGGAGAATATGACGCCGGAGGAATTGCTGTGGCAGCTGCGCGGTGCGCCGGCGGATGCGGCGTCGGAGGAGGCTTATTACCAGGAGCAGCTGGCAGAGTTTTCTCAGGCGAGACAGGCGGAAGCACAGGTGCTTCAAATCCTTGCAGGGCATGATATGCCGGTGACGGCTTACAATATCATGGCGGCAAATCAACTGTTGAATCCCCGGGGAGGAATTTTCCGGACGCTGTTTGACAGGGAGAACAATGACAAAGATATTGATTTGGAAGAAGCAAAAGAAGAAATCATAGAGAAATTCGGGGAGGCGGTTAAGACCCCGGAAGAGATGGCCAAGGCGCAGAGAACGCTTGCGGATGTTGCGGAGAATGTGATGCGGACGATGGAAGATTCCGAAGGGGTTTCCAGCATGGATTTGCGGGATATCAGGCTCATGCGGCAGCAGATAGCGCTCGGGACGCAGATGGCAAAAGACGAATATTATGCCATACCGGTCATGGTTGCCGATGAGCTGACGAATGTGCAGCTTAAGATTGTCCGCGGAAAGGAAGAGCGCGGCAGGGTGGATATCCTTTTTGAGACGCCCAAACTTGGCAAGGTGGCGGCAAGGTTCCAGGTGCAGGAAGATTCTGTCCGGGGCTACGTAGTCTCCGATTCCAACCGCACAATAGAGGCCTTGAAATCGCAGGAAGAGCACTTGAACGGCCAGGATGCATCAGAGGAAATGCAGCGGACCATGGATTTTGTTTACAGTGATGAGCTGGATCTGAACCGTTTTGCAGGAGGCCGAAGCGGGAATGTTGGCGGTGCGGATGAGAATTCCGAGGCTTATCAGGTGCAGACGAAGACGCTTTACGGCATCGCAAGAGGATTTTTAGAAGAAATGAAACAAATGGGACAGAGAATGTCCTGAAACAATAGAAACCAGGAGAAGACATGGATGTCTTGAATCAAAACCCAAAGAACGGAATCTGCAAAGTAAATCAGAAGAGAGGGAAAAAACATGAAAATTAATCACAACATGTCAGCAATGATTGCCAATAAGAGATTGCTGCAATCGGAAAACTGCTTATCACAATCTGTAGAGCGTTTATCTACAGGACTCAGGATTAACCGTGCAGCCGATGATGCAGCCGGGATGGCAATTTCAAGCAAGATGAAGACACAGATCCGCGGTCTGGCACAGGCATCCAGAAATGCATCCGATGGCGTATCCGTACTGGATACGGCGGATGGAGCTTTGACAGAAGTCCACAACATGCTTCAGAGAATGAGAGAGCTTTCGGTACAGGCGGCAAATGGAACGAATACGCCGGACGATTTGAAGGCTATCCAGTTGGAGATTGCATCTTTGCGGGATGAGATTGACCGTATTTCGAAAGATACGGAGTTTAATACAAAGAATCTGTTAGACGGTACGCTGGATCAGCGTATTTACCCGGACAGCCGTGGAATCCGGCGGGTAGATATTTCCGACAGTGTGACGCCGGATGTGTATACGGTGGAAATTACAGCCGATGCAGAACAGGCGACGATAGAAGGCGGACAGCCCCGGACGGCGACGGACACGATTCCGGCAGGCGCGACAGGAAAGATTTCCATCAACGGCGCGCAGGTAGAAATCCGTGAGGGCGAGAACTTCCAGGCGGTTTATGAGAAATTGCGTGATACGGCAGAGCTGGGCGGAGCCAAGCTGCTGGTAGTAGCAGATATTACAGATCGAACCGGAGAGGCGGAAAATGCCGGTTATGTTCCGGGCAATATCGCAGACGGCGGAAATCTGGTATTTGTCTCTGAAGATTATGGAAATAATACAGAAATGAACATAAAATGCGACAATCCCGATCTGGCAGCATTTTTAGGAATTGCTACAGATAATACGAGCGTCGGCAAGGACGTTGAAATCGCCATTGCCGCTACGGATGAAGGGTTTGGCACACAGGCAACGATCCTCACAGAGGGTAATTTTGTGACTGTATCGGATCGCAGCGGTTTTGAAATGAGATTTGAAGTAATGCCGGGAACGACAGGAACCGTAAATATTGAGGTGGCAGACTTAGGGCCGATGACGCTCCAGATTGGCGCCAATGAAAATCAGACGATGGACGTCCGCATTCCGGAAGTTTCTTCCGAGACCTTGTACATTGACAGGGTGAATGTCTGCACGGTTACCGGTGCGGATCGTGCGATTACAAGTTTTGACGGGGCGATTCAGAAAGTCAGCGAAGTTCGTTCCAGCATTGGCGCATACCAGAACCGCCTGGATTATGCGGTTGCCAGCCTGGATGGTACGGAAGAGAATATGACCCAGGCATTATCCAGAATTGAAGACGTGGACATGGCGGAGGAAATGACAGAGTACACGAAGGATAATATTTTAACGCAGGCGGCAACCTCTGTGCTTGCACAGGCAAATGACCTGCCGCAGCAGGTATTGCAGCTCTTGCAGTAGGAATATTTTGCACGCCCCGCCCATTAAGCGGGGTTGTGCTTTTTTGAGGAATGAGTCAGGAGGAAGAGTATGACGCAGGAAAAGAAACAGGAATTTACCCGCAGGCTGAGTTGCTGCAACCGTGGGGAAATGATTGTGATTATATATGATATCCTTTTTGCCTACCTTGATGACGGAATCCAGGCCAAAGAAGCCGGGAACTACGAGGACTTTAAGAAGGCCGTAGGACTTTCCCAGCAGGTAATCTGCAGGCTGATGGACGATTTGGATTTCAGCTATGAAATCTCAAACAGCCTGTTTTCGGAATATCAGTTTGTCAACCAATTGCTTTCTATGGCAATATGTAAAAATACGTCTAAAAACCTTTGCGATGCGAAGAAGGTTCTGAAGAATCTCTATGACGCGTTTGTGGAGGCGTCGCGTCAGGATACGTCGGAGCCTTTGATGTCAAATACCCAGCAGGTTGTTGCGGGCATGACGTATCAGAAAGGCAGTCTGACGGAGACCCTTCAGGATTCCGAGAGTTCCAGGGGGTTTCTGGCATAGGAATTCTCATTGTATTGTTTTGCCTTTGTCAGCAGAAATTTGTAGCGCATCTGTAATGCGTTTACCTGATAGATGCAGCAGTCAATGAGATCCGGCTCCATCGCATTTTCAAAATTATCATAGGCAAGAGCCAGATCGTATCTGGCTTTTTCTATGTCATCTAAAAGTAAAGAGTAAGCAGTTGTCTTAGGTTCTTCTTTTTTGGCAATCTGAAACATATGCATCCCTTTCCTTTATGACTGTTACACATGCTCCGCCCAGGCGCAGTTATGCTAACAGTTATCTTACTTAAAGTATAAGCAGAAACCATGAGCTCTATACAAAAAAGTCATAAATTTTTCCAGAAAGTATATATATGTGATAAGAGAGTGCCGGGAAGGGACAGGTATGGAAATTTATTATGGAATTGCGGCGATTGCAGGAATCTGCATTCTTGTGCTGCTTATGGGAACGATGAAACAGAAAGAAAACTGGGTGACGACATTTATCCTGCGCAGTGTTGCGGGCGTCGTGGGAATCTGTATTGTAAATACCCTGCTGGATAGCGTGGGCATTTCTGTGGCGGCGGGCATCAATCCGGTCAACGTTTTGACAATTGGAACCCTTGGTATCAGCGGCTTTGGGCTTGTATACGGAATTTTATTTTACCAGTTGTTGTGAGATAGTTACAAAAATGAAAAACTTCAGCAAACATACTTTACAATCGTAAAAACATGTTTTATAATCCAAAACATCACTGATTCGCGAGCAGGAGATCAATGCAAAGAGAGGTGGTAAGTTGGGGAGGTGAAATTGTTGTTGAGCCTGACGCTCTTAAGTCTGGCAGCGGCAACGGACATACAGCGCTATTGCATCAGTAACCGGCTGATCATTTGCGGACTTTTATCTGGGTGTTTCTTTCAGGTCTCAGATGGGGGCATGAAGGGAATCGGCGTTTTTCTGTTAAACGTTTCTGTTCCGGTTATCTTATTTTATCTGTTGTATCTGATACGCGCCCTCGGGGCAGGCGATATCAAGTTATTTTCCATGATTGGCGGCATTTGGGGTTTACAGGTGCTTTGTGTTACGATAATCGTTTCTTTTCTTATTGCAGCTTTTCTGTCATTGTGTAAGATTCTTTATCATCGAAATCTCTTTTCACGTCTATGGGTATTCAAAGAGTATATCTGCCAGGTGCTGGTAAGCGGCAGGCTGCTCGCCTATCCACAGGAGTCTCAGGGAAATCAACACGTCATTCATTTTTCAGTTGCCATTTTAATCGGGTATGCAATCGCTATGGAGGTATCTTATTGAAAAAAATTTTAATAGCCGTCTGCGATATGGACGGCTCCTATGGAGAAAAACTGGGGGAATGGATTTCCCTGCGAAGAGGAGAGCGGATGATAAGCGTGTCCTTTTCCTCGCCGGAACATTTTCTGGAATATAATAGCGGTACGAGACAGGACATTGTACTGCTTGGCAGAGGATTTTATGATCATCCCCAGATTTGTAAGGAGGTTTCCGGGAATGCAGGGGGAACGCTCTGGGTGTATCTGCATGAAAGTGAAGAAAATATGCAGGTTCCAGACAATATTCGCGGGCTTCCCCGGGTGGAAAAATACCAGCCGGCACAGGCAATTCTCAGGGAAGTGTTTTCGCTTTATCAGCAATGTGAAACCTGCGCGTTGCAGGAGGCGGGCGGAAAGAAGGAAATTATTGGCGTCTATTCACCCGGACACAGCATCTGGCAGACGCCGTTTAGCCTGACCTATGCACAGGCGCTGGCGCAGAAGGAGAAGGTGCTTTACCTTAACTTTCAGGAATGCGCGGGGTTTGAGGACTGGTTTCGTGAAGAATATGACAAAGATCTTTTGGATGTGATGTACCTTTGCCTGAGCAATGAGGTTGACGTTGCCAGCTGTGTCAGCGGCGCATGTTACAGCATGGAAGGAATCGACTATATTCCGCCGGCCAAAGACGGGGTCTGCCTGGGAGAGATATCTTCGGAAGATTATGTAAGGTTTGTCCGGCTTTTGGAAAAGGGCAGCGGTTATCGCACGATTTTGCTGGATTTTGGCATGATGGTGCCCGGATTTTTTCAAATGCTGTCCATGTGCAGCAAGGCTTTTATCGTCTCGGAAACAGGCGAACTTGTCAAAGCGCCGCTGTTGCAATTTCGGCAGATGGCGGGGCGGCAGGAGGATGTGCAACTGGACGATAAACAAGTCAAAGATGGAAAGCATGCGCAAATTTGCTGACTATATAGAGAACAACCCTACCAAGTTGGAACTCGTGCGCCGCTACAATTACGAAGTATGCCAATCCAATCGCTGTTTTATGACCTTGCCTCTGTATGAGGAATGGCAGGAAATGTTAGAAACATATTCTATAACTCTTATGCTTACATTCATGAGAAGCAATATCCCACGGGCACAACAGCTATGCATATTGCCACCAATTCTTCTGTAGTTACCAATCATCCAAGCCAAATG
>CAJUOE010000028.1 GCA_910587895.1 uncultured Lachnospiraceae bacterium
AGAGAAAAGTGATGTATTGACGTGGATCAAAGACCCAAATGAAGAATTGGGGAAATGGACAATTATTGATTGGAAAGATTGGCTTTTGCGAAAGGAGTGAAAGTAATATGAAGGAAGTATCCATTGAGGTAGGAAGTGTTTCTGGTGAATTCATTTACGAATTCTTTGACCAGGTCCGGGTCCTTCAGACGGGACTGATTCAGGTCGTACAGTTTCTGCTGACAGTCAGAACCGGATTCAAAGCTGTACTCTGTCAGCTGACGACCGAGTTTGCCGGAAAGGGCCTTTTTGAGTATTGCCAGGTAAATGGTCCGTTCGGATTCGCTCAGGTCTTCATAGTCTGTGATGTCAAAGCATTTGATGACCGGAGACGAATTTTCATTGGAGACATAGGCAGCAGCGATATTGGCAATGAAAAAATCGCTGTTGTCTTTTTTGAACTGGCGCCGCAGCTGGGCGATTTCTTTTGCATTCATGTCAGTAAGTGTATCATTCCCGGCCGATGGTGAACACAGGAAAGAGGATTCCTGAATAAGGGAGAAGATATGCAGATGGGGATGATTGAGGAATCCGGAGCATAAATGGATTGAGCAGGAATGACGGACTGCAGCAGATGGAGAGGGACGTGGAATCGACAGGTGGCCTTACTTGTACAAAACGATACTATCAAAAAAATGAAATGCAAAAAAGTGCAGAAAAGGGGTTGCACTTCTGTGAGGGTGTGGTATTATAAGTGAGCTGCAAGCGATTTGGATAAATCAACAAGCTGAAATACACAAAAGAATAAAAAGTTCAAAAAATGTGTTGACAGACTCTTGCGGATGAGCTAAGATATAAGAGTGCTGAGGGGCACAGGCGGGCTTGACAGCCAGACCGCTCATTCAGTATCTTTGAAAAGCTTGTGACTTCATCAGAAGCCGCAGGCGATGGAGGCATCTGTCATGGGTGCTGACGCTCTTTGAAAACCGGACAGGAAAAACGAAGTAAATACAAGACGATACAACGTCGATTCTTTGAACCTGAAAAACAATCATGAACACAAGACGCAAAGCGTCTGAGTACAGATCAAATGGAGAGTTTGATCCTGGCTCAGGATGAACGCTGGCGGCATGCCTAATACATGCAAGTCGAACGAGAGACCTTCGGGTCTCTAGTGGCGAACGGGTGAGTAACACGTAGGGAACCTGCCCGCGCACCGGGAATACGCTCTGGAAACGGAGAACAAATCCCGATGTACAGGAAGGAGGCATCTTCTTTCTGTGAAACATCCTTTCGGGGATGGGGCGCGGATGGACCTGCGGTGCATTAGTTTGTTGGCGGGGTAAAGGCCCACCAAGACGATGATGCATAGCCGGCCTGAGAGGGCGGACGGCCACATTGGGACTGAGACACGGCCCAGACTCCTGCGGGAGGCAGCAGTAGGGAATTTTCGTCAATGGGCGCAAGCCTGAACGAGCGATGCCGCGTGAGTGAAGAAGGCCTTCGGGTCGTAAAGCTCTGTTGCGGGGGAAAAAAGGCAGCATCAGGAAATGGGTGCTGACTGATGGTGCCCCGCCAGAAAGTCACGGCTAACTACGTGCCAGCAGCCGCGGTAATACGTAGGTGGCGAGCGTTATCCGGAATGATTGGGCGTAAAGGGTGCGCAGGCGGTCCTGCAAGTCTGGAGTGAAACGCATGAGCTCAACTCATGCATGGCTTTGGAAACTGGAGGACTGGAGAGCAGGAGAGGGCGGTGGAACTCCATGTGTAGCGGTAAAATGCGTAGATATATGGAAGAACACCAGTGGCGAAGGCGGCCGCCTGGCCTGTTGCTGACGCTGAGGCACGAAAGCGTGGGGAGCAAATAGGATTAGATACCCTAGTAGTCCACGCCGTAAACGATGAGGACCAAAAGCAGGCATTCCGGCAAAAGATTGAGCAGCTTAATGAACAGGTTGACAAGTTGGATATTATGGATGACGATTATGAAGCTAAATTTCAGAAGCTTATGGATCGTGCAGAACTGCTGAACCAGCGAATGGATGTTATCACTGACAAGATCAAGAAGCTTTCGGCGGACAGGATCATGGAAGACCGGATTATCTGCAATCAGCTTGTGGAGAAGATGCGTGATTCCAGAATACTGATGAATGGCAGCAGCAATGCGGTTTATGAGGTCTCGGCGACAGAGTTCACCTATACAGGGGGTGAAGAGAATGCGAGAGCAAAGATCCAGCAGTGGATGCCTAAAGGGGTCTGGCTGAAATCATTGATCCGAACTGATTATGTAGGAAACCACTATAGAGCTACATTTGGATGCAATAACCCTATTACACGGGATATGGCGGATAGATGGGTAAATGCCGGGCTGGGAAAGGAACCGGGATTCTCTTTTGGTTAACAAATATATGGATAAAGTTTTGTTATAAAGTATCCCTGATAGTTTAGTGGAGGAAAGCCAGACGGAAACGGCCAGTATTCCTGGCTGACACTTATAAGACTTCTGAAAACTATTGCATGAAGGCGATATATATTATCTCGTAAACGGCGTTCATCTCCCCTTCCTCAATCTGTTCCTCATACTGC
>CAJUOE010000029.1 GCA_910587895.1 uncultured Lachnospiraceae bacterium
TCAATAAACTGAACCTCCTCGTATGCCACGAGGCTTATGTTTCTCGATGGAATGCCGGTCGCGTTGGTATTGACAATAAAATGCTTGGCTCCCCCATTATTAGGATTGCATTCCGTGCCATTGCCAAAGCCAAAGGCATTGTGATGCGTTCCCTGGTCATCCTTGACCCAGAATGATATTGTCATCCTGTTATTTCCTAAAATTCGGTCAAATATCTCTGTCGGCAGGGAAAGGTAACTGCTCCTTGCTGTGCCGCCAGTAAAGGCAGCGCCATTTTCTGCGCTGAAACTGACTCCGGTTGCCGTGGCATCGTACTGGTTGCCGGACATATCCTTGCTGTCTGCCGTCAGTGGGTAATGGGCAAGCAGATGTTCACTGTATGAGGAGGTATCTGCTGCATCTTTATCGTTATAGATTGCCGCCGCCTGTTCCGGCGCAACCGCGCAGTTATATACGCGGAAATCTTTGATATTGCCTTTGAAGTCTTTGTCTCCGTTATGCGCATAGATGGCGTTGCCGATATAGGCAAATGCCATATTCCCCATCTCGGACACAGAATAATCCGCTGTTATCGTCTTTACCTCAACGCCGTTTTTATATAAACTAAGCCTCTTCCCTTCCATGACAACAGTGAGGTGGCACCAGGTATCTGCCGGCAATGCCGTTGTCTTAATATTGTTGGTGTTCCCCTGCCACCCTTTGGGACAGGCATTCACCAATAAGCTGCCACCATCATTCGTATTGACAATAAAGTGTTTGGATCCTCCATTATCGGGATTACATTGCGTGCCATTGCCAAAGCCAAAGGCGTTGCTCTTTTCCCCACGGCTGTCCTTCACCCAGAAAGATACCGTAAGGTTATCGTTATCCGCTGTGCGTTGAAACATTGCTGCCGGCAGCGAAATATAACTGGTACGTGAATTGCCGCCCAAAAATGCAGCTCCATTTTCTTTACTAAAAGTAACCCCTGTCGCCGTGCTGTTGTTATGGTTGCCTGACACATCATGGCTGCTGGAAGTCAGCGGATACCAGCCCAGCAGGTTTTCCTTAAGGCCTGCCGTATCCTTTAAATCAAATCCGCGCTCCATAAGCGTCTGCAGCGTTTCTGTCGCTGCCCTGACCTGCGTATTGGTGACCTTGTCTGCTCCTGCCTGTACCAGCGCACGCGCCGTCTCCATGGCGCCTTTCAAAGAATCCAGGTTGTATACAGCATTTGCCGCATCTTCATAAAATGCCTCTGCGTCCCGAAGGACAGTGGCTAAATCTGCAAAAACTGAATCCAATCCTTTCATCTGCACCGTAAATTCTTTCTGCTGCGAATATTTACCAAGAGAAACCGTTGCCTTCAAGGTTGCGGTCACATCCCCGGAAGCCTGGCAAACCAGGGTAGCAGTCGTGCCATTTACCTTTAATACATCCGCAGGATTGCAGCTCCAGGTAATGGAAGTGCCTGCCACTCCTCCAGCCGCTCCCCCGTCAGATGGCAGCGTCATGTCGGCTGTCACTTCCGCCGGGATAACGGATTCCAATGCCTTCGCGGTACTTGCAACTTCCAATTTCGGCGACTTATTGGTCTTATAGACATGCCTTGCCAATTGCTCCGTGGCAAAATCCATGATAATCCAGCCATAGCTTTTGCCGTATTCCAGGCTTCCATTGTTGTAGCTGAGGAAGTTGGCATTGATGGTATTTGCCGATGATTTCGGATTGTTGTCTCCTGCCGTACTTGTAAAATTCAGAAAAAATTGGTTTCTGACATCATTCTTATTCGGCGGGGAATTCAGCCCTTGCTGCACAGCCTTCCATTTATCATTTACTGAATAGTTATATTGATCCTGAACATAAAAACTTGTAGCTCCGCCAGTCACCGAGATGGGGCCTGCCCAAGGCGGATCTGAATATGAGGTCGCATTTTGAACTTTATCGCTCCAGAAAATCCTAATCCCATTCCCTCCCCAATCACCGCCATCCGGATTGTTATAGTAACGCCTTACCAATACGATTTTACCCCGGGCGTCACCCAAAGAAGGGTTGCCATTCTGCAAAAACCATTTACTTTTTACGTCATCTGTAATATATTTATCATAAATTCTGTCTGCAAAATCTTTGTCATTGCTAAAACTTTTATCATCCAGTTTCATGCTCATAACAATCGTTTCCGTACTATGTTCCTCCAGAAAACTATAACACTCCTGCAAAACTTTATCCAACATCAAAGTCGTTTTATTGCCGCTGTCCTCATAACAATCCGCTAACTCGCCATGAACAACTTTCAATGTTCCATCATCTGTTGGCTTAAATATACTACCGCTCGTTTTCTTACCAAGACGAATGTCAAGAAAACGTACCCCATCATTTAACTGATCCGTTATGCTCGTATCCTGACACTGTGCTGAAGTAGAAAAAGATACATTCTTCGTTCCGCTGTCGTGCGTCCCCGGAAGGTTAATCTGCGATATCTTCAAATCATCCTCCAGGTTCGACATCCAATCTGCACTGCTCACGCCCTCCCAGACGTCAATTGCCTTCTCTGCTGCCTTTGTTTCCACCGGATAGAAAGTAATTGCCGTACAAAATACAATTCCAGCCAACGCCTCGCTAAAAATTCTTCTAAATCTTTTTCGCATAAGCAATATCCTCCTCTTCTCCCAATAAAAAAATATAATTTAGTTACGTAATATTTTAGCAGATTTTACTAAAAATTTCAGTAATTTTTTTTATTTTCAGCACAATGCACAAACATAAGTAATGACACGGCGCAGGCATTGGCACAGCCAGGAAACATATATGTGATCCTGAGAAACTTTCCGACAAAAGATGCTCTAACGCGCCGGATTGGATCATCGAAATCGTATCACCGTGCAGCGGGCGCATGGACTATTTCACGAAACTTTTTAAATACCGTACCGCCGGCGTTCGCGAATACTGGTTCTTGGATCCTGACAAGGAACGCATTACGGTATATGATTATGAATCAAAGGATACTGGAGAATATGCTTTTTCCGATTCCATAAAAGCCGACATCTATGATGACCTGTATATCGACTTCTCCGATATCGCCAAACTGCTAGATATGTAAGAAATAAAATGAGTTTTCTATCAGATGGCAGAAAGACTGGAACGGGCTGGTGAACTGTCAAAGGAGGCCGTGTTCATTGACGGGACAAAGCCGGAAGCCAGCGCCAACAAGTATACTTTTGTGTGGAAAAAGTCTGTTGGGAATGGGAAGAAAAAATGTTCCAGAAGATACAGGATGCCATACAGCTCCTGAACCATGAATACATACAGGATTTTTCAGTCGGCGCAGAAACCAGAGGTATCTGGAACTGTTCCGCAGGTTTCTGGAACGGCAGACTATTTATGACTGGCACACGGCAA
>CAJUOE010000030.1 GCA_910587895.1 uncultured Lachnospiraceae bacterium
CACGCCCTCTTCAGTGAGCCCTTTCAATCGGTTCCAAAGCCATTCGCGCGTATCGGGGTTGCTCACATCTATCATTCCGGCGTCGCCCACCCATGTGGTCACATCATGAGTGCGGCCCAGAGAGTCTTTTGCCAGCATACCGCGCTCTGAAAGATAGTTATAATTGTCGATAGCCCCATTCTTATTAACATAAGGCTGAGAGATCAACACCATGTTCACTCCCCTCTCTTTCAAATCGGAAAGCATCTTCTTATGGTCAGGCCACACGGCTCGAATCTGGACGGCATTAAAAATGCATCCGCTGCGCCGTAAAGTTTGTGCGCCAGGTCATCCGAATAGCAGATATTTGCGGAAATCTTATCCGGGTATTTCCATGCAAAATGACGGAACATATTCTCATACTGTGAATCTCCGGTTCCAATAACCACAAGCTGCGTATAGTCATCCACGATCCGCTCAATCACATAATTGATGAGATCAAGGCCTTTCTGGTCGGTCAGGCGTGAAATGAGTCCGATCATATAGCGTTTCTTATCGACCGCAAGTCCCAGCTCTTCCTGAAGTTTCTCTTTGTTCATGAATTTCTTCTTGCGGTGGTTCGAGGCGTCATAATTTACATATAATTTCTCATCGGTTGCCGGGTTGTACGCCTGATAATCAATGCCGTTGACAATTCCCTGCATATCCATATGCCTTGCCGCCAAAAGGCCGTTCAATCCCTCGCCGTAGTAGTCGGTCTGAATTTCCTGTGCGTACGTATCGCTTACCGTGGTGATATAGTCGGCGAATACCAGGCCGCCCTTTAACATATTGGCATCTTTCTTAAATTCCAGTTTGTCCGGCACAAACATGCTTGCCGGGAACCCGGTCAGCCCTTTGACCGTCTTTACATCCCAGATTCCCTGGAATTTGAGGTTGTGAATCGTTATGATGGATTTCATTCCCCAGAAGAACATATCTCCCTGGAACTCCGTCTTTAAATATACCGGAATAAAGCCGGTTTCCCAATCATGGCAATGGATAATCTGCGGCTGGAAATTGATTAAGGGGAGCATGGAGAGCACAGCCTTGTCAAAGAAGATAAACTTCTCCATGTCAAACCGGATATCCCCATAGGGCAGGAAACAGTCAAAATACTCCTGATTGTCAATGAAATAATACGTAATGCCATCCATCTTATACTGCAAAACGCCCACATATTTGTTCTGAATGTAATTGCCACAGCTCATATAAAAGTGGGTCACATACTCAAACTGGTTTCTCCAGTGTTCGGGGATACAGCTGTAATTGGGGATTACCACACGGATGTCCCAGTCGTTTTTGTCAAACTCCTTGGGGAGCGCCCCACACACGTCCGCCAAACCTCCGGTTTTAATAAATGGTACACATTCAGATGCTGCAAACAGAATTTTTCTCATATCCTATCCTCCATAACGTAAATTTTGTAGATACTATATATGTTCCAATGCCTGTGCCAGATCCCCGATAATATCTTCGGCATTTTCAATTCCCACAGATAACCGAATCAAATCCGGTGCAACGCCTGCTTCTACCAGCTGTTCATCCGTCATCTGGCGATGCGTATGGCTTGCCGGATGTAGCACGCAGGTTCTGGCGTCCGCCACATGGGTAACAATGGCAATCATCTGCAACTTATCCATAAATCCCACGGAAACTTTCCTGCCGCCTTTCAAGCCAAAAGAAATAACGCCGCAGGTACCATCTGGCATATATTTTTCCGCCAGCGCATGATATTTATTCTCAGGCAGCCCCGCATAATTGACCCATGCAACCTTGTCGTGGCTGTTCAGAAATTCTGCTACTTTTGCTGCATTTTCACAGTGGCGCGCCACCCGTAAATGCAGCGTCTCCAGCCCGACATTCAGCAGGAATGCGTTCTGAGGAGACTGAATCGAGCCAAGGTCTCTCATAATCTGGGCTGTCGCCTTGGTGATGTAAGCTCCCTTGCCAAATTTCTGCGTATAGACGATTCCATGATACGTAGGATCCGGCTGCGTCAGCCCCGGATATTTGTCTGCATATCTGTCCCAGTCAAAATTACCGCTGTCCACAATGCATCCGCCCACGCTCGTTGCATGGCCGTCCATGTATTTCGTCGTAGAATGCGTCACAATATCCGCGCCCCATTCAAACGGACGACAGTTAATCGGCGTCGGGAAGGTATTGTCTATAATCAGCGGCACGCCGTGTTCGTGTGCCACAGATGCGAATTTTTCAATATCAAGAACCACAAGCGCCGGATTGGCGATGGTCTCTGCAAACAGCACTTTGGTATTGGGGCGGAAAGCCGCCGCAATCTCCTCTGCGGAGGCATCCGGATCAATAAAGGTGCATTCAATGCCCTGTTTTCTGACTGTCGCGCTGAACAGATTGAAGGTTCCTCCGTAGACTGCCGAGGAACAAACCATATGGTCTCCCGCCTCACAGATATTAAAGACGGCATAATAGTTTGCTGCCTGTCCCGAAGACGTCAACATGGCCGCCACGCCGCCTTCCAGTTCACAGATTTTCTCCGCAACCGCATCGTTCGTCGGATTTTGCAGTCTTGTATAGAAATAACCGCTGTCCTCCAGATCAAAAAGCCTGCCCATCTGATCGCTTGTGTCATATTTAAAAGTGGTGCTCTGGTAAATCGGCAGAACACGCGGCTCCCCCTTTTTCGGGTGCCAGCCGGACTGGACGCATCTGGTTTCAATTTGATACTCACTCATCTTGTCTCCTCCTGATGTATTATATTGCAGGGATGTCCGATACATTCCTGCTCTCTTTTCCTAATTTTAGCACAACTGCATCTATAAGGCTAGGAAAATTTGAACTGTTTCAAAAGCCATTTTCCCCACGGCGTAAGATTTCCATTGCTCCAACCGGAAGTTTTGCGGCAGGATTGCCGGATCAGGGCGGAACTCTCCGCTTTGTTAGACAAATTCCATCCGACATAGCCGATTTTATTTTTCCTGAGGAACTTCATCCAATTTGCGCCCTCCGACTTATTCAGGTTTCCGTTTCCGGAGGCGTCTGAGATGCCAAATTCCGACACAAACAGGGGCAGGCCTTTGTCCAGTGCAGCCTGTGCCTTATCACGCAGATACTGTCCGTGGGTTCCCGCATAGAAATGCAGCGTATACATAAGGTTCTTATAGCCCTTAAGGGGGCTGTCCGCTGCGATATCCACATCCTGGCTCCAATTCGGCGTGCCAATCAGTATGACCGCTTTCTTATCTCTAGAGCGGATCGCCTTTACAACCTTTTTGGCGTAAGTCTTAATGGTACTCCAGGAAGTACCCCCATTGGGCTCATTGCAGATTTCGTAGATGACGTTCGTATGGTTCTTATATTTGGAGGCTGTCTTTTTGAAAAATGCCAGTGACTGTTTCTCGTATGTTCTGGGATTTCCGTCGCTTAAGATATGCCAGTCTATGATGATATAAAGCCCCGCCTTATCCGCGTATTTGACAGCGTCGTCAATCTTTCTCTCCAACGCTTTGCGGTTTGCCTTATCTCCGGTACAATACCCGTTGTATTCCGCGGTATAGACGGCAAGCCTTACCGTATTGATTTTCCATTTTTTCTTCATCTGGGTAAATGCTTTTTGGTTCACATACTCCGGATACCAGGAAAGCCCATGGGTGCTGACTCCTTTTAACTGCACGGTTTTCCCTTTGGAATTCACCAGATGCGTTCCTTTTACATTTAATGATGGAAGTTTTGCTGCCTGAACCGGCGTGCAGTGAAATGCCAGTACCAGCAGAATTACCAGAAATCCCGCCATGCCATACCATTTTCTGCCATTATGATTCATCTCATGCCGCTCCTTTCACATTCATCTTAATCGAAAGCTGCCAGAGGAGGCTGCCTTCTGGCAGCCTCCTGGCCATTATTTCTTAATTTTGACGGTTTTTTTGCCGCTCCAGCAGGAAATGGAAGTTGTCTTACCTGATTTCTTATAACACCGGATGCGGACATAGTATGTCTTGTTTTTCTTCAATCCACGGGAAATTTTCGCGGACGTTTTCTTGCTGCCGGAAACTTTAAGCGTCTTGGCTCCCTTAAAGTTTTTGCTGGTGGAATACTGAATCTCATATCCGCCGCATTTTGCATTCTTTGCCCATTTCACCTGTAGTTTTTTCCCTTTCAGGTTCTTAACGCTTTTCAGGCTGTTTGCCGTAAGACGTACAATCGTCTTTGCTGCAGATGTTTCACTGCTTACCGACCCGCTGTACGCAGCGACCTGATACTGGTATGTCGTACCGTTTTTCTTCTTTACCTTCGTGTCTGTCCAGGAAACCGTTTGCGCGTTGCGAATGGTTTTCACCTTCTGGAACTTGCCGTTGCCGGCCTTACGGTATACATAATACCCGGTCGCATTGGCAGCCCTGCTCCAGCTTAACTTTATGCCCGCGCTGACATTCGAAGGATTGGACATTGTTGGCTGCGTCGGAGCTTTTATTGTTGAATTTTCTGTTTTGGACTTACATTTTACACAGACATTATTTACATAGCTATGGGCTTCCGTCTCACTGTAATTGCAGATGCAGACTCCGGTGTGCGTGTCGCCGTTGTCCTTATAACTCAGGACGTGGGCTTCTTTCACCATGCTGTCGCCTTCCCTGCACATCTTGGTATGGGTACCGTCCCCATTATCCGTAATATAAATATAAGTATGCTGGTGCGCTGTATTGGAAACCTTCATGACTGCAAGCCAGCTTATGAGCGGAGCCTGTGCATTCTGGGCTGTCAGGGTATAGGTGACAAGCTGCTCATTGTCCAGGGTAAATGATGCTGTATTGACATAGTCGGCATTCCCGCCGAGGCTGATGGTTCCAGCATCCTGCGATTTGTTCCCGAAGGCAAGCTCCGCCTTCATGGTACGTGCCTGTCCCCACCATTCCCGGTGTCCGGAAATCAGCTTATAGTTTCCTGCCGGAAGTGTGAACGCATAGGACAACGTCTCTCCTGTCTTATTATTCTTGGCATAAACCCCCGTCGCCATCATATCCGTGGTGCCATCGTATCCCTTTGTTGCCGCCTCCGTGGCAAGCCCCCAGGAATTGTCATCCGTCTTTTTCTGGTCATACACCTGGTTCAGGAGAGAATCTCCAAGCTGTTCTTTTACCGCATCATAGGGCTCGGTCGATGTCAGTTTGGAAGGATCCGCCTCCACGCTGTCAATAAAATACATCGTACCGGAAGGAATTACCTTCTCAACAGGAACCGTCACCGTAAGCGGCATACCCCAGACAGTCGTGCCGCCCCAAACAGTTCCGGTGATATTTGACGCTTTAAATTCTGCCCCGTCAAACTGCGCAGTATTGGTATTCCAGATCACCGGTTTTTTGACAACGGCTCCGCTCGCTGTCTCCACTTCTACTTCTTCGGGCAAATCCGCGATTATCTGGTTCAGATTGTCTGTGAGAAGAACCGCAACCGGCGTCATTTCCGTCTTAACGGAAACGAATATATTATCATTTGCCTCCAGGCGCTCTGCAAGCGCGTACAATGCATCTACCTTTAATATTCCTGTTTTTACAACTACTTCAATCTCATGATCTCCAAATGGAAGGTCCGAAAGGCTGTATGTCTCTCCGCGGGCAGGCGACGCCAGCGTAGCAGCGTTCGTTTCTTCCAGGTTCCCGTCTACATAGACGTCCAGCTTTGCAGATCCGTCGTTCGTTCCAAGGATTGCAAATCCGCTGCCCTTTATCGGAAAACAGAAAGATGCATCTTCCTTATCCGTCACGGACATGGTGCGGTACCAGTCGTCCGCGCTTCCACCGCCCGGATTGGCAATTGTCCAGTCCCCTTCATAACTGACAGAATCGTCCTGTCCGTCTACCATGCTGAGTGCATAGGGAATTCCACCGTCCAGGCATTCCACAAGCAGATTGTCAAAATATACCTGATTCCAGGTAGAACTCAGTTTCACACGTCCCGCAAGCATCGGGATATTATCTTTATAAGTTGCAACTGTCGTATCGTCGATAATAACTCTTACGGTATCGCCAAGCGATGCCATGCGGATTTTATATTTTCCTTCCGCATTCGCGGGGACAGTGCCTTCTTTCACAACGGTTCCAATGCGGTACAATTTCCATGTTCCGCTGCCATTCATCTCTAAGGTATAGCCGCTGTTATTCCAGTTCATGCCGGTCTGGGAACGAACGCCCAGACGCGCCCACGTATTGCTGCTGCCATTCGGGATTTCCACATCGACAGAGGCCATATAGTCCATCCAGCGGAAGTCTCCTACAATCGTAGAGGGATCTCCGCCATTCCACTGTGCCACGCTGCTTGCCAGCTCCTGTTTCAGCCTGCCTTTTTCTACCACCCATGCGCCATGCGCATCCAACATATAGCGAGGCTCGTTGCCGCGCTCTTTGAGGTAGTTTGCCGGTTCTTCCCTGTACTCAAAATCATCGGCATACAATACTTTGTCGTTTGTCACGCCGTTTGTCTTGCCTGTCCTGTCCGTATCCAGCACCGCGCGGTCTTCGTTGTGGATTTCGTCTACCGGCGCACGCTCCGGCTCTGTGTCAAGCGTCGTTGCCGTGGAAATGCTGTATGGTGGCGCTGTCACATACCAGCCGTCCGATTCCTTCGTAATGGTTCCGCCGTTCTTAAGATAGCTGTCAGTCTTTGTCACCCACAGGTTGAGCGTATCTGTGGACAGGTCCATATCCTCATCTGCAATCTTAAATGTCTTTGCATTGCGGGTATTATTAACGATTACCACGGAGAAATCCTTCTTATCGGGCGATGCGAGCGTCATATAGCCCGCTTTTCCGTCAATTCCTGCCGTCGTATGCTCTTTGTCGCTTCCCGCAAAAGCCGCCCCTGTCGCATTCGTAATCACACGCCAGATATCGTTCGTATCCGGTTGGCTGTCTTCCCAGCCCATTTTCGCGAATTTCGCATAATGCTCCAGCATATAGAGCGCCGGGTCGTAGTGGATGTAGCCGCTCCACGGATCCCTTGCACTGAGCAGTTCCTTATGCCCATACTGGATGCCCTCATAGAAAGAACCAATCGCCGGCTGGAACATATAATGCGTACGGCGGGAAGATACAAATGCCGTGATAAAGCTGTCCATTAACGCCAAAGGACCCTGGAATCCGCCAATCGTACCCACGCCGTATGCAGGATCATTATTGTAACCGCCTCCAGAGTAGGAAGAAGTCTTGTTTTCCTGCAATTCGGAATAGCCAAAGGTTGCGCAGCCCTCGCTGTACCAGACTTCCTTGTCATCCACATCCGCCATTGCCACATAATCATCAGTGGCATTCGTGCGGTAGTGGAACCCGATGATGTCTACAGCGTCATACAATGCCTGATCTTCACGCATCTTCGGTACAATTTGCAATGACTTGTTTTCGTCCGAGGCGATGATGCGGATATGGTTATAAGCATCCTGTGCCTGGGCGTCAATATATGCCGGAAAATCCTGCTCATTCTTCACGCGCTCGGAAAACCACTTGATAAATTCTGTATCCGGCGCAGAAGTCTCATTCTTATCCGGGTCAACAAAATCTACCATATATCCATATTTCTCATAGGCATCGAATATGGTCTCCCGGTACCATTTATAAACCGCCTCATAGCCTTCTCCGGCAGACAGCTTTGCGCTGTTCGAATTCTTTGCCGCTACCCATTTCGGCAGTTCCCAGCGCAGGATACTAATCTTGACGTTGGGATTGATTTTTTTGGCGTCCGCCGCCATCACAAATCCCGGAGAGCGGGATGCGTCCGCCTCTTCGTTCTCATAACGCATGGTACACGCATCTGCTCCAGTGGAATTATTACCATCGTTGCCCATCTCCATCTTGATATGGGTAAACAGCGGGTATTCACCGCCAAACAGGTACTGCATCATCTCGTTATATTTTTCCGGATGTTCATACTTGTAATCCAGAAGAAGATTGCTGGTGCTGTTTCCGTTCAACAGGCCAAAACCTTTGTAAGTCAGTCCGTTGATGTTTCCGGCTGCCGTATCGACATCGCTGCCCTTGACAGTCACCGTGTAATCCGGCGTGACAGCCGCATGTACGGTTGAATCAACTGTCGGAACAGATGTCGCCATAACCGCTGCCAGCGCGAGGCTCAACAACCTCTTTCCTTTCATTCGCATAAAAATTCCCTCCCATGCTTTTTTATAAAAATTTCACATATCATAATAATTATAAACGAAAACATAGGAGGAAATCAATAAAAATTATGGATTTTGTACAAAATATTACAGTTCAGCCCAGTTATGGTATACCGCCTGGACGTCGTCGTCTTCGTCCAGAAGATCCAGTGTTTTCTGAAGGTTCTTGATGGCCGTCTCATCGGTGAGCTCTACCCACGTCTGCGGTATCATGGTTACTTCCGCGGATGCCATGGCAATGCCTTCCGATTCTAATTTCTCGCGAACCGCGCTGAAATCATCCGGATCCGTAATGACCTCAAAACTGTCGTCCTCTTCTGAGAAATCCTCCGCTCCGGCGTCCAATGCCATCATCATCAGGTCGTCCGCGTCCATCTCGCATTCTTCCTTGTCAATCACAATCTGGCCCTTTTTGTCGAACATATAGGATACGCAGCCCGGCGTTCCGACATTGCCGTATCCTTTGGTGAATGCGCTGCGCACATTCGCCGCGGTTCTGTTTTTGTTGTCCGTAAGCGCATCTACAATGATTGCCGTTCCATTGGGTCCATAGCCTTCGTAAGAGACAAACTCGTAATTGACGGAATTCGCATCCCCGGCAGCTTTCTTGATGCCGCGGTCAATCGTGTCATTGGGCATGTTGTTGGCTTTTGCTTTTGCAATGACATCACGCAGCCGGCTGTTATTCGCAGGATCCGGTCCGCCTTCCTTGACGGCAACTGCAAGCTCCCTGCCGATAATCGTAAAGATTTTTCCCTTTGCCGCATCATTTTTTTCTTTTTTATGTTTAATATTTGCAAATTTAGAATGTCCTGACATAAATTCTCCTCTTTTCTGCTTTTGTTTTTAATGAAATTTTACTGTTTGATAAATATTAACGGTTATTTTCTATTGGCCTCTCCGCCGGTTTCTTCGCCCGTTTCCTGCGGCGCTTTCCGAACCTTGACGGTGTGAATCATCTTATCCCGGACGGCAGAAACTTCAAACTCCCATTCCTGATACCGCAAACGGAACCTCTCATGGTCAGCCGGTATCCTGCCGATTAAGGAAATCAAAAATCCGTTCAGCGTTTCAAACTCCTGCTCCTCCATGGTCATCTGTAATAATTCACATACCTCGTCAAAAGGCGCCATTCCGCTCATAAGATAGCTGCCATCTTCCTGATGGAGGATAGCGGTCTCTTCCTTATCGTACTCATCAAAGATATTCCCCACAATTTCCTCCAGAATATCTTCCATGGCTACAATTCCGGCTGTCTGGCCATACTCATCCACCACGACCACCATATGGTTTTTCGTAGACTGCATCATCTTAAACAAGTCGTTGATGTTCTGTGTCTCAGGAATGAACACCGCCTCCCGCACCAGCCCCGGAATATCCTGTACCCTCCAGTTCAGGTACTGCTCTTTCCTGCTTTCAATCATCACGTCTTTCATATGTATAATGCCAATGATGTTGTCAATATCTTCGTGATAAACCGGAAAACGCGAATTATTCCCATTCAGAACGAATTCCAGAACCTCAGAAAGCTGCATCTGTCCATCCAAAGCGGCAACATTCTTGCGGTGCGTCATAATATCCTTGGCCTCCTTGTCGTCAAACTCAAAAATATTATGAATCATCTCCGCCTCACTCGCCTGCAGCACGCCCTGTTCATGCCCCTCGTTCACCATCGAGATAATCTCTTCCTCGGTCACGTCATCAAAACTGGCATGAGGGTCCACCCCCACAATGCGCACAGCAAGATTGGACACGGATTCCGCCAGAAACGTATAGGGTTTGATCAGAAGAACCATCCCGCGTATGATGCCCGCCAGTGCAAACAGCCAGTTCTCAGATTTGCGCGCGGCAACCTTCTGCGGCGCAATGATTCCCAGAACCGCAAACAGGAATATTCCCAAAACTGCGGCAATTACATAGCAGGCAAACCGCAGATAAACAGCATCTCCCTCTTTCAGGAACGTTGCTATCAGGGCATTCCCCATCAGCCTGATCAGATAAATTCCGAAAATACCGCTTGCAAACGCCGTCATGATCTGTATCGCATGTCGTACCTTATAGGGATTATCCTTTACCTCAAGCAGCCAGGCGGCGTACTTGTTGCCGTCTTCCGCTCTCTTTTGTATCTGGCTCTCTCCGGTCTCTTCCAATGCGGTGAGAAAACCATACAACAGCCCGTTTACAATCGTCAACACCAAAAATGCCACTAACCCTATGGCGGGACTTGCGCCATCATCCATTCTCCTTACTCCTTTTTCTCTTTGTACTCTTGTGCTTATTTCAGCAAACACTTGAAATATACCATTTTGCCGTATATTAGTCAAGATTTATGTATACAATTCAAGACTGATTTCAAGCGCTCTGTCTACTTTTTTCAAAATTTCGCTGTCCAGACGGCAGATTTTATCCCGCAGCCGCTGTTTGTCGATGGTCCGAAGCTGCTCTAACAACACAACGGAATCCTTGACCAGATCATACTTTCCGGCTTCCAATTCTACATGGGTAGGAAGCTTTGCCTTATTCATCTTCGATGTAATGGCGGCACAGATCACGGTCGGGCTGTGCCGGTTTCCAATATCATTCTGTATAATCAGTACCGGACGGACGCCGCCCTGTTCCGAACCTACGACCGGACGTAAATCTGCATAATAAATATCTCCTCTATGAATTACCAATTTCCTCACACTCCAAAACTTTTATAGGTTGTTTCCTATTATTCCCAATTTTTTCGTGTGTATTCAGAGTTACTCTCCAAAATAATCTTTTGTCTCCGTGACTATTTTGTTCTTTACATAAACGCGTGGGATACGTTTGCCCAAATCGCAGGCAAATTCATAATTAAACCTGCCGGAAAGGTCTCCGATTTCCTCCATGGTAATTCGCTCCTGGCCGTCTGCGCCTACCAGAATTACCTCGTCTCCCTCCGCTGCCTCCGGAATATGGGTGACATTTACCATGAACTGATCCATGCAGATTCTTCCGCAGATGGGCAGCGGCTCGATTTTCCACGAAGCAAACGTACCGGCAAATACAATGATTGCCGAAAGGAGCAACATGGC
>CAJUOE010000031.1 GCA_910587895.1 uncultured Lachnospiraceae bacterium
ATATCCCACCCATGCAGCTACAACTGCAATATATAGAAAAAGGTTCATCATGCGGTAACGCTCTGATTTGTCATTGTATCGGAATCTGTTCTCTGTACCCATATTCTTCCTCCTATATGTGTCCCCTGCCGCTCTTTTTTTATTATAATACATCTTCGCCGAATTTACAATCCTGCACTTATTGACCCATCCCATGAAAAATGATAAGATAACATTATGTTATAGATTTAACAATCGAATGGTTTTTCCAAATTTTTATCAGGGAGGTTTTTCACATGGACTACACACAGGAATATCAGCAGAAACTTGTCTCTGCCGAAGAGGCTGTCAAAATTGTCAAATCCGGCGACTGGGTAGATTATGGCTGGTGTACCGGAACCCCGGATGCACTTGACCGAGCTTTGGCGAAACGCACGGACGAACTTACGGATGTAAAACTGCGCGGCGGCATCCTCTTGAAACCGCTTTCCATCTTCGAGCGCGAAGACGCCGGTGAGCATTTTACATGGAACTCCTGGCATATGTCAGGCGTGGAGCGCAAGCTCATTGCACGCGGATGTTCTTATTATGCACCCATCCGTTACTCCGAGCTGCCGCGCTACTACCGCGAGTCTGCGACTCCGGATGACGTGGCCATGTTCCAGGTTTCACCTATGGACAAGCACGGCTACTTCAATTTTGGCCCCAATGCTTCTCATATGACCGCGGTCTGCGAGACTTCCAAAAAAATTATTGTAGAAGTAAATAAAAATATGCCACGCTGCCTCGGCGGTTTTGAGAACGGCGTACATATTTCCGACGTCGATTATATCGTAGAGGGCGACAATCCTGCCATTGGTGAATTAGGCGGTGGTGGAGCTGCCACTGAAGTTGACAAAAAGGTGGCCGAGCTCATTGTAGAAGAAATTCCCAACGGCGCATGTCTACAGCTTGGCATCGGTGGAATGCCAAACGCAGTTGGTTCTCTGATCGCTGAGTCTGATTTGAAGGATCTGGGCGTTCATACGGAAATGTACGTAGACGCCTTCGTAGATATTGCAAGAGCCGGCAAGATTAACGGTTCCCGCAAGAACATTGACCGATTCCGCCAGGCATACGCATTCGGCGCAGGCACCCAAAAAATGTACGATTACCTGGACGAAAACCCGGAGCTTCTCAGCGCACCGGTAAGCTATACCAACGATATCCGCTCCATTTCCGCACTGGACAACTTCATGTCCATCAATAACGCCGTAGATATCGACCTCTTCGGACAGGTAAGCTCGGAATCTTCCGGCACCAAACACATCAGCGGCGCAGGCGGACAGCTGGACTTCGTACTGGGCGCTTACCTCTCCAACGGCGGTAAGAGCTTTATCTGCTGCTCTTCCACCTTTAAGACAAAGGACGGGGAATTGAAATCAAGGATTCTTCCGACGCTGCACCCAGGATCTATCGTCACAGATACACGCGCCAACATCCATTATCTTGTGACCGAGTACGGCAAAGTAAACCTCAAGGGATTGTCCGCATGGCAGAAATGCGAAGCCATCATCTCCGTGGCACACCCCGATTTCCGGGATGATCTCATCAAAGAGGCTGAGAAGATGCACATCTGGCGCAGGAGCAACAAATAAAACAACAACAATATTCTGAATGTGAACGACAGGAGCAAAGCAATACGACAACTGCTTTGCTCCTTTTTTGTACAAAATAACTATATTTACCGTTGAAAAAACATGCCGGATAGACTAAAATAGACATATGATAATTTGGGAAAGGAGGAAGGGAACACAATTGTTCTAGCATATTTTTAACGCATTTTATATTACATATTGAAGGAGGGTATTCATGAAACAATTTACCAAACGGTGCCTTGCGATTGTATTATCCTTTGCAATGTCATTTACGCTGCTGCCATCAGCGGCTAATATGGTATTTGCAGAAGAGATGATATCTGAGGAAGGCCTGCAAAGAACAGAATCAGAGGCAGCCGATGCCAACGACAACCTGGCAGGGGCGATTAACAGCCAAGCAGATGCAGAGATGATTGACAGCCAGGCAGCTACAGAGACAGTTGCCGCATCACCCAAAGCAGCCTTAACTCCACGCGCTGCTTACACATTTGAGGAAGCAGACCTGGAAGATAAGACCATCAATGATACGACTGGAAACGGATATCACGCGACGCTCAAAGGCGAAGGCGCAGCGATTGCCGACGGCATGCTGACGCTGCCGGGCGGGGCAGCCGGTTCCAAAGCTGCCTACGTGGAACTCCCTGGAACCATCTTTGAGGGACAGGACGCGCTGACCATCAATGCCTGGGTGAAAAACCTGACTGGAGTAGGCAATTATGCCGCGATGTACTTCGGCACCAAAACAAAACACGTGGACAGCAGCGTTAGCAATGACCTGCCGCTGAATTACTGGATTTTTAATCCGATGGAACCGGATACCAAGAAGAATCAATTTAAGAGTGTGTGGACAAATGACAACAATGCCGATGCTCCCTATAATACGGAAGTTGGTCCTGGAAAAGGCAGCGCTGAGAGCGTTACAACCGACGACAAGTGGAGAATGTATACCACAGTCATTACGGCAGACAGCATTGCAACCTATTATGATGGAGAATTTGTCAATTCTGTAGAAAAGACCAAGACCACGACCGACTTCGGTACAGGACTGGTCGCTTATATCGGGCGTTCTGCTTACAATGATAAATTTTTCAAAGGCGGAGTACATAGCGTTTCGATCTATAATTCAGAGCTAAGTGCCAATGACATCACGCAGCTCTATCAGGATACCAAACTCGATGTTGCTTTGCGGAGCGTGAATATTGTCGGTGAGAACAGTCTTTTTGCAGGCAAGACCCTGCAGTTATCGGCAACGCTCGTTCCGGATTATGCCTCGGTAGAGGACGCAAGCGTAACATGGAACTCAGACAATCCTGCAGTTGCAACCATAGACAATACCGGTAAGGTAACGGCTGTCTCCTCCGGAGATGCCAAGATTACTGCAACCATTGCGGGCGTTGTCTCCGCACCATTTACGATCCATGTCATAGAAGAGACGACGTCTCTGGCTCCGAATAAAAAATACTTAACCGTTTACACGACTACCAAAAAATTCTATACCGACGGTGCGTGGAACATCGACCAGGAGACAGAGAGCGTCTACATGGCGGTCAGCGACGACGGCTACACTTTCCATGTGTTGAACAATGGCGGCGGCGTCATCTTCTCCAAGAATGCAGAAGGCACGCTGAAGATCCGCAACCCGAGAGTCTATCTGGACAATGCGAATGCAGCCGCTCCATTTACCGTGGTAGCCCAGGATTCTAAGGCAGCCAACGGATTCCATGTATTTACGTCCGCGGATGGCGTACATTACTATGATGACACGCTTGTGCCAGCTACAGAGTTATTCTCCTCCCCATTAAATAAGAACAATTTTGAATTACTGTTGGGCGATGAAAATCTTTTGGAGACGGACAGCTCCATTTCCTTAGGAAACGCTGTGGAATTATCCGACGCACAGTACAAGAAGATTGTGGACAGCCTTGGCACCGTAACGAACACTGGACTGGAGTCGCTTAAAGGCTTAAAAATTACCAGCGCACAAGGCGCACAGGTAACGACGGGTATGCTGAATGAAATGTATCCGAGTGTCAATGCCACCTACACAGACGGCTCTTCACAGAATTTCAAAATTGACTGGACAGATGCGCTGGAGAATGCAAACCTTTCAACCGCCGGCACGCACACGCTGACCGGAAAAGTCGTTCAGCCCCAGTACATCAATAACTTGAAAGAATTAAACGGAAGTACGCTTAAGGATGATGATCCGGCAAATGCTAACCCAAATTTCCCGGACAACTATGACCCGGTAACCAAAAAAGTATACTATGATAAGACGAAATTTATTGAGGGCATGGCTGACCCCAACATCTACTGGGATGAACAGACCGGATATTATTACATGACAGCCTCCTACTTCCCGGAAGACGGCGATCAGATTGACACCAACGATAAAACAGAACAATACGACCGTGTGGTCATGCGGCGTGGACGAACGCTCGAAGAACTCCAGACGCGCAAGGACAAACAGGTTACCGTCTGGAAAGTGGGCAATCAGGGATATGACGACAATGGCAAACAGGTAAACAGGGGCTATCGTTTTATCTGGGCGCCAGAACTTCACCGTGTCGGAGATTACTGGGTGGTTTACTTCACAGAGAGCCAGTCAAGCAGCAACGCATATGGCATTTACAGCCATGCATTGATACTGGATGGAGACAAGGATCCTTATGAGACAGCGCTGACCGCCTCGAATCAGGCTTCCGAATGGAAGGATTACAAGATGCGCAAGGATGAATCGCTTGCCGCAGGCGTTACCGACCCGTTTGGGGAAGTATTCTGCCTGGATATGACCTATTTCAAGGACGAGAAGAACGGACAGTCCTATGTGCTCTGGGCTGGAAAGCCAACCGCATCCTTTGGCGGAGACAGCACGGACATCTTTATTGCAACGGTAGACGAACACGAGCCCTGGAAGATTACTTCCGCCGCAACCCGTCTTACCTGCTCTGATTATGGCTGGGAACGTATCCGCTACTGCGTAAATGAAGGACCTACCGTCTTACAGCACGATGGAAATATCTTCATGTGCTATTCCGCAGGCGGTACAGGTTCCGAATATGCCATCGGTATGTGTTCCGCCAAAAACGGTGAGAACCTGCTGGATATCAATAACTGGAAGAAGAGCCCCTATCCGCTCCTGACTTCCCGTGACGTACATGGCGAAGAGGGACCCGGACACAATTCCTTTACCGTCGATAAGGACGGCAACAATATTTTTGTATACCATGCAAGACCTACCTCCCACAACTATCAGATGTGCGGAAAATATAACGGTCAGCCATTAAGCGATCCCTGCCGCCACGCACGCCTCAAACGCGTCCACTGGGCAGCAGATGGAACGCCGATCTTGAAGATGACATACGAAAATGAGCTTCTGGAAGAATATGAAACGGTATCTTTAACGGTGAATGTTATTGCAGACGGTAGCGGCAGCGATATGACAGATTTGCCAAAACCGGTGACAGACATCACCTTAGACAAGAATACAATTGAAATGGAAGCCGGAGAATCAGAAACCCTGACCGCAACGATTGCCCCTACAGATGCATCCAACAAGAACCTCACATGGTCCGTTGTCAGTGCAGGCATCGTAGAAATCCAGGGCAGCGGAACCAGCGTAACCCTGGTCGGAAAGAAGGCAGGAACAACGACCGTCCGGGCTACGGCAGCAAGCGGCGTATACAAGGAATGCGAAGTAACCGTAAAAGGAGTACCTGTCACCGCCATGGAATTAGATAAAGATTCCCTGACCCTGACTGCCGGCACATCCGCAACCCTGAAACCGATATTCGCACCGGAAAATGCTACAAACAAAAAAGTTACCTGGACTTCCAGCGCACCCAATATTGCAACTGTAAAGGGCGGCGTCGTGACCGGAAGAGCAGAAGGAGAGGCAACGATTACCGCGACAAGCGTAGATGGGGGATTTACCCAGACATGCGAGGTACTGGTAGAACCGGCCGTTGTAACGGATATTACCTTAAGCCAGACCAGCCTTACACTTGCCGTAAATGAAAAATCTGCTTTGACTGCCACGGTCAACCCCTTGGGATATGTCAGCCAGGAAGTATCCTGGTCATCCAGCGATGCAACCATTGCATCGGTAGACGAGAATGGTAACATAACCGCTTTAAAGGGCGGCCCGGCAACCATTACGGCAACCAGCAAAGAAGATTCGACCGTAAAAGCCACCTGTATGGTTACAGTTATAGTTCCCGTAGAAAGCATAACACTGAACAAAACAAGCCTGTCGCTTAACGCAGGCAGCAGCGAAACATTGACGATAACACTGAATCCCGCTAACGCAACATACAATGTCGCGACCTGGACTTCCAGCAATTCCTCTGTTGCAACAGTAGACCAGAACGGAAAAGTTACCGGCGTCAAAGCAGGAAACGCCGTAATTACGGCGACAGCAGGCGGCAAGAGCGCAACCTGCCAGATTACGGTAACCGGCACGCAAAAAGTTTCTGTTACTGGCATCAAGCTCTCCGGAGACAAGAAACTGAAGATTGCAGCAGGCAAAAAGGTTACGCTGACAGCTACGATACAGCCGGAAAATGCAACCAACAAGAATGTGACCTGGAATGTTTCCAATAGCAAATATGCGAAAATGACAGGCAGCGGCAACAAGCGTACCATTACCCTTAATAAAAAGGGCGGCGGCAAGAAAGTCACTGTCACGGCAACTGCCGCGGACGGAAGCAACAAGAAAGCATCTGTGACTATCACCATCATGAAGGGCTCCGTGAAAAAGATTTCCTTCAAGCCTAAGAGCAGGACATTAAAGGCCGGAAAGAAAGTAACACTCAAGCCAACCATTAGCGTCAACGGCAAGAAGAAACAGACAAATACAAAGCTTTCCTGGAAATCTTCGAATACGAAATATGCAACCGTAAATGGCAGCGGTAAGGTAACTACAAAGAAGGCCGGCAAAGGAAAGACCGTTACCATCACGGCAACCTCAACAGACGGCACCAACAAGAAAGCAACGGTGAAAATCAAGATTAAGTAGTTATCACATTGAAACAGCAGAATACAAGAAAAAGGCTATCCCCCCGGCCGCTGGCCGGGGGGATAGCCTTTGTTTGTAACAGGAGATGCTTTAACGCCATTTTCCTGGCATATAAGCCATTCCTCATGCACATTATTTTACTGTGATTGTCAGTGTTGCCTTTCCTTTATTATTGAAGGTCTTCACGGTTATCGTTGCTTTTCCTTTTTTCTTAGCGGTTACCTTTCCGTTCTTATCAACCTTCACAACTTTTTTGCCCTTTTTGTCAATGGTATACTTGAACGTTGCGCTGCCATATTTGGAGTTTACCTTCGGCTTAATCTGGAAAGTCTTATTCTTCCCTTTCGTCTTCATGGTTACTTTCTTTTTATTCAGGGTAACCTTTACTTTTTTGTCCGGTGCGGGCTTTACGGTAATCGTGCATGTAGCAGTCTTGTCTCCTACCGTCGCCGTAATCTTAGTAGTAGCCGCCTTCTTTACCTTCTTTGCCGTTACCTGACCGCTGGTAGTCGAAACAGTAGCTGCCTTTGGATTACTGGAGCTCCAGGTCACCTTTTCGCCTTTGGGGTCTACCGTTGCAATTAAGGTAATCTTCTCACCGCCGCCCATGGTCAGTTTCTTCTTATCAATTGTTAATTTATTTACCAACGAACCGGTTACCGTTACTGTACAGGTTGCCGTCTTACCGTCCGCCTGTTTTGCTGTAATGGTTGCGGTTCCCGCTTTTTTCGCAGTAACAGTTCCATTTGCTACCGATGCAACATTATTATCACTGCTCGTCCAGCTCACGTCTGCCCCTGCTGCTGAAAATACTTCTGCCTTCAAAGTATCGCTCTTTCCTGCCTGAAGACTGAGCGTATTCTTATCCAGACGGATGCCCGGAACTACAACCTGAACGGAAACCTCCTGGTTCGCCTCCGTAAGCTCATTTTCATACGTCATCTTTAAGATCGGCGTACCATCTGCTGCCCAGTGTACACGTTTCAGGCGCGCGTGGCGGCAGGGATCTTCCAGTGGCTGACTGTTCCAATGCAGCGACTTCGTTCCATCCCATCCACAATGCTTGTAATTATGGGAGGTCGGCCTTGCATGATATACAAAAATGGCGTTGCCGTCTTTATCCACCGTAAAGGAATTATGTCCAGGACCTTCCTCTCCATCCACGTCACGGGAAGACAACAGCGGATAGGGGTTCTTTGTCCACTTGCTCAAATCCAGCAAATCATCCCCCTGATTGGCAGTCATCATACCAATCGCGTACTCAGAACCGGTTCCTGATGCGGAAAAGCACATGAAAATCTTGCCATTCTTCTGCAATACCGTAGGTCCTTCATCTACCTCATAACGAACATTCTCCCAACCATATTCCGGCTGAGACAAACGTACAATGTCTGAGGTGATGACCCATGGTTCTTCTTTATCTACCTTCGCAATATATAACCGGGAATTTCCTTCTGCTTTCGACGCCCAGATAACGTACGGTTCTCCATTTTTTCCATCTTCGAAATACGTCATGTCAAGACAGAAACTACTGGTAATGGCTTTTGTGATACCGCCAATGCCGGAAGCTCCACGCATCTGGTAATCTTCCCAATCAGAAGGACTGCTGCCTTCATCCAATGCTGTATCATAGGGATCTTCCCCTCCATCCAATACCAATGCATGGCAATAAATGTTATATAAATCACTACTCGAATGACCTTCCGTAAAGTATACAACCCAGTAATCGCCTACACGATGAAGTTCCGGTGCCCAGATATAACGGTAGCCGTTACCGTTTCCCCCGGAACTGTTTGTAAACTGCTGCTTTCCTACCTTCCAGATCGTTACCTGCTTGCTTCTGTCCTGAAGCTCTTCCAGGGTTCTTCCCCGGCGCAATACCACACGGTCATACTGATCCGGTTTGTCTCCCTCAAGTTTGTCTGCATCTGCCTCTTCCGGGAAATAGGATCCCGTCATATAATAGTAACCAGTCTTCTCATCCCAATAGATATTCGGATCTGCCATGCCCTCAATGAACTTGGTTTTGTCAAAATATACATCACCTGTTGCTTCATTGTAATTATCCGGTTCCTCCGGATTCACATTTTCCGGGTCATCCTCCGGCAGGGTACTTCCATTGATAGCCTTCAAATTGTTCAAATACTTCGTCTGCTGTAACTTACCCTTTACCGTATAATTGCCCATCTGTGATAAATTTACGCCTGCCGCAGCCCCACTCCAGTCAACGTTAAATGCCTGTGTTGATCCATCGCTGTAGGTCGCATTCACACTCGGATATTTCTGTTGCAGCATTCCCTCAACGTCTGTCCCGGCATTCACAGCTGCCAAAGACTCCAATCCTGTGTTTACAACGGTTCCAAGCTTATCGACAATATGCTTGTACTCTTCTGCCGTCAATGACAAAGCATTGCCCAGCGTAATCGTACTGTCTGTCTCAAGGATGTTCTCATCCTTGAACATAAGCGTACATTCTGCCTTGTCCAGAACTTCGGCAGAACCATAATCACTGTCCCCATCCTTATCAAGTGTCTCGGTGTAATAAGCAACGCCATCACTGGATGTAAAAATATGATATCCGTTTGCAGCTGTGCCATCCTGTGCAACTACCTTGAATCCTTCCGCAGTTTTAAAAACCTGCGGTGATTTTACCCTTTTTTCACCGGTTTTTGCATAAATGACACCGCCGCCATTGTTGAGAACTTCAAAATTCTTCCCATCTCTGCTGACCGCGAAGTATACGCTTCTGGTCTCCTGTGGCAAATTAGTTGTGCTTTCATAAAAATCCTTTTCCGTGGAGTACACCGTAAGATAATAACCCGCCTCACGGCTCTCACTATTACCGTCTGCCATAACGGTCCCTTCCACTGCAGCGGCATCACTTGCAGCCGCGTTGCCGGTTGCAGGTACTGACGTAATCATCATCGCAGACGCCATCAGTATGGAAATGCCTGTTCGTAATAACTGTTTCTTCCTCATCTTTCTCCTCCTTCTTCATAATTGATGATTGTACACGCATTTACACATTGTACAAAAGATATACTTATTGTACTAAATAATAATACAAAATGCAACAAAAAGAAACCCCCGGATATTCTTCCAGGGGTTCTCTTTTACGTTCTTATAAAATCAACTTCAAACGATTCGAGTTTTATTTCTTCTTACGGGACATAACCACACTCTGAATAACCAGGAACAGGCAGAGCATAGCAGCTCTTGTAATTCCTACCCACCATGCCTCTCCAAGACCTGCGGAAGACACGATAAGCAAAATTGTACCCAGAGACATTACACCGAACAAGGTTCCTGCAATGTTACCAACACCACCGGTCAACATCGTACCACCGATAATAGAAGATGCGATTGCGTCCATCTCGGCGCCCATCGCGTGAGACGGTGAGCCGGAACCTACGTGGAGGAAATAGATATATCCGCCGATTCCTGCCAAAAGTCCGCAAAATAAATGGGAAAGGAATCTTGTTTTCGTCACGTTGATACCAAGCATCAATGCACTCTGGCGGTTTCCACCAACTGCATAGAAGGAACGTCCAAGTTTCGTCCATCTCAGCAGGCAGAACATTACCAATACTACCAGCAGCGCTACAATTACACCGATTTCAACATAGGCGTCAATATAATCGCCTTTTCTGTTGGCAGAACCCATACCTGGTATAATTACACGGGTCATCTTTAATGCGTTAAATCCTTCATGCGCAACGTTGAACGGACTTGTATTTACAATCGTCGTCATACCACGTGCAAAGAACATGCCCGCCAGGGTAACAATAAATGGCTGGATATCCAAAACAGCAACCAAGAATCCCTGGAATGCACCAAATGCAAGGCCAATTGCCAGTGCAATCAATATGGACACAAATAAATTTCCACCCATATGATCAAGGTATACTGCACAGCACATACTAACCAGAGCAGTCACACCACCAACAGAAATATCAATTCCGCCAGTGATCATAACAAGGCTCAATCCACACGCAAGGACAATCAAAGCGCCATTGGCATTCAAAAGATTAAAGAAATTCTGCGGTTTTAAAAATCCCCCTCCCTGGAATATCATAGCGCCTATGTACATCAGGAAGAAAATCACGATGGTAATCGTAAGGAGTAGATTCGTGTCGGTAAGATTATTCAATTTATCTAAAAAACTACCGGACGCTTTTGTTTTATTATTTGACATATTAAGCAACCTCCTTAGCCTTGAATTTCTTCGTCATATTACCCAGCCATTCCTTTACAGCCGGAGCACTAATGACTACCAGAACAATTACGACAACAGCCTTATACGCCGGAAGCGCATCGGCAGACACCTTAAATTTGTAAAGTGTTTGTGTCAGGAACTGGATTACGTAAGCTCCAAAAATGGAAGCCGCCATGTTGAACTTACCACCGCTCAGTGCATTTCCACCAAGTGCAACTGCGAGGATGGCATCCATCTCTATATCTTTCGCAATAACGGAGTAGTTAATCGTCTGGATACGGCTGACCTTGATCAGTCCAACGACTGCCACACACAATCCAAGAATTACAAAAGATATAACCTTAATCAACTGCGGATTCAGACCATTCAGTTTGGACGAATTCTCATTGATACCAACGGTCTGCGTATACAGCCCAAGGTTCGTAAATTTCAACACCAGGAAAATGACAACCACGCAGATTACTGCGATAAAGAACGGCGTCGGAATTGGAATCCCCGGGATAAATCCGCCAAAATAGCTAAGAGCCGGATCTGTGACAACCGGAAGCTCATTGTTGTTGATCCATGCCGCAATGGAACGGCCTGCCGTATACAGAATCAACGTTGCAATCATCGGCTGTATCTTAAAGTACGCAACCAGTACGCCGTTAAATGCTCCAAACAGCATTGCTACCACACAGCTGATCAGGAAAGCTGCAATAATCGGCATTGCCAGTTCCTCCGGACGCGAATTGCCGCCGCAAAGCATACGAAGCAACATACTTCCTGCGATAGCTACCGCAGCGCCCACACTGATATCCTGTCCGCCAGAAGCTGCCGTAACCAGCGTCATGCCGATTGCCAGGATTGCAAGCTCAGAACCACTATCAAGAATCGTAATCAGATAACCGGATAAAACGGGATTACCCGCATTATTCTCCCCAAGCGTAATTTTAAAGAAACTCGGGTCAGCAATCAGGTTAAAAAGTGCAAGAGCTGCCAATGCAAGCAACGGAATAAACATCTGACTTCTAACCATATTCATAAGAAAATTGTCATTTGATTTTTTTACTTCATTTTTCTGCATTATTATTTGTCACCTCCGGCAATGGTGCTCATAACCTTACTCTGGTTCAGGTCGCCTCCTGAGAGCTCTCCTACCACTTTGCGGTCTCTCATAACGACTAATCTGGAACAGGTACGAAGCATTTCATCCAGCTCGGAAGAGATGAATGTAACGCTCATTCCCTCTGATGCCAGCTTGAGCACTAATTTCTGTATATCAACTTTGGTTCCAACGTCAATACCGCGCGTCGGCTCATCCAGAATCAGGTACTCCGGATGCGTAAACAGCCAGCGGGCAAGGATAACCTTCTGCTGGTTACCACCGGAAAGAGACTTGATCGGCGTATCCGCAGAAGCCGTCTTGATACTCAAAAGTTTGATATATTCGTCTGCAATTTCATATTGTTTTGCCTTAGAGAATGGTTTAAAGAATCCTCTCAATACCTGCTGTGCAAGTATGATATTTTCACGAACTGAAAGGTCTCCTACAATACCGTCTCCCTTACGGTCTTCAGGAAGATATGCAATTCCATTTTTCATAGCGTCCAACGGCTTATGTATCTTCACAGGCTTGCCATTCATGCTAACTGTTCCGCCTGTTACTCTGTCTGCGCCGAAGATCGCACGAACACATTCACTTCTACCGGACCCAAGCAAACCGGTAAATCCATTTACTTCTCCCTTGTCGATATGGAAATCAAACGGCTTGATTCCAGCATCACTGACACGTCCTTTTGCTTCCAGAACAGGAACTGTTCCGGCTTTACGCTCATATGCCTTCTGCTCACCCTTGATGTCTGACATATCGTCTAATTCCTTACCAAGCATCTTTGAAACGAGCTGTACACGAGGAAGTTTCTCGATTTCAAATTCGCCTACCAATTGTCCGTCGCGCATTACGGTGATTCTGTCACAGATCTCATATACCTGATCCAGGAAATGCGTTACAAAGACAATACCTACGCCTCTTGATCTCAAATCACGCATAAGCTTAAACAGTTTCTCGACCTCCTGCTCATCCAGGGAAGACGTGGGCTCATCCAGAATCAGCACTTTACAGTCCATATCAACTGCACGTGCAATTGCGATCATCTGCTGAACCGCGAGCGAACAGGTTTCAAGCTGCTGTGTTGCTGTTGCCGGAATATCCAGAGATTTGAGAATCTTTTCTGTATCAGCATTTACCTTCTTCCAATTCTGCCCCATGCCGCTGGTACGTCCAATAAACATATTCTCAGCGACAGAAAGATTCGGACATAAGGTAATCTCCTGATACACGGTACTGATACCAACCTTCTGTGCATCCTGTGGGGAATGAATAGATACCGGGTTCTGATTTCCTTCCATGAAAATGTCGCCCTCGTCCTTACTGTAAACTCCGGTCAGAACCTTAATCAAAGTAGATTTTCCAGCACCATTCTCACCCATCAGTGCATGAACCTCACCTTTGCGTAACGTAAAATCCACCCCTTGCAGGGCGCGTACTCCGGGAAAGCTTTTGTGAATGTTCTTCATCTGTAATACAATATTATCTTTCACCTATGAGTTCACCTCCTATATTTTTCTAATATAATCACTTGCGCGCATATCGCAAATGCTTACATTCACATTACCACTCACTCCGCTGTCAAGTGTTTATATTCACACAAAGCGCGGCGCAGACATGAACTCGACCTTGCTGCGCCGCGCTTTATATTTTACTTTAACTCAATTTTACTGGAAATTAGATACCGTATTTCTCGATATCCTCGTCAGTAATCTCTTTAGCGTCAAAGCCCTTCTCATCCATGATGATCTGCTTCTCTGCGATTTCCTCGCCTGCCTCAAGAGACTTGATTACATCGTCAATGTACTCAGCCTGGAACGGGTTACACTGTCCATCATAGTTCCATGCGCCCTTCTTAAGTTCTTCCAGAGCCCACTTGTTGCAGTCAAATCCCATAACGATAACTTTCTGATCTACACCATGCTTGATGTTAGCTGCGTCAAGAGCTGCTACAGCACCCTTAGCCATGTCGTCGTTCTCTGCATAGATTACGTTGAAGTCCTCACCGGAATCGATAACGGACTGAACGATCTGCTGTGCTTTCTCAGCATTCCACTCAGCGGTCTGCTGTGTAACAAGTGTCCACTTATCATCTGCTGCTACCTTCTCATCAAGAGCTTTGGTACGTCCCTGCTGTGCTGCAGAACCCATAACACCCTGAATGTGAATGATATTGTATGCATCTAATCCCTGGCCCTCTAACCATGTTACAGCCTTGTTACCTTCCTCGTCCATGTCAGATACGATGGATGCCTCATAGAGATCCTCGCTTGCATCGATGGTACGGTCGAATAAGATAACCTTAACGCCGTTTGCCTGAGCATCCTGAAGAACGGTATCCCATCCTGCTGTATCAGCTGCGGAAAGGAGAAGATAATCAATACCCTCATTGATCATGTTCTGAGCGTATGTAATCTGCTCATCATTCTTCAAGCTGTACTGGAAACTAGCTTCATAACCATTCTCTGCTGTAAACATTTTCTTCAGGTCAGCGTCGTTAGCTGTACGATATCCAGACTCGTTCGGGTCGTTGTTGATGATACCAACTTTAATTGTCTCTCCGCTTGCTGAGTCGTCTGCTGCTGCATCATCAGCTGCATCGTCTGTTGCTGCGTCATCAGCTGCGTCGTCTGTTGCTGCGTCATCAGCTGCATCGTCTGCTGCTGCATCATCAGCTGCATCATCTGTTGCTGCCGGTGCGTCTGCTGCGTCGTCTTTCTTCTCTCCGCCGCATCCAACTACTGTTGCTGCAACCATAGCTACAGCGAGTAACATTGCTACTTTCTTCTTTAACATTTTACATGTCCTCCCTTTTTTGTTTTCGGCTTTCGCCGTTGGTGATTTCATTTTAAGTTTTTTGTTTGGTCTCGTCAATAAGCCTTGCTGTGTCTTTTTTATATTTGTCGCAATATCCAATACATGTTATGCATATTATTCACAATTATAATACATCTTTCTATATTTGTTCGTTTTATTACTGCAATATGTTAGATTTTCTACTGTTTTTTCCAATTACTTCAAATTTCGCACTTTAATTCTCTACAACATTCACAACATACTTTCACAATTTGTTGTTAATCTTTTTGTAACTTTTTGTCATCTTATTATCTTTGTACACAATCCGTTCATTTTTTATTCATTTTTTTATAACCAAAATTCTTATATTTAAAAACAAATTTAGATTAAAAAGATTTTTACGATATTATTTTACGATATGGATTTCTTTCATTTTCCACGCTTACCGGATTATGGAACTATTTGATCATTCCTGCCTGTTATATCTTATTATATAGGAACACCGTACATGACATTTTTCAGAAGGTATGATATAATTTTGCTACTGAAATCAATCAAAGTGGAGGTTTTATGTCGGCAAAATATATTCGCCTTGCAAACATCTTACGGGAATCTATTTTCCAGAATACAGGGAATGGCATTTACAAACTCCCATCAGAGAAAGAACTATGCGAACAGTATCACATGAGCCGCCAGACTGTACGGGCTGCCTTGCGCCTCCTGACGGAAGAACGGCTGATCGAGACGCGAAAAGGAAGCGGCTCCTTTTCGACCGGGCTTGGTTCCATGCGAAATACAATTGCTGTTATCGTAAATTTTGCGGAGGAATATACAACCCCCTCCTTTCTGGCAAGCATAAAGTCCGTTCTGGCTGCGAAAGGATATTCCATTGATGTCTATTCCACCCGCTCCAGAGTCTCGGAAGAACGAAAAATATTGAATCACCTGAAAGATGCATCCATCCGGGGGCTGATTGTCGAGGGCTGCAAAAATGCACTGCCGAACCCGAATCTGGATCTCTACCGGCAGCTGATGGCCAAGGGCATCGCTATCCTGTTTGCCGGCGAGATTTACCCCGGCCTTGAGAACTGCATCTGTATTAAGGATGACAACTATTACGGCGGCTATCTTCTGGCAAAGCACCTGATAGAACTTGGACATACAAGGATTGCCGGGATTTTTCAGATTGACGGGCTGCGCGGGCTGGAACGCTATCTGGGTTTTGCATCTGCAATGCGGGACTTCGGCCTGCCCCTCCCGGAGGAACTGATTGTCTGGTATACCGCTGCAACGCTGGAGGCATTGGAATCCAAATCAGATACCGGATTTCTCACAGACCTCCTGCGGCGGAACAAAGGGATGTTCTCTGCCGCAATCTGCCAAAACGACGAGATTGCCTACTGGCTGATTCGCGAGCTGGAATATGCAGAACTCCGTGTCCCGGAAGACATATCTGTCGTCTCTTTCGACAACAGCTATATGAGCGACTTAAACTCTGTCCATATCACCACGCTTTCCCGCGAGAAAGATTCAGGCGCTGCCATCGCGTCGGCACTGCTTCAGGTGATACAGGGCGAAACCGTGTTTTCAGAAGAGCTTTCCTGGGAACTAGTAAACAAAAACAGCGACGCGCCTTATGAAAAATAAGGCGTTTCGCTGTTTACATGATACTTCATTGGAACCGACAGGAGACCTAAGGCATCCTCCCGGCTGCGCCGGACCCTCCTCTGGTCAAATACGGGTTCCACCACGATATTCCCTGGGCGAGCAACCCTGCGTTTTTTTGAACACATAGCTGAAGTAGTGCGGATCCTTAAATCCAACCTCCGTAGCAATATCTCCGGACGGCCGCTCCGTCTGGCGCAACAACTGTTTCGCCTTGTCCATGCGTTTCCTGGTGATATATTCCGTAAACGTCATTCCCATCTCCTGGCGGAACACGGTACTGAAATAATTTGCGCTGACTTCCACAGCGCCGGAAACCTCATTCAAGGAAATCGAGTCATTTGTATAGTTTTCTTCTATATATACAATCGCACGCTTAATCAATTTCTGGCTCTGGCTCTCCATCACCTGATCGCTGAGTTCAATTGCCCGGCGCATGAGCTCCTGCATATAAAATCTCATATCTTCCACATTCATGCTGAGAATGTGTACCCTGTCCGTGTAGGTGTCTTCCAGCAAATCCTGCCGGCTATAGCCTAACTTCTCCACGAACGCAATGGTTGTGAAACGAATACTGAGCATCAGGTAATCGCGAAACATCTTAGATTTCAATGCGTCTTTCTGGCATTCCAGATAGCCATCCACAAAATCATCGACCTCTTCCACCTGTCCATGCGCCAGAAAATTCTTGATGATTTCCGGATCCGCTTTTGCGATATCCACTTCACTCAGCGATTCCTTCCCATCGCCCCTGGAGGCAAAACCCGCCGTCTCCATCGTGAGGATATGCTGTCCCGGTTTCAGGAACCGATAGGACATCATATGATTCACCTTACTGTACACCTGCGGCAGCATACTAAGCCGTTTCACAGGCTCCCCGATCGCACAGCACCATTCCATTTCCGAATCATCCCCGGAGCAGATGCGGACAATCGCCTCACGGCATTTGCTTTTCAGCTCTTCCATCTGCTCTTCTTCACCCTTCAGCAAAATGCCGTAGGTGTTAATATTCCATCGAAACATTAAATATTCCGGATATCTCTGGAAATACCTCGTCAACTCCTCCCGTTTCCCTGCAAGCAGCCGGGATTCCCTGGAATGTTCCTCCATGCTCCTCTTTTCACGAAGGCTCACCATCGCAAGGTTATAGCTTGCCGCATCCATTTCAAGTGAAAATTTCTGTGCCTGCTCATAAATCTCCTGTACCGAAAGATGGCCCTCAAACACTTTCTCAAAAAATATCCTTCTGGAAAACTGCTCGTATTCCTGCATGTCTTCCTTAAACTTATCACGGTAATTATCCTGCTTCCGTTCCTCTTCTATTTTCTCCCGAATCTCCAACAGCACCCTCTGCAAGGCAGAGCGCGATATCGGCTTGAGCAGGTAGCGCTCCACGCCAACCGCAATCGCCCGCTGCGCATATTCAAAATCATCATGGACGCTGATAATAATTACTTTTATCTGTGGAAATTCCTGCTTTACAATTCCGGCAAGCGCCAGGCCGTCCATAAACGGCATATTGATATCTGTAATCAGCACATCTGGCTTTGATTTGCGTATCAAAGGTAGCGCCATCTCCCCGTCACTTGCCTCTCCGGCAAACTGATAACCATACTGTTGCCACATAATGTTATCACGCAAATTCTCTCTGATGCTGCTCTCGTCTTCTACCAGAAATACTTTTAGCATTTAAATTGACACCTTCCCAAAAACTCTTCTTACAGCTTGAAGAATTTAATATCGTCGTTCATTTCGTCCGATAATCCCTTCAGGCTGTTTGCCGCTTCCGCAAGAAGACTGATGGTAGCGCTCAATTCTTCCATGGATGCCGTCGTTTCCTGGGCAGATGCTGCGTTCTGCTGCGAGATTGCCGACAGATTCGCAATAACATCCACCACGGTTTTCCTGGATTCATCACAGACATGGGTACGTTCTTCAATCATGGTCGTATCTTCCCTTGAGCTGTTAATCCCCTCTGTCACATCCGTGAAATGGCTTTGTGTATCCTCAATCTTCTCTCTCTGCTGCGCAATAATTGTTCCAACTTCCTTCATAATCTCAACCGTCATATCAGACTCTGCCACCAGAGAATTGATAATATCGGTAATTGTCTGCGCAGAACGGCTGGATTCATCTGCAAGTTTCTGAATCTCAGACGCCACGACCGCAAATCCCTTGCCAAACTCACCGGCCCTTGCCGCCTCAATGCTGGCATTCAAAGACAGCAGAGATGTCTGGCTGGCGATCGAAGAAATAATGTCTACCGCCTCACGAATCTTCTGTGCCGACTCATTGGTCGCATAGATTTGTTCCCCAATCTTGTGAATCGCCTCTGTCGTCTTCGTCGTAGACTCTACCAGATCCTGCATAATCTCCGCGGAATTGTCTCCCGCCTTTTTCATAGTAGCGGAGGTAGAATTCAACTTGTCCACGCCGCCTACAATATGTTCAATCATGGAACCCATATCTACAATCTTACCGGATGCACTCTCAATCTCCTCCGCCTGTGAAACGGCTCCCTGTGAAATTTCTTCTACTGCCTTGCCGATTTCCGAGGCATTGAGATTGACACGCTCCGCCATCTCATCCAGAGACTGCCCCGATTTCAAAAGCTCACCGGATGAAACCTGAAGATGGTTAAGAATTCTGGACAATTCTGAAATCAATCCATCCAGCGCCTTGGCGATGCTGCCCAGTTCATCGCTGCGCTCCTTCAGTTTATCATCCACCTGAACATTCAGGTTCCCCTCTGAAAGCTCATGGATAATATTCTCTTCCTTCTTAATTGCTTTGGAAAGCGCTCTCGAAAATAAAATAATCAAAACTCCGCCCAGCAGGATAACCACGACATTTAAAATGGTAACCTGAATGACTTCATTACGGATATATGCCTCAATCCCGCTGCTCGGCTCCCCGGCAAATATCATTCCCACAATACTGCCATCCGTATTCGCGAGCGGCATATAACAGCAGAAATACGGCTGCCCGTTTAATTGCAGGTTTTTATCTACATAGACCTCTCCGCCTTCAAGAACCGTGGCAATAACCTTGTCCGCTGCCTGCGTGCCCACCATACGCTCACCGGTCGTCTTGTCTATCAATGTCGTTACCCTTCGGGTATCTCCATAAAACAATGTAATATCAATTCCGGACGCTGTCGCAAACGACTCAAAATGCGGTAACTTATCCGAAACATTGACTTCTCCTTTATAGACGATTTCCCCATCAAGGCTGTAATCCCCCTCTGCCAAAGCATTCAGCGAATTATTCACGCCACTTACAATATCTTCCAGACGCTTGATGGCCTCATCCTGCATTCCTGTCCTGATAGTACGAGCCGAAAAGAATGCGCTCAGTATAGCAAGCACGATCAATGGTCCCAATGCTATGGCAAGTATTTTGACTTTAATTCCTGCATTTACTGACTGTGTCTTATTCGATTTTTTCATTCCGTCCGCTTCCTTCCATGAATATTTTCATAAATGCTTTATGCTCCCCAACAGTAATATCAAGTATAATTATAACAAAAAACAATTAAATATACTAGAAAAAAATCTATTTTCCTTGAAAAATCAGTCTAACGCATGTATAAAAATACCACTTCTCAGTTTCGGTTCAAACCAGGTTGACTTGGGCGGCATCAAAAGCCCGGCGTCCGCCACCGCAAACAGCTCCTGAATTGAGGTCGGATACATTGCAAATGCCACTTCACAATCTGTCTCACACCTTCGCTTTAATTCCTCCAGTCCACGTATGCCGCCTACGAAATCAATCCGATTATCCGTCTTCGGATCCTGAATGCCTAAAACAGGAGAAAGTACACGCTCCTGCAATACCGATACGTCCAACCCCTGAACCGGATGATCCGGTATCTCGTTCTTTGGAATCGTACAAAGATACCATTTTCCTGCCAGATACATGGAAAACTCTCCTTTTTTCTGCGGCTTTACCGGCTGGCTCTGCGGAGCCCCCACCGAAAACAACTGCGCTATCCGCTGCAAAAACGTTTCCGCAGTCATCCCGTTCAAATCCCTGACAACGCGGTTATAATCCATAATCATAAGTTCCTCATCCGGAAACAGAACAGAAAGAAAATAATTAAACTCCTCCTCACCGGTATAACCCGGGTGCTCTTTCCTGCGTTTCTGCCCCACCTTCACTGCGGATGCTGCCCGATGGTGCCCGTCTGCAATATAGATTTCGCCAATGGATGCAAACGCATTTTCCACGGCTCTAATCTGGCCTTCCTGCGAAATGACCCATACCCTGTGGCGTATCCCATCCTCCGACACAAAATCATACAGCGCCTCTTCCTTCTTTACCGCGTCCACTACCTCATTGATAACTGCATTCGCACGGTATGCAAGGAAAATGGGACCAGTCTGCGCATTACAGATATCCACATGGTTAATCCTGTCCTGTTCTTTCTCCGCCCGCGTGTTCTCATGCTTCTTAATCACGCCCTGCTCGTAATCATCTATGGAAGCACAGGCGGCAATTCCGGTCTGCGCCCTTTCGTCCATGGTAAGCTCATAGATATAGTAGCAGTTCTTCTCCTCCTTCACGAAAGAACCGTCCCGAACCATTCCCCAGAGCAGCTCATGGGCTTTCTCATATACTTCCGGCGCATAGGTATCTACACTGTCGTCAAACTGGGTCTCTGCCCTGTCAATTCTAAGAAAACTTTCCGTATTTCTTTTTACAGTTTCTTTTGCTTCCTCACGGTTATACACATCATAGGGAAGCGCCGCTATCTTTTCTGCTTTCTCCCGGCATGGCCGGATTGCAGAAAAAGGTCTTATTACTGCCATAATCTCCATCCCTTCTATTTCTTGTCATTTCCATCCACGCCATTGCGCGCGCATATATCGCTGACGCAGCATATGTCACAATGCGGTTTTGTCCGCGCCGTACACACATCCCTGCCATGATTTACCAGACGATGGCAGAAATCGCTGCCCTCTTCCGGCGGAATCAGTTTCCACAACGCCATTTCAACTTTCTTTGGCTCTTTGATGTTGTCCACAAGTCCCATACGGTTTACCAAACGGATACAGTGGGTGTCAGTGACAATCGCCGGCTTATGGAAAACATCTCCCATAATCAGATTGGCGCTTTTCCTTCCCACGCCCGGCAATTTCAGCAGCGCGTCAAAATCTTCGGGAACCTTCCCATCGTACTGCTCATGCAGAATCTTCATGCATGCGCTGATATCACGCGCTTTGCTTTTTCCAAGCCCGCATGGCCTTACAATTTTTTCAATCTCCTCCACCGGCGCTTCTGCCAAGGATTTCACATCGGGATATACCTTATAGAGTTCTTCCACAATGACATTTACCCGGGCGTCCGTACACTGCGCCGCCAGGCGCACGCTGACGAGAAGTTTCCATGCCTCGTTGTAATCCAGCGTACATTCCGCCTGCTCGTATTCCTGTTTCAACCGCTCGATAATCTCAACCGCCAGTTGCTTTTTCGTCATCTGCATCTCCCTCTTATTTTATCTTTACTCGTTTTGCCTTACTGTACGCACCGTAAATCTTTGTCTTGCCTGCCTGCTTATAAGGCTGAATGCGGAAATAATATGTTTTCCTGCTCTTTAATTTGGAAATTGTCTTCGTCTTTGTTGATACCTTTTTGACAAAAACGGTACGTGCTGATTTAAATTTACTGTTTGCGGCATACTGAATCCGGTATCCGCTTGCCTTTGACGCTTTTTTCCATGTAAGCACCGCTTTCTTTTTTGACTTGCTCTTAACACTGGACAAGGCCATCTTCTTCGGCGCAACTTTTATCGTTACTGTCTTTGTCTGTTTCTTACAGGTTGAAGTCTCTGCCGCGGTAATCGTGATCGTCGCGATTCCGGTATCCTTAATGCTTACCTTTCCGGTTCTTGCATCAACTGCTGCAACCTTCGGGGCATTGGACGCATAAGACAACGCCCCATCTCCTTTGGTCAGCCTGGCATTCAGGGAAAACGCCTTATTCCCATAAGTTTTATTGTATACGCTGCTTACGGAAATTACCTGTTCGGATTTTGCTGGTGGCGGGGGCGGCGTCTCTTCCTCTGGATCCTTTAACGTGTCTGTGGTGTAGATTTCTTTTACCTGTTGTGCCGAGAGCGCTGCGCTGTAAATTGCGATATCATCATATTTTACGTCGCGCACATCCTCCGTTCCCATAATCAACCCGGAGCCGACGCGCACATTTTCCACCTTCTGTATACTCTCTTCCAGAGAGGTATTAAAACATTCGCTCAAATCCTGCGGTAATTCCTGCACATTCTCGCCATCCACATACAATTTGATTCCCTTCGCATCTACCGCATAGGCAATGTGATGCCATTCTCCCCGCGTTATCGTGTAAGCCTCACTGTTCGCGCTGGCATTCGCATTAATACCGACACTCAGATCCGCGTTGATGCGAGTCATAGGATATGTAATTTGCCTGCTGCCGGTGTTCGCCTCAAACAATGCGCTTTTGCCCTGCGTATCATTGCCGATATTGACCCACATGCCGATGGTAAACCCATCCTCCGTCACCGTAGAGAATGCATCCGAAGGCAGGCCCAGATAATTTGCATTGAACGATTTCTCCTCACTCTTCACGTGCAGGACTTTTCCGCGGGTCGCATCTGTTACGACAGCCGCTGTCCCGGATAATTCTGCCGTCCCTTTCTTATTAGAACTCTTCACCGGGGAAACGCTGCCATTTGATACCGCCGCCTCAAAATTGAATCCATACACCAACGCTTCGGATAGTGATTTGCGCGGCGCCTCGTGGCTGCCCCAGAGGCAGGTATTATTATCGCCGATTACAGAAAACGTCATAACTTTCTGCGGCGAGTTGTACTCATTAAACTGTTTATGAAGAAATCCTTTGTAGACAACTCCATCCAGCTCTAACGTAATATAATCATAAGCTTTTCCAATCCCGGTTGATTTCTCCCAGCTACCATTCATGGAGCCGCTGACCGTGCCATCCGCAGCCAGGGTCACCTTCGTGGAGAAAATCATATCGCCGTTTGTGGCGGTTCCATGGTTGATAAGATCGTACGTGCCGACAATTTCATCCTCGCTGTAATGGCCAATCTTCTCCCCCCGGTATTCATAGACAGCAGGAACTGGCCAGCCGTCTTCATTCAGATACTGCTGCCTTACCCTCACTTCATGATCCGGCCAACGTCTCTGGTCGAAACGCTGATGATGAATGAGATAACGCTGCCCGTCGTCATCAATGAACCGGCGAGTTACGTTATGGTGCAAGGTTAAGTCAGAAAAGACGGAGCCGGAGCGAAAGCGAGTCTGAATAGGGCGAAAGAGTATCATGACGTAGACCCGAAACCAAGTGACCTACCCATGACCAGGTTGAAGGC
>CAJUOE010000032.1 GCA_910587895.1 uncultured Lachnospiraceae bacterium
AAAGCAGCGGATTTCCATCGCCCGCAGCCTCCTGAAACAATCCTCCGTGCTGCTGGCGGACGAGGTGACTGCCGCTCTGGACGCCCAGACCGCCTACCAGGTCTCCAACGATATCCTTGACTTAGGCGGCATCACCCGCATCGTCGTGACGCACACCCTGGAGGAAAGCCTGCTGCGCCGTTACGACGGCATCCTCGTCCTCAAAAACGGCCACATCGCGGAAACCGGCACCTTTGACGAACTGATGGCCAGAAAAGAATACTTCTACGCCCTGTTCACCGTTTCCCAGTAACCGGCTGTGAAATCGCCACTCGCAGGGAGAGTTTTACAATTGGTCAATACAGCATAAAAAAAGCACATAACCCATGTATTAAGCCAAAGAAAAACACCCTAAGCCAATATATAATCAACTTAGGGTGTATGTTTTACAGAATATTGACGCCATCTCATCCCCGGTATAATCTGCTGTCTCAAAATAACTGCCTACAGAGAATCAACGTCAATACAAAACCGCGTCCACACAAAAAATGCCATCCACGCAAAAATGCCATCAGCACAAAATCACCGTCCATGAAAAACGCCGTCCACACAATATTAATAATGATGTTGGGGTCAAAAGCCCCGCTATAGTACCTTGAAAAGTTCATATATTTTGTAGTAAATACAAGCCTAAATAGTTTATTTGCTGTATAATAGAGGTATCAAAGCTACAGTGTAGCTTGGGAAAGAAGGTAATCTCTATGTCATTCAAAGAAAACTCTTACCAGCAAATGTCATTTACAGATAGCTTTTCTGGATTAACCACCAGAGAACAAGAAGTACTGGAAAAATCATGGGCAAAAGTATTTGCCGATGAAATATTTCCTGCCATTGATGAAAAGCGTTTTTCTGTCTTATACAGTGATAAGGCATCCAGACCGAATTCTCCGGTTAATGTGATTGTTGGTGCACTCATTATCAAAGAACTTTTTGATTATTCTGATGATGAAATGGTTGAAAATCTTATGCTGGATTTTCGGATTCAGTACGCACTGCATACAACAAGTTTTGAAGAACAGCCTTTGAGTGACAAGACCTTAAGCCGTTTCCGTAAGCGGTGTTATGATTATGAAACACTACACAACAAGGATCTCTACCACGATTGTGTGAAAGATTTAAGCGCTTCCATTGCAAAACTGATGGGGATCAGCGGTAAAGTCAGACGTATGGATTCCATGATGATCGAATCCAACATCCGCAAACTCAGCCGGATGGAACTGATATACACCTGCATCGCAAAGCTGGCGGTGTATGTGGATAAAATCAATGATTCTGCTCTGTCTGACGATTTAAAACACTATATCAATCCTAACGATTTTAACAGAGTGATTTATCATCAGCGCAGTACCGATGCAGATGAGCGCATGAAGCAACTCTTAACGGATGCAGATAAACTTGTTGCCTTGTGTGAGTCTGGTTACAATGATTCAACAGAGTATGATCTGTTTGTCAGATGCCTGTCAGAGCAGACCATTGTTGAAAATGGAAACCGCAGACTCCGCACAAAAGAAGACGGCGGCATGAAATCATCCATGATGCAGAATCCCTCCGATCCCGAAGCGACTTTTCGGAGCAAAGCAGGAAAAGAGCACCGGGGATATGCTGCCAATCTTGAAGAATCCGTTGGAGCCAATGGTTCGGTTGTAACAGAATACCAGTATGAGCAAAACAACCATGGTGACAGCCAGTTTATCCAGGAGCATCTTGAGCAGATGGATAAACAAGAAGAACGGACTGTTATCGTTGCGGATGGAGCATACAGCGGAACAGGAAACACGCAGCTTGCAGATGATAAAAACGTAGAACTGATTACCACAAGCCTGACAGGGAAACCGGCTCCGGATATCCTTGCTGATTTTGCATTCAACGAAGAAGGAACAAAAGTCCTCCGATGTCCAGCCGGCCATGCGCCCAAAAGCTGTTCTTATATGAAACAAAGCAATCAGTGTGCCGTTTCCTTTCTGCATGAACAGTGTGCCGGCTGTCCGTATCAGGATCAATGCAAGCCAAAAATATTTAAGAAGGTTGCAAAAATAGTAACATCCAAAGCAGCACATGAACGTGCGAAAATCCAGCGGAACATGGACAGCGAAGAATTCAAAAATTACGCAAGACTCCGAAATGGAGTGGAAACTGTTCCGTCAAATATCCGTAAGAATTACCATTTGGAAAAGATTCCCCGTGGGAAACAGCGTGGCAAGTTCTTTTTTGGATCCAAAATAGCAGCGTTGAATTTCCGAAAACTCTTCAATTATGTGAAGGGCTTAGGACATTATGCCCAAAATCCAGTACTTGCATAAAACAAGGCAGCGAATACCCGGCATATATGCCCAAAAGTTCGGCGATATACCACAAAATATGAATTTTTCAAGGTACTATAGGAATAGGGGCAAATTTATTTATGGTTTTGACCCCAACATCATATGATATAAGTATACCATTTAATCCCGACGATGAAAACCAACCTGGACGTACAATTTTTTCCAGGGTATGCAACCGGAAGTTGCCGCATTCACGCAAAAACAGGCCTTGCCGTTTAATACCCGGAAAGCCTGTCCACATCTTGCCTGTTTTCACCAACCCTTTACAAAGGTATCTATATAGTTGTTCAGGCACTTCTCTATGACCTGAACCGCCTCTTCTTTTCCCCCTTGCTCGTTCACGGCTGTGGTCTTTTTTTCCAGCGCCTTATACACGGTAAAGAAATGCCGGATCTCCTCCATCAGATGGGGCGGCAGCTCGGCAATGTCCCGATAGCCGTTGTAGTTGGGATCGTTGAATGGCACCGCGATGATCTTCTCATCATTCTTGCCGTTATCCAGCATGGAGATCACGCCGATGGGATAGGCCCGCACCAATGTCAGGGGCTGCACCGACTCGGAACACAAAAGCAGCACGTCCAGAGGATCGCCGTCGTCGCCGTATGTACGGGGGATAAAGCCATAATTGGCCGGATAGTGGGTGGAGGTGTGCAGGATCCTGTCCAGAATCAGAAAACCCGTCTCTTTGTCCAGCTCATATTTATTTTTGCTTCCCTTTGAAATCTCGATCACACAGATAAAATCCGTGGGCTTGATCCGGCTGGTGCTGATACTGTGCCAGATACTGCCGTTTATCTGTTTTGTTTCACTCATCTCATGCCCTCCTCCTATACCGTTTCATCTGCCGTCCGGTTCGGTTATTTATTATAAACTATCTAAAAGCCCACGGTCAATAGCCCTGCACAAATATTTCTCCGCATCATACAATAATATCAACCAACCCTGCAAAATATGAAAGGAGTACCATGAAAGATTTTGGCTTTGACGGCAACTGTGATAAATTTCCGGTGGGCATGGCCTATGTGCCCTGGCAACAGTTTAACAAAATCTGTGACAATCTGGAAGAGGGTTTCCGCGATGGGACCATCTTTCCGGAGCTGAATAAACCGTTTACAGGAAGGAGATGTGTGAAATGCTGAGTCAGGAAGGAATGCGTATGCTAAACGATATCAGCATCGTGGACTTTGTGCTGGTGGATCTGACCCTGTATCTGGACACCCACCCCTTTGACCAGGAGGCCATGGAATACTTCAACCACTATGCCAGAATCAAGAACAAGATGAGCCGGGATTTTTCCATGAGGCATTTCCCTCTCACCAAGGATCTGGCGGAATCAAACAAAGAATGGAGATGGGGCGCCGCTCCTCTTCCATGGGAAGGAGAGTGTTAATCTATGTGGAGTTATGAACGCAGACTGCAATTTCCTGTAAATATCAAGGAACCCAACGCCCAACTGGCACAGGCCATCATCTCCCAGTTCGGTGGACCCGACGGCGAACTGGCCGCCAGTATGCGGTATCTGTCCCAGAAATTTGCCACCCCCT
>CAJUOE010000033.1 GCA_910587895.1 uncultured Lachnospiraceae bacterium
GGCTATGATCTCGCCAAAATCCTGTTGACGGCTTCCAGTTCGCCACCGGGTCAAAGGTGCTACTACCGCCTGTGCTACCCCCTGTGCGGCTGTCCCGGCCAGATTCCTCAGTCACTTTTTTTACCACCCATTTCAGAATTGCCCGATAATCGCTCTTGTACATCTTGCCGCTGCTGCCCTTGTAATTGTCCAGCTCCTCAATAAATCGGGCCGTCATTTCCGGGCCGTATTGGTCAATGAGCTTTTGGTGTTCCTCCTCAGTCATGGACACGAACTCAGCGTATTCCACCTTTGGCACCGTTGCCTTTTTCGGCCTCCCGCGCTTTTTCGGTGGTTGCTGCTGTGTTGGTTGCGCTATATATTCATCCTCATTCTCATACTCAGTATCATATTCATTATCAGTATCATTATCAGGTAGATTTGCTACCCTGCGATTAGCGGTTGTAGCATTTGCTGCGTTTGCTAAATTATCGCGTTTTTTCTCCCCGAGCTTGCTGCCATCCGCACTTTCCACGGATATGGCGGTGATGTTCTGGTCATTGTCATATTCATAGGTGACGGTGTTGCCGTTCGCGTCCGTCTCCCGGATGAGCGACGCGTTCTCGTCATAGCCATACTGCGTGGACTGCCCGTTGTCGCGGATCTCGGTGAGCATCCCCGGGCTGCCGTCACCCTCCTCTTCCTGTATGTACTCGATGGTCTCGTCAGGGGTGTCCGTCCCGTTCCCCGGGTAATATACCTTCTCGGATTCACGGTAAATTCCTTCACGGTAAGTGTATATATGCCGTGTCCCGTCCTTGTCCGTGCTTTCCGCAAGCATCCCGTTTTCGCCGTAGCAATAGCTAATGCTCCTGCCCTCGGGGTCTGTCTCCTTCACTAACTGCCCGTCCTTGTATTCATAGGCAGTCACCTGGTAGTCCGTGTCCGCCCCGGGGGTTACCTGATCCAGACCGGTGATTGTCAACGGCGACGTGAGCCCGGTGTACTGGCGGAGCTTGTTGCCTTCTTCGTCATAGTAGTATTGGGCAATGGCGAGCACGCTGCCGTCCGTGTCGTATTCGGTCGTCATCGCGAGGTTCCCATTTTCGTCGTAGGCGTAGTCCGTGCGGGCGTATGCCTGGGGCTCCCCGGGGGCGTTGACCGCCTTCCGGTAGGAGGCCATGTTCCCTTCCGCGTCATATTCATATTCCTGCCGGGCGTAGCTGATGCTGCCATCCCCGTTCTGTGCCGCGGGGGTGCATTCGGCGGTAAGGTTGCCGGATGCGTCGTATTCATAGGTGGACGTGCGGAGGGCGTCCTCAGCCGTGCCCGTGTAGGGCTGTATGGCCTTCACCAGGTTCCCATTTTCATAATAATTTACGGCAACTTCGCCTGTCTCAGATACGGATCTCGTGAGGTTGTCGTCGCTGTCGTATTCCTCGACGGTCGTGCCGGATGCCGTCTCCGTAGTGACGACGGTCGTGCTGTGGAATTCGTTTTCCTCTATTTGCTGCGTGGTGGTCTTCCTGTCGTAGTTGCCCCCTTCCAGCGGGCCTTCGGAGCAGTATTGGGTGACCGTGTTATGGGCGTCGTTATACTCAGTGGTGAGGTAAACATTGCCGCTCCTTGCGACGAGCTCCCTTCCCTGTCCGTCCTGCTCGAGGATCTCGTAGAGCCCGGTCTCGTCCTCCCAGATGTTTTCCGTGGATTCTTCGCCTGTCCCAGGCTGGTTCCCACCTGCTTGCGGTTCTGCCTGGCTGGCTCCTGATTGCGTTTCTGCCTGGCTGGCCTGTGACGCGTATGCCTGCATTGGCGCATACGGAATAGATGTGAGCATGACTGCTGCTGCACATAATAAGCATAAGACTTTCTTTTTCTTCATTTGTTTCCCCTTTTCCTGAATTATTTATTTTTGTGTGCCATAATCCACAGCCTCTTTAATTGGCCGCAGCTCCCTGCCCGGCACTGCGGGCTGGAAAAATTTTACACCCTCCTCTCAGTGACAGCGTAGCACTTGTGCCGGAGTACGTCAACAACCTTAAGAATTTCTTAAGATAATTTGCTAATATGCTAAAGTGTTGTCATAATTATATGGAAAAATCCGCCTTTTTTTGTACATAATGCCTTTGTATGATTGCTGCTCGCAGATTAAAATTACCTTATCAAAAGTACCTGTCACAAAATGGAACAGCCCTTCCTATTCTCTACATAAAATAAGCAATTTTAAATTTTTTCAGTTCCCTATTTTATCAAATTGGTATATACTAAGAACCAGCCACGAAAAAGCAGCATCCAGGAAAGGAGAAAACAGATGGCTTTTGACGGAATTGTAATCGCAAACCTTGCAAAGGAATTAAATGAACATATATTAAATGGAAGAATCAGCAAAATTGCACAGCCGGAAAATGACGAGCTCCTGCTGACAATCAAGGGAAACAGCGGACAAGTGCGCCTGCTTTTGTCTGCCAGCGCATCGCTTCCACTCATCTACTTGACAAAAACGAACAAGCCAAGCCCCATGACGGCACCCAATTTCTGTATGCTCCTCCGCAAGCATATCGCAAACGGAAGGATTACGAAGATTACGCAGCCGCACATGGAACGCATCATCAACTTTGAGATTGAACATTTGAACGAACTGGGCGACCTCTGCCACAAACGGCTGATCATAGAAATTATGGGCAAGCACAGCAACATTATTTTCTGTGATGAGGAAGGAAAAATCATTGACAGCATCAAGCATATTCCGGCCCAGATCAGCTCTGTCCGCGAGGTTCTCCCCGGCCGGATGTATTTCATCCCAGAAACACAGGAGAAATACAATCCGCTGGAAACTTCCCAGGCGGAATTTCTGGACAAAGTATTTTCCAAGCCGCAGAATCTTGCAAAAAGCATCTATACGACTTATACCGGCATCAGCCCTGTGATTGCCTCCGAGCTTTGCCACCGCGCAGGTCTTGAAGGGGAACGCCCCACGGCAGCTGTATCCGAGGAAGAACGGCTGCACCTGTACCATCATTTTGACTGGCTGATGGAGGATGTGCGGGAAGGCAGGTTTGCCCCCAACATCATCAAGAATGGAAAACAGCCCGTCGAATTTGCCGCCGTATCTTTGACGCAGTATGCGGAAATGGACGTCACGGAATATGATGCTATTTCCCAGGTACTGGAAACTTTCTATGCGGACAAGGATATTTATACGCGCATACGCCAGAAATCCGTGGATTTGCGCAAAGTCGTAAACACGGTTTTGGAGCGCAGCCGCAAGAAATATGACTTGCAGCTCAAACAGCTAAAAGACACAGATAAGCGCGATAAATACAAGGTATACGGCGAACTCATCAACACTTATGGTTATGGCCTTGCGGAGGGCGCAAAGAGCCTTACGGCCTTAAACTATTACACCAACGAGGAGATTACCATTCCACTTGATACGCAGCTTACGCCCCTGGAAAACGCGCAGAAATATTTTGACCGTTACAACAAATTAAAGCGCACCTATGAGGCATTGACAGAGTTAATCAAGGAGACACAGGAAGAAATGGAACATCTGGAATCCATTTCTGCTTCTCTGGACATAGCTATATCTGAAGACGACTTAACGCAAATCAAACAGGAGCTGACACAATTCGGCTACATTAAGAAAAAGCATACCGGCAAAAAAGAAAAAATCAAGAGCAAGCCGTTCCATTACCTGTCCACAGACGGGTTCCATATTTATATTGGAAAAAATAATTTCCAGAACGATGAACTGACCTTTAAGTTTGCCACCGGCAGTGACTGGTGGTTTCACGCCAAGGGAATTCCGGGCTCCCACGTGGTAGTAAAGACCAACGGAGAGGAACTCCCCGACCGCGCGTTCGAGGAGGCGGGAAGGCTAGCCGCCTACTATTCCAAAGGACGGGAAAACGACAAGGTTGAAATTGATTACCTGGAAAAGAAAAATGTAAAGAAACCGAACGGCAGCAAGCCGGGATTTGTCGTATATTATACAAACTATTCCCTCGTTGCCACGCCGGACGTCAGCGGCCTCACACTGTTGTCGGATTGAATTGTTTTTTAATTGCCAGATTCTGTAAAATACGGAAAGAACTTCATGTCTAATCCTCTTTTCACTGCATATAATATCACCGTAGCCAACAAGGCTGCAACATTTACATGCCGCGCAAATATGTGCTGCATGTGATACCAAAGACAACAGGAGGGAAACGATATGTCAAATTCATCTAACAAAGCAGTTGTTAAAGAGGCAAAAAGTGCATTGGACAAGTTCAAATATGAAGTTGCAAATGAAATTGGAGTTCCTTTGAAAGACGGCTATAACGGAGACTTAACCTCCAGACAGAATGGTTCTGTAGGTGGCTATATGGTGAAGAAAATGATCGAAGCCCAGGAAAGACAGATGGCTGGCAAGTAATTTGCCGCCGTATCCGGAAGGGGAGATGCAAAGCGGCATCTCCCCTTCCTTATTCCAAATTAAAATCATGTCCTTACAAATTCACAATCTCCGCCTGACGGTTCAGGTATGTGCTGATTTCTGCGCGGATTTTTTCATGTTCCGGGCGTTCCAGCTTGCGGTCTTCCTCCAATAGCAGATGCGCTTCCTCTGAAGCAAGCTTTAACAGGTCCGCATTCTGGTAAATGTCCCCCAGACGGAATTCCAAAAGCCCGCTCTGGCGGATGCCGAAGAAATCTCCCGGCCCCCGCAGTTTTAAATCCTCGCCTGCAATGAAAAACCCATCGTTTGATTTATTCAATATTTCCAGTCGTTTCTTCGCCTTATCGGAATCGGTCGTATTTACCATAATGCAATACGACTGCTCCTCCCCCCTGCCTACCCTGCCTCGCAGCTGGTGGAGCTGGGCAAGCCCGAACCGCTGCGCATCCTCAATCATCATGACAGTGGCATTCGGCACGTTCACGCCCACCTCAATTACTGTGGTGGACACCAGCACCTGAATCTCATTGCGTGCAAACTGCTCCATGATCAGGTTTTTCCTGCCGGACTTCATTTTGCCGTGCAGACATTCCACCACCACATTCCCTGGCATTTCCTGTTTTATTTTTTCTGCATAGTCCGTCACGTTCTCCGCCTCAAGTCCTTCACTCTCTTCCACCAGCGGACAGATCACATATGCCTGGCGTCCCTTTGCAATCTCTTTTCGCAGAAATTCATACGAGGTATTGCGCGACTTTTTCCCCACCACGCAGCTCTTGATCGGAAGACGCCTGGCAGGGACTTCGTCAATCACGGAAATGTCCAGATCCCCATAGAGGATGATTGCCAGCGTCCGGGGAATCGGCGTAGCGCTCATCACCAGAACATGCGGCTGGGAACCTTTTAAAAACAGCGTCTCCCTCTGTTTCACGCCAAACCGGTGCTGCTCGTCCGTGATCACCAATGCCAGATTATCATACAAGGCGCGCTCCTGAATCAGCGCATGGGTTCCAATAATCATGGCATTGTGATAAAGCTGCATCCGTTCATAGACATGGCGTTTTTCTTTTGCCGTCAGCGAGCCGGTCAGAAGTATGACCGGAATTTTCAGCCCATACCTCTCAAATAATTCCGTAAACGTCTGATAATGCTGCATGGCAAGCACTTCCGTCGGCGCCATCAATGCAGATTGGTAACCCGCCTGCGCCGCGTCCAACATGGACAGAAACGCGATGATGGTCTTTCCGGAGCCTACATCCCCCTGCACAAGACGCTGCATGACTTTTCGTCCCCGCAAATCCTGCCTGATTTCCAGCAGCGTCCGTTTCTGCGCCTCTGTCAGGCAAAAGGGAAGTTCTTCCATCACAAGATCCGCCCACGCTTTCTCCTGTTTCTTTGCATCCGGATTTTCTGTTTCCATATGTAAAGGTGGAAACACAAAGGAATTGGGTACTTCCTCCATCTGCTCTTTCTGCATCCCGGCGGCAAGTATAAACTTGAAAAACTCATCAAATACAAGCCGTTTCCTTGCCTGCTCCAGTGCAGTCTCATTTTCCGGGAAATGAATATTCTCTAGCGCATAATTATACTCTGCAAGCCCATGCCTTGCCCGAACCTCCTCTGGAAGATAGTCCACCGACAAGTCCAGCTCTTCCAACGCCTGGCGGATCGTCTGGGAAAGCCTGTTCTTCTTAAGCCCTGCTGTCAACGGATAACTCGGCCACAGGCAGTTTTGCATAGATTCGTATTTCTCAGGGGTGTAAATCTGTGGCTGCTCCATATGGAAAACCGTTCCCTTCTGCGCCACCTTCCCAAGAAACACAAACCATTCCCCGACTTTGAGGGTATTCCTTAAGTAAGGCATCCGAAACCAGACGAACTCTGCTTTTACATCCTGCGCCTTAACCGCAAGGCTGGTGACCTGCATATTCCTGCCTGCACGCACGAACGGCGCCTTGTCAATCCGCACCGCAATTGCCGCCGTAGTTTCCAGACACGAGGAAATTTCCTCCAAAGGCGTAATTGGCGGTAGTTTATCATAATCTTTGGGATAATGAAGGAGTATATCACCGATGGTGTATACTCCCAGATTGTGAAATAACTGTTCTGTTTTCGCGCCAATCCCCTTCAATGTTCCAATACCAGATGATTTTTCCATGGGGTAGCTCCTTTATATTGTAAATTCTATTCTACTGAGATGACATAATAATAAATGGGCTGTCCGCCGAAATGCACCTCAACCTCGCAGTCCTCAAACTGTTCTTCCAGATCTGCGCCCAGCTTTTCTGCTGCGGCCTCTTCTACTTCCTCTCCATAATATACGCTGATGATCGCAGAATCTTCATCCACCATCTCAGCAATCATTTCCTTGGTAACCGTTTCCATATCACTGCCAACCGAAAGAATCGTGCCGTCGCCAAGTCCCATATAATCCCCCTGTTTGATGGATTTTCCATCAAGCAAAGTGTCGCGCACCGCATACGTCACCTGTCCGCTCTTGACATTGGAAAGTTCCTCCGTCATGCGCTTTGCATTCTCCTGGGCAGAACTGTCCGGCATAAAATTGATTAACGCCGTAATTCCCTGAGGCACGGTCTTTGTAGGAATCACAAAAATATTCTTCTCCTCTATCAGTGATGCCGCCTGATTTGCCGCAAGAATGATATTCTTATTGTTCGGAAGAATAAAAATATTATCGGCATTCACTTCCTCAATCGCATTCAGCACATCCTCCGTGCTGGGGTTCATGGTCTGCCCCCCGGCAATGATATAGTCCGCGCCTAATCCTTTAAAAATCTCGTTGATGCCCTCACCGATGGAAACAGAGACAAATCCCATGTCCTTTTTGGGTTTCTGCTCTTTCTCTGCCATGCGGTCCTGTCTGACGCGCCGCTCGTTGTCCTCTTCTTTCTGCTGCGCCGCTACTTTCTGCGCGTCTTTGATGAGTTTCTCCTGATGTTCCTCACGCATATTGTCAATCTTGATCTTACTTAAGGATCCGTACGTCAATGCACGCTGAATGGCAAGTCCAGGGTCATTGGTATGTACATGAACCTTCGTAATCTCGTCGTCAGCCACCACTACAATCGAATCTCCGATGGAATCAAGAAAAGCCTTAAAGTCCAATTCCTGTTTCTGCTCCAAAGGCTGATTGAGCACAATGATAAATTCCGTACAATATCCAAATTTAATATCCTGCTGGGCCTGTTCGGAAATCTTTACCACTCCGCCTGCTGCGGACGTTTCAATCGTATAATCAATCTCCTTGCCCATCAGTGCGTCATAAGCGCCCTGCAATACTGTGACAAGTCCCTGTCCGCCGGAATCCACAACGCCAGCTTCTTTCAATACCGGAAGCATCTCCGGCGTCCTGTCAAGTACCTCAACTGCATATTTGATGACCTCATCCAGAAAAACGGTCAGGTCCTCGGTCTCGCCGATCATCTCCATTGCCCGGTCTGCCGCGCCTTTGGCAACGGTAAGGATTGTTCCCTCTTTCGGTTTCATGACTGCCTTGTACGCAGTCTCTACCGCCCGCTGAAACGCGTCGCTCAAAACAACGGTATCTAATTCGTCATGTTCGCGGATTTCCCTTGTAAACCCACGGAATAGCTGGGACAAAATAACACCGGAATTACCTCTGGCGCCCCTGAGGGAACCGGAAGAGATTGCTTTTGCCAGATCCGCCATGCTGGGATTCGCGCCCAGGTTGCTTACCTCGGTCGCCGCCGACATGATTGTCATCGTCATGTTAGTTCCCGTGTCTCCATCCGGCACCGGGAATACATTCAACTCATTAATCCATTCTTTTTTTGTTTCAAGATTCTTTGCACCTGCCAGAAACATTTTTGCAAGCACAGGGGCATCTATTGTCGTAATCGCCACTTCTACGTCCTCCTTAATCAATCACTCTCACACCTTCTACGAAGATGTTGATTTTATCGATTTTCATACCGGTAAATTCCTCTACCTGATATTTCACCGTACTGATTAAGTTATCAGAAACAGTGGAAATACTTACTCCATAAGAAACAATGACATGGAAATCCAGACAAATTCTGTTATCCTTGAGGCTGACATTGATTCCGTGGTTCAGATAATCACGTTTCAAAAGCCTTACAAGGCCATCTTTGACATTTACGGCAGCCATTCCTACAATTCCAAAACACTCTACCGCTACGGATCCTGCATAAGTTGCAATCACATCTGTATTAATCAACACTTTTCCATATGGTGTTTCTAACTGTCCTTTCATACTATAACCTCCATTTTTAGGTATCAGGGGATTGTGCCAATTTTCTTCACTGGCTCCTCCACGAGGCATCAGGGCTCCTCCCGCTACGCGGGTCCCTCCTCATGCCCAATACTCAGAAACCTTCAGTTTCCTCGTTCCGGGCAGTCGCCCTATCAACTTCGCACATGCAATCCGCAGTGCTTACTCAGAAACCTTCGGTTTCCTCATTCCGGGCAGTCGCCCTATCCCACCTGCCACAAATAGCGCCTGAAAAGAAGGATTTACCATCTTCCCCCCATTTTTCTACTAATTCTGTTACTTGTGTATATACTTCTTTTCCATTTTCTAATTTTAAGTCTTGTAATTCTCCAGAAGATGGATTAGA
>CAJUOE010000034.1 GCA_910587895.1 uncultured Lachnospiraceae bacterium
CGCGATATATCGTCGAGGGTACCGATGGTGGCCTCGGTGATGCGCTCTATATCTGCAGGGGTATAGATATTTTTCATTTACAGCTCTAAAAGCTGGTCAATTTTCGCACGTATAGCATCGGCTTTCTGACCACCGACAAGGCGCAGGTCGGTCTTCTTGCCATCCTTGAAGAACAGCAGTGTGGGAAGACTGCGGATACCGCACTCGGTAGCGAAATCGCTGTTGTCGTCGCAGTTATATTTGCCTACTATAGCGCGGCCTTCGTATTCTTTCGCAACCTCTTCGACAATGGGGGCCATGGCTACGCAGGGACCGCACCAGGTTGCCCAAAAATCTACTACAACGGGCTTGCCGCTGGCTATGAGTTCTTTGACGTTTGAATCGGTAAATTCCATCTTTGTATTTAGTTTTTAACTTAGAGTTTTTCGATTTACATTAAATGCTATACCCTGCTTGTCGAGCCCGTCGAGAAAATCACGCGACAGGGGCAGGTGGAGCGAGCTCGAAAAGTGTATCTTGCGGTTATGCTCCGACGAATATACATCGATATTCACCGGCACGGTATTGGCCGGCGAACGGTCGTTTTTCTTTTTATATGCCTTGTACGCCTTGTCTTCCTCGTCGAGAACATCCGACAGTAATATAATCTGGTCGGGGTCGACGGTAATAGTGATATCATCGACAAGTTTGCCGATGAGGTCGTTGAGGTCGAGTATGCGGTCGACATTAAAGCGTACCGACACCGCGCCTGTGTTCCTATTGCGGATTTCGCGGAAGGCCCCGGCAACGAAGACAGCCTGGCCGTTTTTGCACAGGCGGTCAAATTCGGCACGTTGCTTGTCGAACAGCGTGATTTCGGTAGTACCCGAGTAATCTTCGATTTTAATAATCGTCATCTTGCTGCCGCTCTGCAAGGTACGTTCTTCGACCGAACTTATGAGCCCGGCAAAGGTCACGGTCTGGGTCGGAGTCTCAATTTCGTTTTTCTCTGCCGCCGTACACCCCACGCCATATCTGACCTCGAGCCAATAGGGGTCGAGTGGATTGGCCGAGAGGTACATGCCCACCAGCTCGCGCTCCGTACTTCCGCAGAACACGTTCGAGGATTTTTTTATCTTCCCCCTCTGCCGCATCATACATTTTTTTGAGCCTTTCCTGCTCTACGGGAGTGAGTGTGTTATTATATGGTTTATAACTATCCATGATAAAAATTCCCCTCCTTCCCCCGGCTTTGTGTATACGGGATACCCATATGAGAGGACTGAAACATCATGCAAAATTGTACGCCTTGTAACACCAAATTCCTGTGCCAGCTCCTTTGATGTAGTATGACCGCTGACCACAAGAATTCTGATAATTTCTAATCTGCGGTCTGCGGCGGTCATTGTCACTCCCTCCTTCCACTCAGCCCCAGTTATATTCTAAATGGTAAATATGTAAAAAACCTTCCTATTTAAAAAACTTTTTCAAAAATTTTTTAGCAAAATCGAACGGCAATATCCATATGAAGTTTTAGCACCTTATCATAGAAACTACCTTATAGACTAATCCCTGCTTACTGTCCATACTGAAACAGCAAGCACTTCCTGTGTCATGACACAGGGCGTAATAGCAAGCACTGCTTGCGTATATACGCATGACGAAATAGCAAGCACTGCCTGTGGACGTCCACAGACAGTTTTTTTACAAATTTTCCACAAGGGAAAATCCGTAAAAATTGCTCATAAGGGGAAAATCCCCCTAACCCCCTTGCATAACAAAAACGTTACAATTTTGAAAACAAAAAATGTACTGCATGATAGATTTTAACTCCATTGCAGTACATCAAAGTAAGTTTGAACGGCTATCTTTTTCTGCCTTCCACTATACCGAATTTATATAACTTCCATTCATTCTTTTATGCTGCCAATCTAAGCGTTTGACAGCTTAATGCAAACAAAACTTAACTTACACCAAATAGATAAACTATCAAAAAATGTTTCATTCCACACAGCAATGTTGTTTGCCAAAATATTTCTTTTTATTAATACCATTCATGTTTCTCATTTCTATCCAGTCTATTGATTTGCTCCATCTCATCATCTGTCAGTTCAAAACCAAAAATATCCAAATTTTCCTTGATATGTTCGGGATTGCCTGAACCGGGTATCACAACAACACCTTTCTGCAAATTCCAGCGCAAAATTACCTGTGCCGAAGTTACATGATGTGTTTCTGCAATGGACAAAATCACTTCATCACCAAGCAGTTCTGCGGTGTGTCCTCTGCCTCCAAACGGAAACCACCCTTCCACTACAATACCTAAATTCTGAATATATGGAATAACGTCATTTTCCTGATAATATGGGTGTATCTCATTCTGTACCACAGCCGGCGTAATTGTGATTTGCAGCAGAAACTCCTCTAATTCTTCTACATACCAGTTTGACAGACCAATGGAATGTATTTTACCATCTTTTACAGCCTGTTCCAAAGCTTTATATGCCTCTACATCACCTTTGCCCGGGTGGTGCAACAGCATTAGGTCAATATACTCTATATCCAATGTTTCCAATGCTTCATCAATTGCCTTGGCAGCATTACCAAACTGATTCGGATATAATTTTGTCGTAACAAAGATTTCTTCTCTCGGCACATTACTATTACGGACTGCCTCTCCTACGCTTTTCTCTGTTCCATAGAATGAAGCGGTGTCAATCAGCCGTCCTCCATTTTCAAGCAACGCCTCCACAGAATTAATGCACGTATCATCTGACAGCGCATATGTTCCAAGTCCGACAATGGGCATATAGTATCCGCTGTTTAGCAATACCCTTTTATTTTCAAAATCAAATGATATGTCCGTCATAAGCGCATCTCCATTTTCCTTTCCATAACTCCCACTTTCCACAATATTGTTTGCTTCATTATCGTTCACTTTCTCTTGCACGTTTTCCGATGCCCCACAGCCTGACAATCCAAACATCAGTGACAGTATGCCGGTCACAAGTATAGCTTTTTTGTAAAATGTCATTCGTTTCCTCCATTCGTCTTAATGCTTTTATTTTCTGATAACACATCGCTCAAGCCTTTTCCCATAATTGTAAAAAGAACCATTATCGCCAAATAATCCATTATAAAAAACTGGATTGGTTCATTAAAATCTAAAAATACATATTGTATTTGCAGAAACATATACTGAAAAAACTGGCGCTTCCACAACGCATAAATTCCGTATCCTGAAACTATATATACGATAAGCCGTAACCCCCAACAGATATTTTCAAGTGCAGCCATTTTTTTCAGATACATCAATACCCTTTTCCAATGGAAGCCTAAATGCAGGGACGCTACTAAAAACATCCAATAAGGAACTGCCAAATGAATCAGGCGTATTTTCGTAATGTTGCTTTTCAATCCATAGAATGAAAACAAGTGCTTCGACAGTAAAATACCGCTGACCATTTGAAGAATCATCAATAAAAGCAGCACAAAATCAATGCCAGTCATAAATATGCGCAGCTTATGATAACGCCCGTTTACAATACTGGCATACCATCGCCAATATAATATCTGATGCAGCAAAAACAGCAAAAGCATTATCATTCCCAATATTTCATGCCACGTTTCCCCGATGAGGGAATAAGTCATAAGAAGCAACAGTACCATTGTCATCAAAACGTCTGTAATCATTTTAGGCTTATTTTTTCCTTTCATACTGCCGCCCCCATCTTCCTAATATCCTATCTTTTTCAGCCATTCTATAATGTCATTCTCCGCATCCTGCACTGTATTCCTTGATACAGAAAATCCATCCGTAATAACATCCGCCTCAGGCTCCAATTCCTCAATCGTGCTGATTGTGTTGGAAAAACCGCTCCCGCCGGAGGTAACAAACGGAATGACGGTTTTACCAGATAAGTCATAATCATTAAAAAACGAATATAAAATACGGGGCATATCAGAATACCAGTTTGGATAACCGATAAATACCGTGTCGTACTGTTCCATGCTGTCCACTTGTGCAGAAATTTCAGGATATGCGTTCTCTCTCTTTTCCTGCGTGGCAATTTCCTCTAATTCCGCATGGTTCATAGGATATGGTGTAACAGGTTCAATACGAAACAGATCCGCATTTGTATTTTCCTGAATTACATAAGCTACATACTGGGTATTCCCTAACACTTCCCCATTAATAACAACTGTACTGTATTCTTCTTCTGCATTCATATTATCCGGCTTTGTGGTTTCCGGCACCGAAAAATAAACCACCAGTGTTTTTTGCCCTCCATCCGGCTCTGTCAGGTTTTCTGCAACACCGGTATCTGTTTCCGTTGTAATTTCAGAAGAAATACCTGTACCCATTTCTTCTGTCTTTGTACTTTCCTGTGTATTTGCAGCTAAATTATCCTGTACACTATTTTCCTGTCCAGATTCCGCACCACAAGCTGTTAATGTACATAAAATCATGCTACATATAATGAATGTCAAAAATCTTTTCATTTTTTCTTTATCCTTTCCATAATTTATTTTGTCAAGTTCTGCGCCCATGTATATTTCCGATAATACCAGAACACTACAGGTACTTTGATACATTCATCAAGACAGATGATAAAATATACTGCCAAAACCGGCAGATGAAAATGAAACGCCGCCAGCGAAGCCGTCGGAATTACAATCAGCCACAATACAATCCCATCACAGATACAACCAAATTTTGATTTGCCACCGGCACAAAATATCCCGCCAATCACCATGTTATTGATAGAACCAGCAATCGCATAATAGCTGGAAATAAAAAGCATCCCTGACAGATACGCCGTAGCTGTATCTGTCAGATTGGAAAAATACAAAATCGGCGGACGTATCAACAAAAGGATAAAGCAGGTAATCACTCCGATAATTCCAGCTAATGCTGTTGCGTGCTTTGCATATTTCTTTGCCAGTCGAATCTGATTTTTCCCAAGCTCGTTGCCGACCAAAATCGCTCCTGCCGTTCCCACGCCTTTGGATACACAGCCTAAAACATTCCTTACAATGTTGGCAAGAGAATTTGCCGCCACCGCATCATTCCCTAAATGCCCGATAATAACGGAAAATATAGTTACACCACCGCCCCAGAAAAAATAATTTCCCACCACCGGCAATGTATAGCGGTTAAAATCCTGCCTGATTTTTTTATCCACTGACATGATGTTTGAGAACCTAATTTTTATGCTGTCGCTTTTTCCGGCTTCCATCATTGTCCATACAAACTGAGTTCCTGTGGCTAAAACGGTTGCCAGCGCTGCTCCCTGAATCCCCAAAGCCGGCAATCCCAGAAAGCCAAAGATAAATATCGTGTTTAAGCATAAATTTAATAGCATGGACGAAGAACCGATCACAGTGCTTTTCGCTGTTTTCCCGCTGTTTTTCATGATACACAGGTACATCTGTGATAATCCCAACGGCACATAGGAAAATCCGGCAATCCGAAGATACGCTGCCCCACGGCTTACCAGCGCCGATTCATTTGTCAGCAGGGACATAATCCAGTTTGGGAAAAATAATGTACCTGCCAAAAAAATCACAGCTACGACTGTCATATACCGCAGGACAAGGGCAAGTATTCTCTCAACTGTATCACGTTCTCCTTTTCCCCAATACTGTGCTGCCAGCATGGTTGTTCCCTGTACAAGAACCGTTACACAGAGATTAAATACAAATGTCACCTGCCCTGCCAACGACACTGCTGATAATGCATCCTGTTCCAAAAAGCCAAGCATAATGGCATCGGACGCACTTACCAGCGCTGTCATTAAATTCTGAAACGCTATCGGTATTACCATAGCCGTCAATGAATGATAAAATGTTCTGTTTTGCTTCAAAGTTATCACTGTACCATACCAATCTTTTTTAGCCATTCAACAAGCTGCCTCTTTGCATCTGAACCGCCGTCCTCATAAATATTAATACTGTCAAGCACTTCCACATCCTTACAGATTGTACGAATATCGGCTTCCGTATGCCCAAGACCACCACCGCCATTCGTGCAAAACAGAGCAATCTTTTTATCTGACATATCATATTTTTCCAAGAAAGAAGCCACAGGCGGGGCAACCGTATTGAACCAGTTTGGCGTTCCTAACAAAACAATATCATAGTAAGCCGGTTCAGCAGGCATTTCCATTAACAGTGGACGGTATCCTTCTTTCGTTTCCTTCCGTCCCTGACGTTCCGTTGTGTCATAATCATCAGAATAGGGAACTGTGGGCTTAATCTCAAATAATGTTCCGCCAGTCAATTCCTGAAGCTGCTGTGCAATTCCTTTCGTATGTCCTGTGTAAGAAAAATAGGCAATCAATGTTTTCATAAAAGTCCTCCTGCTTTTTTAACGATACGATTTATCAAAAATTCCCGAACATTCCGCATCCGTCATTTCACAGGGATTCGCAAGGAATAATCCACCCATTGTTTCCCGTGCATTTACTGCAAGCGTCATGGACTCATCTGATGTAAATCCGTAATCACTCATTTTCAAATCATCCACGCCACAGTCCTTTTGAAGTTGCATCAGTGCCGTAACAAAATCCTCTGGTTTATCTGCTGTTGGAATTCCCATTACCCTTGCCATTTTAATAAACTGTTCATCACAGGCGTGTTTTTCTATAAAGAACTCTGCAAATGCCTTTGAAATCATAATCAGTCCGGCTCCGTGAGGCAGATTATGATGATATGCGCTCATGGCGTGTTCCATTGAATGTTGCGCCGTTGTGCTTGTAAGCTGCATAGCAATACCCGCAACCGTACTGCCATAGGCTACCTGCTCACGAGCCTCCAAATCATTACCGTCTTTTACGGCACGGGGCAGATATTTTGCAATGCTTTCAATTGCCGAAAGCGCAATCGCTTCGCTGAAAATATTCACACCGTTACTTATCATGACTTCCGTATTGTGGAACAGTGCGTCAAATCCCTGATAAGCAGTATATTTTGGAGGAACAGTAACCATCAGTTCTGGGTCTACAATAGCAAGAACGGGAACCAGTTCAGGATACCCGAAACCGATTTTTTCATTTGTTTCTGGATTAGAAATCACTCCCCAACAATTGACCTCCGAACCTGTACCGGACGAGGTTGCAATCGTGACAATCGGCAGTCCGGCATTTACAAGCGGCTTGCCCTTACCAGTACCGCCATTGACATAATCCCATAAATCACCAGGATTTGTTGCCATAGCAGAAACAGCAATTGCGGAATCCAGCACCGCGCCACCGCCAAGAGCCATAATAAAGTCACATTCCTTTTCTCTGGCAAATGCTGCCGCTTCCATCACAACGCTTTTTAACGGATTCTCCATAATCTTGCTGCATACGGAAACTTCAACATCTGCCTCTTTCAACTGCTCCACTACCCTGTCAAAAGAACCATTTACTTTTGTGGATTTTCCGTTGGAAATTAATAGCAGCGCCCTCTTTCCAAGCGTTCCCGCCACACGTTTTTCTTTAATCTGTGCAGCAAGTTCGTTCAGTTTTCCCCTTCCGAAAATTAAGTTTGTAGGATTGTTAAAGTTAAAAGTCATGTTCATAGTAAATACCTCCATTTGAAATTATTTTGATTGAATCTGTTCCTTTTTCATTGTGTAAATCAGATAATCAAGACAGTCAATCCTCTGCTGGCTGCCATGAAGCTGCTCCAACAATAATGAACGGTGTGCTGACAATAACCGGTACTGTTCCTGTTGTCTGCCTTCTTCCTGAAATCGAAAAAATTTTTGTATCGTAGCAGTGTCACAGCCCGCATCATTTAGATTGCGTAACAGTTTCTCATGTTCTGTCATTTCGCCCACCTGACCACCTCCTTGTATTTTTGATTATAGATTGGCACTAATGAAATAGCAAATACTTAAATCAAAAATCATATTTTGCTTTACAGGCATATCACAAAACGGTATAATAACTGAAAAAAGCAGATATACAGCATTTAAAAAAGTGGAGGATTTTATGGAAATCAGAGTTCTTCGTTATTTTTTAGCAATCGCCAGAGAAGGCAGTATTACCAACGCCGCAAACTTTCTTCATGTAACACAGCCCACGCTTTCCCGTCAGATTCATGATTTAGAGAATGACTTGGGGCAGAAACTGTTTACCCGTGGCAGTCACAATATGTCACTGACCGCCGAAGGCATGATTTTAAGAAAGCGTGCGGAAGAAATTATTTCTATGGTTGACAAAACAGAAGCAGAATTTCATTTCATGGAAAACATTGTTGGCGGAGAAATTTATATCGGCGGAGGGGAAACAGACGCAGTAAAACTCATTGCGCAGATTGCGTGCGACCTCCGAAATGATTATCCGGGTATTCATTACCATTTGTACAGTGGAAACTCTGAAGATGTTACCGAGCGTCTTGATAAGGGGCTGTTGGATTTTGGCATTCTGATTCAGCCTGCGGACATATCCAAATATGATTATATAAATATTCCCGCAAAAGATACATGGGGCGTCGTAATGCGAAAAGACAGTCCTTTGGCACAAAAAGCTACCATACAGAAAGAAGACTTGTTGAATGTTCCCCTAATCTGTTCCCGTCAGGCTATTTCACAAGAGCGAAGCAAAAACGAATTTGCTGAATGGTTTGGGGAAGATTTTGACAAGCTGGATATTGTCACTACCTTTAACCTTGTCTATAATGCGGCAATCATGGTAGATGCCGGTATTGGTTATGCAGTTACGATTGATAAAATAGCAAATACCGATGAAAACAGCAGTCTTTGTTTTCGCCCTTTAGAGCCGAAACTAGATTCCGGTCTGAACGTGATTTGGAAAAAATATCAGATTTTTTCTTCTGCCGCAGAATTATTTTTAGAACGACTCCAAAAGAATTTTGGTGATAACAGCGCTTAGCCATTTAGAAATGACGATGCATTCCGAAAACCGGAACTCTTGAAGTCTATCTTCTTAACCTCTTGATTTCCAATTATCGGAGTTCTTGAAGTCCAGTTTTTGAACTTCTGCAATTCCGAAAATCAGAATGTAACAATACTGATATTAGCTATACTGAGTATAGTCATACTGAATCAATCATATCAATCCTATCCTAAATCCTTCCCTTTGCATCATGGAAATGTGCATAACAGGCTATGGAGTCATGGATAACGCTGTTAACAGCACATGGAAAAGCAAAGTGCTGCTTTCCCACATCCTGCAAACAGAGTTACCCACAACCCCATAAACAGCCAGTTATACGACATTTCCACAATGCCTGCTACGGCGGAATCCCACTCATTCCTATCTATCTTACATAAAAAGATATTCTCTACACCTGTAAACCGCCTACAAAGTTTTTGACGTAAATAATATTCGGCTTTCCCAATCCCTGCCTTACGCTTTCAATTAAGCCTATCCCTTTATCACTGTCAAGTTCCTTCATCAGCTTCACAGCCTTGTCATTGGCACAATGAAATCTGTCCTTTACTTCATCAACTGTGAAATATATGTATGCCCTTCCACGCTTATCAATCCACCCATTTTTCTGTGACAGTTCCATACGGTCTATCATCATTCCGTAGAGCAGTTTTGCCCCGATTGACAACGCATCAAACTGTTTTTCCGTAAACAACTGCTTTGGTATGCGGTAAAATGCATACTGACTGCTCTGTTTCCCATAAAAATATTCAAAATCCATTATTTGGCTCTCCTTTCTCTCATTAAGCGGCTTTTTTGTTTGTTTTCATTGTTTAGCATGAAGAAATATCCCTCTTTCCCTTTTATTTTGTTTTTTGTACGATAATAAACGGGGATTTTGGAGATAAAACACCTTCTCCATAAAATTCCCCACTTATACCGCACAGGCGACGGGATACACCCACAAAAATATCTGCTGTGCATTTGCTGTTAATCGCAAAACGTTATGCCTGCATTTTATATGTTAATTATCGTTGGAATTTATCTTTGCCATTCTCTGCCTTGCCAGTTCCCTCTGCTCGTTGCTTACCGTTCTCGGCTTACGGTAAGTAATGTATGATTTTGGCATGGAATAGGTCTTGTCGATGTCCGTTTGACTTATCAGCGTAAAGCTATCAGGATAATCCGCCACGAGGCGATCCAGTTTGCGCATCACTGACTTATCCCTTGTGTAGACAGTTGCCGTCTGCTCTCCGGCGTTATAATTTACCACAGTTTCCATTTCATATTTTGTTAAGTTTGCCATAATCTGATATTCTCCTTTTCCCATATCAAAAAAGGACTGCATCTTGCAATCCCTTTTCCAGTGTGTTCCTGCCCTGTATTTTGTTTGATGTACCTATAACTGGCACGCTATATCCAATGCCGTAGTGGTTTCTCCGAACCGGGAAGCCCACGAATCAAAATGTCCCATGCCCATTTCCTGAAGGCGGTCATACTGTAAATACCTTTGGATAGAGTACATTTCTGTCATACTATTCGATATTGGGGTTCCGGTCGCGAACACGATTCCCCTGCCGCCTGTGGTTTCATCCAGATAGCGGCATTTTGCGAACATATCGGAGCTTTTCTGTGCGTCTGCCGTGGATAAGCCAGCCACATTGCGCATTTTTGTGTATAAGAAAAGGTTTTTGTATAGGTCCGACTCGTCCACGAACATCATGTCAACACCCAACTCTTCAAACGAGATCACGTCATCTTTACGGTCATTGGCTTGCAGCTTCTCAAGGCGGGCTTCGAGGCTTTTCTTCGTGCGTTCCAGCTGCTTGACAGTAAACCGTTCGCCATTAGCGGCTTTCACTTCACGGATGCCTGCCGTTATGTTGCCAATCTGTTCCTGCAATAAGCGTTCCTGCCGCTCCCTGCTGATGGGGATGCGTTCAAACTGGGAATGCCCGATAATCACGGCGTCAATGTCGCTGGTTGCTATCCTTGCACAGAACTTTTTACGGTTCGCCGTTTCAAAGTCCTTCTTCGTGGTGACAAGGATATTGGCGGCGGGATACAGTCTTAAAAACTCAGCCGCCGTCTGTTCGGTTAAGTGGTTTGGGACGACGAATATGGATTTGTGGCATAAGCCCAGCCGTTTGGATTCCATAGCGGCGGCAATCATCTCGAACGTCTTCCCCGCGCCGACTTCGTGCGCCAGCAGGGTATTCCCTCCGTAAAGCACATGGGCGATGGCATTGACCTGATGTGGCTGGAGCCGGATTTCCGGGTTGATGCCGGAGAATACAATGTGAGAGCCATCATATTCCCTTGGGCGGGTGTTGTTCATGGTTTCGTTATAGTAATGGACAAGTGTCTGGCGGCGTTCCGGGTCTTTAAAAATCCAGTCCTTGAAAGCGTCTTTTAACGCCTGCTGTTTCTGCTGGGCAAGCGTGGTCTGCTTTGGGTTCAGGACGCGCTTTTCTTTGCCGTCTTCATCTTCCACGGTATCGTAAATGCGGACGTCACGGAGATTTAAAGAATCCTCAAGTATTCTATAAGCGTTTGCCCGGTCAGTTCCATAAGTGGTATAGGCGGCAACGTCATTGCTTGGGGCGGAGTTCTTGGATGTGACGCACCATTCCGCTGTAAATTTTGAATAATTAACGGTGATTCTATTCCGTAAATAGACAGGGGTATTTAAGACTTCATGCATGAACTGCTGGATATACTCTTTGTCAATCCAGGTAGCCCCAAGCCGGACTTCAATTTCCGATGCGTCAAGGTCTTTGGGCTGGGCGGCTTTTAGGGCTTCGACATTTACCTCATATGCAGGGTCTTCCGATGCGGCTTTCTGAGCCTGGCGCAGTTTCCGCCGCACATTGCCGGACAGGTACTCGTCTGAGGTCTGCCATTTTCCGTTTACCGGGTCTTTGTAGATAACGCCGGACAGCTCCTGGATTAGTTCAGCTTCGGTTTTCCCAGCCAGCCGTGACATGAGCGGCAGATCGACGCAGGCTTTCTCCCCGATGGAGACGACAAGCGCCTCTGAAGCAGTGTCCACGCTGGTGACGGCTTTATGCTGCTTGATAGTCCTCTTTGAGAACATATCCGCTTTACGCTCCAGGTTGCCATCATCGTCCAGGATTTCCAGCGAGCAGAGCAGATAGTAGTTGGAGTCTTTATCGAACGCCAGACGGTTTGCCCGATTGTTGATTAAACCATATTTACGAGTAAAGGCGTCATATAACTGGTTCAGCTCCATTTGTTTCGCCTTAATTGCGCTGTCCGGCATATACTCATCCATTTGAAGGCGAATCAGACCATGCACGCAGTCCCGGAGTTCTATCATGCCTTTCACCCGCTTCTCGGCTGTTGCGTTTAATTCCTGCTTTTTCATGTCCACGTTTTCCCGGTAATATACATCACCGTTTGCCAACGTAAAAGAGTAGTTCTTTACGCTGTCATCCGCCTGTAAAATATCAGCCGGGGCAGCTCCGTCCGGCTCTGGTATGGCTTCCCGGTAAGCTCCGTGGATAAGGGACGCCGCCTTCTGAAGCTGCTCTGCAAAATCAGCTCCGGGGATTGGCATAACCGTATAATCCTGCCTGCCATATTGAGTGCTTTCGGAAGAAGGCGTTCCCAGAACCATTTCAGGATGATTCAGGAAATACCTGTTTACGGTAAAGCCGTCTGCATTTGTTCCTGTCTGTACCCATTCGGGGGCTTGATCCGCTGCGGATTCGCGCCTTTGCAGGAACAGGATGTCAGACACCACTTCTGTATTGGCGTTCGCTTTAAAGGCGCTGTTTGGCAGCCGGATTGCCCCCAGAAGGTCGGCTCTTTTAGAAAGGTATTCCCTTGCGTCTGTGCTTTTGGAATCCATTGTATAGCGGGTTGTTATGAATGCAAGGATGCCGCCGGGATGCACCTGGCTTAAGGCTTTCGCCAGGAAATAGTTATGGATGGAGAAGCCCAGCTTATTGTATTCCGGGTCGTTGACCTGATACTGCCCGAACGGGACATTTCCGATGGCAAGGTCAAAGAAGTCCTGCGGGAAGCCTGCATTCTCATATCCGGTGATATGAATCCTCGCATTGGGGTAAAGCAGCTTCGCGATGCGCCCGCTGATGCTGTCCAGCTCCACTCCGTAAAGCTTGGATTCTGACATCGTTTCTGGCAGTAAACCAAAGAAGTTCCCGATTCCGCAGGCAGGCTCCAGGATTCTGCCGGATGTAAAGCCCATACTGCTTACGGCTCCGTAAATGGCTTTGATGACCGTGGGGCTGGTGTAATGGGCATTCAGGACAGAGGATTTCGCGGAATCGTATTCTTCCAGCGTCAATGCCGCTTTAAGCTCCTGATATTCCTTTTCCCAGCCAGCCTTTTCCGGCTCGAACGCATCTGGGACGCCGCCCCAGCCGACGTATTTAGATAATGCCTGCTGTTCATCAGGCGTGGCAGGACGGTTCTCGGATTCGACTTTCTTTAACACAGTGATGGCTTCCAGGTTCATATGGAACTTTGCCTTTGGTCCGCCCTCGCCCAGACGGTCATCTGTGATGATGAAGTTGCAGGGGGCAGGCATTTCCTGTAAATCGGTTTCATTCTGGATAACTTCTGGTTCTGTGGAATCCACTGATTCTTTAATCGGCTGCTCCATATTTTCTGCATCTGTTGTTCCAGAAGCAGCAGGTTCCGGCTTATCTGTATCATCTTTTTGAACTGTTGATCCTGCCATATCTGGGGTAGTCTGTCCCTCATTCTCTGCATCCGTCGTTCCAGAAGCAGTAGGTTCAGGTTCTTTTATATCATCTTTCTGAGCCGTATTTGCTTTAGGTTCCGGCTCTTTTACAGAATCCTTTGATGGCTGTTTATCCCTATTTGTCTGAGCCGCCTGTTTCTGATTCTCATGGTTGTAAATAGTGACCGCAATCGTCCTCAATACCCGTTCGCTGGACTCGCTTACGGCTGCTCCAAGAACCCGGATGATTCTCTGGGTGTTGAAGTCCGGGATGTCTTTGAAATCATTATCTTTCAGGAAGTGCCACGGGTTAAAGCCGCATCTGGCAAGGAGAAGGTATGAGACGCTTGCGACAGCGGCAAGGCGGAACTTCACGCTGACAGTCTGTTCATCCAGTTCTTCCAGGAAGCTCCCTTCGCATTCATACATGATGTCTTTATGGTAGTTTTTCCAATACCCGTTTACCAGCCCTACGGCAATCATTTCAAGCTGGTAGACAAGACCTTTCTCCCCGGATATGCCAAACCGTCCTTCCAGAGCTTTTATGACAACGGCTTCATATTCTTTTTTATACTGCCATTGGAAAAGATTGGCAGAGTTTTTTCTCAGCTGGGTGTCGGCAATGTCGAACACATAGCGAATCTTTGGGTAGCCATTCTGGTTGATGCCGACAAGACCGATTCCTTTTGAACCACGGCGGATATGCCTGTTCATGCGCCTGCTCCATAAGTCAAACTCGGCACATGCCGAAGCCTTTGGGCGCTGGGCGTGAATCATGAGCTGGTCTGGGAAAGAATAGCGGTAAAGCCGGGATGCGGTGTTTAAAAAATCCGCCCAGTTCTCTGTGTTCTTCGTCACCTGCGACGCTGCATTGCCCGCAAGCTGGATATAGTCCTGTAATTTTGTATTCATATATAGCCCTCCTCATCCTGCCCAGGGTTGCCGGGCAATGAAAATCTTTTACAAATGCACCCGCTTTTCTGCCCAACGGCAGAAAATTTAAGCCGCCTACAAGCAATGCAGGCAGCTTAAGTTTGGCAGTATATGGGCTATAAAATTTACAGCAGGGGGGCTTCTTAATATTGGATGGCTTTTTACGTGTGCATCGAGTAATATGCGGTTTTCATGCCTTTTTGGTTAAATGCTCAATCAGATTATTCGTTTTCGTCTCCTTTCCTCTTTACGTTTTTTCGGCTGGCTTTAAAGCCGTTTCTTTTTAGACGACTGCAAATTTATACATCTGTACCCGATTATTTTTCTTGCGCGCCTCTGTCGAATATGCTATATTACAGATAGAAAAAGGAAAAGACATAGAAGCGGCTCTACCCACAAGATAGTGTATTGTTTCCGCTAAAGGCGGTCAGTCGCTATTATTACAAATAGTAAGATCATTCCTTTCCCTTTAAGAAGATACAGTTTCGGTTATTCTGAAATTGTGTCTTTTCAATCGTAAAACTTCCTATTTTGAAAAAATTTATACAAAGGAGATTAAAAATGGCGAAAAAGAATATTCCTGTCATATCAAATATTGATATGACAGAAATCTACAGAAAAATAATACTAGAGGTTGGGGAAGAATTTCCAGAATTTCTCATTTTTGAAGACCAACCGTTTGATATGATGCGATTTGAAATGCCAAATGGCAGAAATGTTCTGTATTTTAATAATTGTGATAATATCTGCGAAAAGATTATATCAGAAATGAAAAATCCTAAAGCTGAAAAAACTGTTGCGCCGGATTTTATGGTGCATTCATTAGGGGATGAAGATGTTTCATTTTTATATACTGTTGCGGTTCTTATTTCGGAAATGTTAGAAATTCCATGTCCGCAAATTGAATTTAGGGATTCTTTTGCGGATAGGCACGGAGAATCAATAGGAGAAAGAAACATGGTTATTCTTGCCACTGTTCCTGCGGAACACTTTACGTTAATGATAAGGTGTATGGCACATGAAATAAGGCACTTATGGCAATATAAATACCATCCAGAATACAATGAAAGCTATAAAAAGCCAGAAAAGGATGGTGTTGATTCCTATTTGGATTGCATTGCAGAAAATGATGCGGAAGCATGGGCAAGTAAGCTATATTTAGAAATTTTTAATGTAGATGATATTACAGACAACGGAGAATATGCAATGGGTAATGCAGAACTCAAAAAGCGTATCTTGAAATTAAGGGATGAAATTGAACTTGATGAAGAATATGTATATCGTTTGAAAGGGTTCTTAGGCGTATTGGAATAAAAACAAACACAGAAATAGGGCTGTTTGGAGTGTGTGAATAAACTGTACTCTCCAAACAGCTCCGTATTTTTATTACAGCAGTGAATCCCCGCTGAAATAAAACTCATCCATTACCGTTTCACAGTCCCTCTCACTCTGTAAATCATAATGACCGTGGTTCAGGCTCTTCAGCTTTTGGTTCCAGCTTGTCCACACCGCATAAGTCCCGTCATCCTTTTTCGCTGATACCATGTAGAGATGGGAATCATCAGGATGGTAGGATTTCTTTCTGATTTTCAGAACAGTATATTTAGGAAGATTTTCTTTGAAGTAAAGCTTCACTTGTTCCATAACTTCTAATTCAATTTTCATATTCATTTTGCACCGCCTTTTCTGGATTGGTTTAATTGTTGCGCCTTTCGTCCCTCCGCCTTTTCAAAATCAAAAATACCAAGGCTCTGGATATGTTTTTTCGTAGTCCGCATTCCCCTTCCAAACTGCTTTCCGCATATATACTGGCGAAGGTAATAACCTCCGTTCAGTTTTACGACTTCCCACACCTTGTTATCATTATATTTGTCCTTGTAATATGTCCTCTTTACCGCCATTGCATCACCTCTCCATTCTGTTGATAAAAGCCTGTTGTTTAGACCGTTTCCGGGGTTTCTGTAAAATTGTATAATCCCAGATTCTCATACACCCATGAATCTGCCGGGTATTCATCTGCAAGGGCAGCCCCGATATGCCGCCAATCCAGGGGGCAGTTGTAGGTGGATGAAAACTCATCCAGGATTTCTTTTACGCAGCAGATTAAGTCCAGGTTTCTTTCCTCATCTGCCTGTAAAACTATCTCTCTGATTGTCTGTTCCATGTGCCAGCTCCTTTTGTTTATGATTCTTCTTAAAAATTCCCAGAAAACTGGTCAGTAATATATTTATCACGGCTTATGCCTGCCTGTTCCAGCGTCTGGATGACAATGGATTCTGTAGCGTCAAGCAAATCATAATAAGTGCTTCCATACAGACGGGCGGCGTTATCAGGGTCTCTCTCATCATCTTCAGGGCTGGTAAGCGTAATATCCTGTTCCTCAAGAACATTCTCAAAGTTCTCAACAATTCGCGCCGCAATGTCACGCGTATAGACCTGTTTTTCTGGGGTATCTGCCCCTGTGGTTGGCAATTCAGATTTTTCCATCATATTTCGTTGCACTCCTTTCGTTATGCTTGATTTTTGGGCAGCAAAAAGGAGCCTGTTTTACGGCTGGCTCCAAAGCCATATTTAGGGGAGCATATATCATTCATCAGCTTCAACGCCTTTAATCAGCCCCAGGGAAACAAGCATACTGACGGTATCCTTGATGCCACACATATAAGAGATGTCGGCGTAGCGTTGGTTGGATGATAAGGTACATGCAATATAATCGTTTATGACCTTTTTCTGCCCTTGGGTTAGGTCAAGATTCTCATACCGTTTCTCCAGTTCCTTTTCATCCCTGTTTGGTTAAATCAAAATTCTCATACTGCCGCTCCAGTTCATGCTCATCCCTGCGGTCATTGAGGTAGGTTTCATCTGCCCACGCTAATGCATCCCTGCTGCGATCCATGAAGTTCCCCATGCCTTTCTTAATTAATTCTTCAATCAGCTTATTCATTTAAGTCTCCTTTCGATGGTTTATTTCACAAATGCACCCGTGTTCTTTTTTTCACAGACTGTAAAAGGGCGATAAAAAAGGCGTAAAAAAACAGACTACCCGGCTGAAAACCGGGCAATCCGTCTGTTAAGGTGAAGAGTATAAGCCAATAGTAAAACCGTTCTCATTTTTTCTTGGTATGAAAATTATTGACTATCTTGTTCTTATTTCCAGTATTTCCGAACCCATGCTTCTGCATCGTTTTCTTCAAGTTTATATTTTCCTGCCACCTTTTTTATGGTTTCTGAAACAGGCAAGCCTATTTCTTGGCACATCTCAATCGCTGAAATCACGGATGCTTTTTTTGCAGCTTCTGCCGCTGCCTTTTCCGCTGCTTCCTTTCGCTCACTTTCCACATAAGCGCGCATTACCTGTTCTTCATCAAACAATGTCATCATCATGTCAACAACCTCCTTTTCCCTGCTCGATAAATACTCTTTTAGAACATCCCTGTCTTTACAGATATTGATGGTATTGGTAACTGCTTCCCTGGTTCGTCCATACAATTTCACCTGTTCGTCATATACTTTTGTAAAGGTGACATACTGGCTGATAATATCATTGTCCTTGCCATCGTATATCATTTTTACCTTTACATCAATGGCGCATTTCTCCCCGCCCCAAAATTCTTCGGAAAGGGAAACATATTCTGGTTTGCTTACCCGTTTTCCGGTGAATATCACATATAATTCTGCTTTTGGCAGCTTTACTTTTTTACTGCCGTAAAGGTTATCGTTCCTGCGTTCAAAATACTCATGATAGGACTGCACCAGATACATCAATGCCCGGATTATGATATTCATCGTCCATGTGGTCTGAGCCTCAGTCAGAATCATAATTTTGTCCCCTACTGTGAAGCCCAAATCATTATAGCACGCATCTACCAATATGTTTTTAATTGTGATGTCTTTCAGTTCATCTTCCGTAGTTTCTGTATCTTCTGGGTGGAGTGCCCGGTATAACTGAATCAGGTATTTTTTGTCTTGAAATAAATTCGTAAAAAGGCTGTCTTTAATCGTATATTTCGCAATATCTGTTTTTTCCATTCCTTCTTCCTTTCATCCCTGCTTTCATAGCAGGAAAATAATCAGGTGTTATCTTGGTTTCATTATACAAAAAAACCATCCTATATTCAAGGGTGATTCCTCGCTTGTTCATTGGATGACACCGTTTCCAATCCTGACACATTTTCCATCGGTGACACAATTATTGACACTAAATTTTTGCAAATTTACGCTTTTTTATGAGCGAAGATGAAAAGACAGAATGCCGGAAATCCCCAGAAATAGGCGCATACGGCACTCTGCATAAACAAATGAAAGCCACACCATAATAAGCACAGGCGTTAATACTTCATGTTCATACCATATCCGCCAGAGTTCCTCAAACAGTTCCTCACTGTCCCTAAATGCCATTGCCGAATCAAAGCCTTCTCCCTCGCTGAACCATTGCAGACGGACAAAGCCGAACCTCCCGGCATCCGCCACCATTACATCGGTCAGCTCATACAGCTCCGCAAACGCATCCGCCACCTTCCGACATTTTGCCCGCTGTTCTTCCGTAATATATTTTTCCGTCATAGCGCACCTCCTAACTTACTTCTGGACAAAAAGTCCAAAAGTTATCTATCCTCTTTTAAACAGAAGATTGTGCAGAGGTCAGCGTATAACACGCCTTCCCCGCATTTTATTGTGTCAAACAAAAGGCATTGGAACAATACGTCACGCACATCTTCCAGACTGGCGATGCCCTGTTCCTTCTCCGAAAATCCTGTTCCGGGAATATCCATATCCGCCGATGCCGCCCGCCTTGCCGAGATGCAGTGCGTGTAAAGTCCGAGGATATATTTATCTGACATGGGGAAAGCGAAGGTTTCCTGCCCGTCATAGGTTACCCTGTACTTTTTCTGTTCCCCTTCCGGCAGTTCAAAGATACACCGTACCGTTTCCAGATAAGTATGCCCGTCAAAATCCGGCTTTATTTTCTTCCCATACCTGCGGATTGCGGAAAATATGCTGTTCCGGTCAAGAAAAGAACGGGTACGCTGAAAAGCTGGCTTCCTGCCCTTAATATCCATGTAAACATTATTCCCTGTCCCCTTCCCGGCAAACCTGCCATAATCGCCTGTCCGCAGCAGATAGGACAATACCTCAAGCAGCGCCGTTTATATACTTTTTCCCCTGCTCTTCAACCCAGGGGGCATTCTCAGAAGCAGCAACATCTATCTGAATGGCCGCTTTCAGCGAGTCTGACTCCATATAGCCAATACCCAGAGCCGTCACGCCGTCAATATCCACGTCTTTGCAGGCAATCAGCTCAATGGCGCGACCTTCGTAGTTGTATTCGATGGTCATATTCTTTAAGACGATGTTTTCGCCATGGCAGAAATATACCATGGCAGACGCATAACCGCCTTCGCTGCTGTTTTTCCAGGTACCACCTTCAACAATTACGTTTTTCAGCGACCCGTAATTTA
>CAJUOE010000035.1 GCA_910587895.1 uncultured Lachnospiraceae bacterium
GACACGGTTGCCGCAGCGCTTGCACAGATTGAGGAGAAACAATATGAGCAGGAATTAATTGCGCGGGGCATTCCGGCAGGGCGGATCCGCAAATACGGCTTTGCCTTTGAAGGGAAAACCGTGCTGATTGGCGAGGCATAACAAAATAGGGGTGCCATAAACCTAATCTTATAAATCCAATATATAACCGTAGATAATAACCAGGAAAGGAAGTGTATCTTATGCCGCCAGTATTACAACCACAACCGGAAACCATTACTCTGGAGCAGTATGAGGCTCTCCCAGAAGAAAAACGAACAGAGGTCTTTGATGGTATTGCCTATGATATGGCTAGTCCTTCACAGATACATCAGGCAATTTCCATGCAGCTTTCTACTATTATAAATAACTATATACTCCGTAAAAAAGGATCATGCAGTATATTCAACGCACCATTCGACGTAAAGCTATCTGATAAGCCCCTGACAATTGTTCAGCCGGATATCATGGTAATTTGCGACAAAAACAAACTGGATGGGAAACGTTGTAATGGCGCGCCTGATTTCATAATTGAAATTGTTTCCCCAGGAAATCCTACAGATGATTATATCCGTAAACTTTACTACTATAAGAATTATGGCGTTCGTGAATATTGGATTGTGGATCCACGGAGAAAGATTATCACCGTGAACTATTTCGAGGGCAATATTGTAAGCGTTCAATATCCCTTTGACTCCATAATCAAAGTCAACATCTATGAAGACCTGTTTATCAACTTCTCTGACATCGCTGAACTTCTAAACATCTGAGCAGAAAATGGGACTGTGTTTTAAAATTGTATTTTTTAAAATAACAGTCCCTAGTCTTTTAGTTTATCTTCGTTTAACAATCTGTAATTCATATCCTAATGCTCCCAGCATATTGCAAAAGTTCTATCCTATTTACAATTTTTTCCATCAAAATGTAACATACTGGCTATTATGTTACATTGGGTTTTGCAGGAGGTGGATATGTCATGAGCAGATAGGGCAAAAGAAACAGCAGCTTTGTTTTATCTGCATTTTTTTTATTCAAAAGTACAATCCGACAGATATGAAAACAGACGAAAGTGGACAGGTGGAAATTATGGTAATTAGAGCAAAGCGTAAGGAATTGTTTCAGGGGAAACCATTGACAGAGAGGCAGCAGGCCAATACGGATAAGAATTTAAAGGAGATAGAGCAGCGGGCGACGGTATTGGAATCTTATCCCAGAAGGCTTGTGTTTGAGCTTACAAATGCCTGCAACCTGAACTGTGTGATGTGCGGAAGGAATGCTGCGGATTTCAAAATGACATCGTTTGATATGGATGTATTTCGCAGTTTCGAGCCCCTGATGGACACGATTGAGGAAGTGACGCTCATGGGCTGGGGAGAGCCGACGATACATCCACATTTCAATGAAATGCTGGAAATTATTGACAGGCACAGTGCGCGGAAGTATTTCTGCAGCAATGGCATGAACTTAAAGAAAATCAGAGAAAGTATTTTTAAATATAATGTAGATGTGTTTGCCGTGAGCGTGGACGGCGCAACATATGAGACGAACGCACGCATCCGGCGGGGATCAGACCTTAACGTGATTAAGGAAGACTTAAAGTCGATTGTGGATGAGAGGAACAGACGCGGTCTGAAGTATCCCTGGATTAACTTCGTGTTCTGCGCGATGGAGTCGAACATCCGTGAATTGCCGGATCTTGTGCGGGTAGCGGCAGAAATTGGAATTGACGAAGTGAAAGCGGTATATCTTACGGCTTTTGATGAAGGACTCCTGCATGAGACATTGTGGGGGAAGGAAGATTTGATCCGGGAGGTCTTTGCGGAGGCTGTGAGAGTTGGCGAGGAGATGGGCATTGTCCTTAAATTGCCCCACATTCCGGGAGAAGATATCGGAGGAGAAGACTACCATAAGGAATGTTTCGTGTCGTGGAGAGATTTCTTCCTTGGCTCCGATGGATATGTCCGTCCCTGTATGTCCACGCCAATACAGTTCTTTAAATATGATTTGGAAAGACCTTTTATGGATATGTGGAATTCACCGGAATATCAAAAATACCGGGAGATTGTCAATGACAATGAACGCATGGACAGTCCTTGCAGGCGTTGTTACCAGTCTTCCCACTGTAACTGGAACCGGAGGGAATCATTTATACAGGTTGGAGAAAATTTCTCACCCGATTGGGAGAAATAGAGAGGTATACATATGAAAGTTGTAATACTGGCGGGAGGTCTTGGGACGAGAATCAGCGAGGAGTCCGGAACGAAACCGAAACCGATGATAACGATTGGCGAGATGCCGATTATCTGGCATATCATGAAAATCTATTCGCATTACGGATATAACGAATTTGTCGTGTGCTGCGGATACAAGAGCCATGTAATTAAAGATTTTTTTGCAAATTACTTTCTGTACAAGTCGGACGTAACCTTTGACTACCGGGATAACAACCGGGTGGAAACGTATGACTGTGAGATTGAGCCCTGGAAGGTGACCCTGGCGGAAACCGGCGGGGAGAACATGACTGGAAGCAGGATTAAGCAGATTCAGAAATATATCCCGGAGGGGGAAAGCTTTATGCTTACGTATGGGGATGGCGTTGCCGACGTGGATATCACATCGCTTGTAAGCCATCACAGGGAACACGGCAAGATTGCGACGATGACCGCCGTGCAGCCGCCGGCAAAGTTCGGCGTGCTTGATATTGACGCCGACAATACGATTCTTGATTTCAAGGAGAAACCGGAATCTGACGCCGGATGGATCAATGGCGGGTTCATGGTGTTGAATTATGATGTTTTTGGCTATATTGATGATAATCCCATGCGCATCTTCGAGCAGGAGCCCTTGGAAGAGCTGGCGAAAGCACGTGAACTATCGGCATATCGGCACGAGGGATTCTGGCTGCCCATGGACACCCTGAGGGATAAGAATAAACTGGAAAATTTGTGGAGCAGCGGGCAGGCTCCGTGGAAAGTATGGTAGAAACAGATGTTGAACAGGGATTTTTACAGAGGAAAGAAAGTATTTCTCACAGGCCATACGGGGTTTAAGGGTACCTGGCTCTGTTTGATGCTGGAGACTCTGGGGGCAGAGGTTTACGGCTATGCATTGAAACCCGAAACGGCGTTTTATCCGAAAGCGCATCCGCAAACGGTTAAAAGCTGGGAAGGATATATCACGGATCGTAAGCTATTGCAGGAGGCATTGCAGGAAGTGGAGCCAGATGTTGTGATTCATTTTGCGTCCCATTCGACCTTAAACCGCAGTTATGAAATTACAGATTATATTTTTGATACGAACGTCATGGGCGTGGTGAACCTTCTGGAAGGAGTTCGCAAACTGCATCAGGTACAGGCGGCGCTGGTGGTTACCAGTGATAAGTGTTACCGCAATCTGGAGTCGCAGGAGCCTTACGGGGAGGAGAGCCCGTTGGGTGCGCAGGATCCATATTCCACCAGTAAGGCATGTCAGGAGCTGGTCACGGATTGCTACCGGAATTCCTTTTTTGGCAGGCAGGGACAGAATATGCCGATTGCCACAGCGCGGGCGAGCAACGTGCTGGGAGGCGGAGATTATAATCTGAACCGCCTGTTGCCCAGCCTTTTGGACAGTTTTCTCAAAGGTGAGAAAGCAGTTATCCGCAATCCCCACGCAATCCGTCCGTGGCAGAATGTGTTGGACGTGCTGGGAGGATATCTCACGCTTGTGGAGAAGATGGCGGTATCTGGGGACGGCGGAAGCAAATATTGCGAGGCGTTTAATTTTGGCCCGAACGAGGACGGGCTGATTACCGTGGGCGTTATGGCGGAGAAATTATGTTGTTATTTTCCACAGGGAGAAGTGCAGATTGCTGCAGCGGAGAAATCCGTGAAGGAGACGGGAATCCTGAAGATTAGCAGCGAAAAAGCGAAGAAAGTATTGGGCTGGCGTCCAAAGTATACCATAGATGATACGCTGCGTATGGCGGCAGAATTTGCAATCCGGGAGCACCAGGGAGAAGCGGTGCGGGAAATCTGCATGGAATATATTGAATCGTATTTGAGATGAGGAGGATGAAACCGTGGAAAAGTGGAATGAGGAAGTTGCGGAATTTGCGAGAAATGTCCGCGTAGATGTGGCGAAGGTATTAAACCGTACCAACGATTCCCACATTGGAGGGGGGTATTCTTCCATTGATATTCTTTCTGTACTATATAAGAAAGTGCTGAACCTGGATAAGGATAAGTTAAAGGATCCCAACCGGAATGTGTTTATCCTCAGCAAGGGGCACATTGCGGCGTCTTTTTATGTAACGCTTGCCCATGCAGGGCTGATTCCGATGGAAGACCTTGACAAGCATACGGTAAACGGTGAGTTTTATGCGGGGCATACGCGGAAATTTCAGACGAACGGCGTGCGGGGCGTGGAAATGTCGGCGGGTTCTTTGGGGCATGGCTCCGGCGTGGGCGCGGGCATGGCATATGCCAAGCGGTGCCGGGGACTGGAAGGAAATGTCTATGTGCTGATGGGAGACGGAGAGTGTAACGAGGGTTCCGTCTGGGAATCTGCGATGTTTGCATCCAAATTCCAGTTGTCCAATCTGGTGCTGATTGTGGATCGAAACCGGCTGCAGTCTTACGGCAGTGATAAGGAAGTCATGGATATGGGGGATCTGGGCGCGAAATTTGCATCCTTTGGATGTCAGGTGATGGAGATTGACGGACATGATTACAGCCAGATTTACCGTGCATTGATGACCGGGGTGTCACGCAATCCGGCGAAACCCACAGTAATCATTGCCAACACAGTAAAAGGAAAGGGAGCCTCCTTCATGGAAAATCGCCTGGAGTGGCATTTTAAATCTCCGAACGACGAACAGCTTCAAATCATTCTAAAGGAGCAGGGAATATGAGAAGTACATTTGTAAATACACTGGCAGAGATGGCAAGGAAAAATGACCGCGTAATGTGCGTCATAGGGGATACGGGTTTTTCCGTGTTCGAGGAGTTTGAAAAGGAATTCAAAGAACGTTTTATCAACGTGGGAATTGCAGAACAGAATTTTGTCAGCGTGGGAGCAGGGCTCGCCGCAATGGGTATGAAACCCTACATCTATAATGTGGTGTCATTTATGACGCTGCGCAGCATGGAAGAGATCGTGCTTGACGTCTGCTATCAGGAGAATCCGGTGGTGCTGGTAGGCGTTGGCGGCGGACATGCCTATGGGCCGGCAGGACCGACGCACCACGCGTATTTTGATATTGGCATGATGCGTATGCTGCCGAATATGACGGTGGTATGTCCGGCGGATCCGGTAGAGATGCGGGCGGTTATGATGGCGTCGGAAACTTTTGACAAACCGCTTTATATTCGTATTGGGCGAAGCGTAGACCCGGTAGTCCATGCCGGGGAAATCTCCTTTGAGATTGGGAAAGGCATCTGTATGCGCGAGGGAAACGACGGCGTGTTGTTTGCCACTGGAACGATGGTCAAAGACGCCCTGCAGGCCTGTGAGCTGCTTGCGCAAGACGGCATTCAGCTTGCATTGTACAGTATGCATACGATTAAGCCGATTGACGATGTGCTGGTTCAGGCGTGTATGCAGAAGTATCCGGCAATTTTTACACTGGAAGAGCATAGCGCCAACGGAGGCCTGGGCTCCGCGGTGGGAGATGTGCTGCTGGATAGCGGAAATGCGCGGAATGTAATTTTTCAGAAATTTGGTTTTCCGGATACCTTTGCTCCGGTGACCGGAAGCCGCGAATATCTGAACGCATCCTATGGACTCAATGCAAAGGGTGTAGCCGCACAAATCCGGGAAACGCTTAAGAAGGCATGAATGGATATGAAGTGAATAAATATGGTGTGAATGGATAAGGCGTGGAAGGAATGAGGACATGAACGTAATCAATGAAATTTTTGCGCAGTACAGGCGGGAGAAAGACAAACTGGAAGTATCCGTGGAAGATATGAAAGCGGAGATACAGGAATTTCTGGAGCGGATTTTACTCTACGGAGCCGGGAGCGCGGGCATCGCATTTTTGTATGATTTGCGCAAACACGGGATAGAGCCTTTATATTTTGTGGACGCCGATCCGGCGAAAGCGGGGACGGACTGCGAAGGTCTGACGGTAATTGCGCCGGAGGAAATCTGTACCCGGGCAGGGGAAGATGCGCTGGTGGTTGTCTGTATCAACACGGATGGAAAGCGTTACTGTAAGAGCTTTGCGGAGGCCCTGCGGGTGGGCGGTCATCATGGCGTGTATGACAAACTGCGGGGATGCGGCTGTAAGAATATCATTGATTATACGTATTTTCGCAGATGCCACGCGTTATTTACGGATGAGAAATACAATGCGCCTTCCTGTTCGGACGTTTGGCTGATGGAAGAGCATGAGCAGGAAATTGCAGACGTATATGATTTGATGGAAGACGCGTTGTCCCGGGAAGTATTTGAGAAGATTGTGAGGTTTCGCCTGCTGGATGATTCCATAGAAGTCCCCACGATGGGGCAGGAAAAGCAGTATTTTGAATATGGCTTTTACGAAAGAAGGCAGGATGAAGTTTTTGTGGATTGCGGCGCTTTTAATGGCATCAGCTTAAAGACTTTCCTCAAAGAAAATAACAATATGTTTGAGGGCTATTACGGCATGGAGCCGGATGCGGATAATTACGCGAAACTGGAAGAGTATATCCGTACGCTGCCGGAAGACATTCGAAAGAAACTTTACATTACCCCGCAGGCGGCCTGGAAGGACGATGGAGGGATAACGTTGTACGCGCTTCACGGGCCTGGCAGCTTTGCAGCGGATATCGGAAAGATGCAGGCAGAAAGCATTACCATTGACGATATGCTTGGAGAAAAGAGGACCAGTTATATCAAGATGAATATTGAGGGCAGCGAGAAGGAGGCCTTGCAGGGAGCAGAGCAGACCATCCGCAGATGTAAGCCGAGGCTTGCAATTGCCGGGTATCACAGGACAGATGATTTCTGGAAGATTCCGTTCATGATAAAAAGCTATCGGGAAGATTATAAGATTTATCTGAGGTCTTATATGAACCATATTTCGTTTGTGTATTACGCAGTGTAGAAGATATGAGCCATATCTCGTCTGCATATGACACAGTATAGAAGAAAGGACGAATATTTTATGAATATCGGATTTAATTTAACACGTCAATACCTGAAGTATACGTATGTCCTGGTCAAATCAATTTTGGAGAGCAATCCGGACGAAGAGATTTGTTTCTACATATATTCTGCGAATATAGAAGTACCGGATCTGGATCTGATGTGCGAGCTGGTAGAGAGTCATAACGGAAGGATTGAATTGCTTTCGATTGACAAATCGCTGATTGAAATGTTTTTTGAAAACCCACATCCTGGATATCCGATCGAAACGCATACGACTTATTTTTATGCACATGCGTTGCCGGAAGGGGTTGACCGTATTTTATGCATGGACGCGGACATGATTGTGAAAAAGCCGTTGCGGGAACTCTACGATATGGATTTTGAAGATAATTATGCGATTTGTCCGGATGGCTCCTGTATGAATGAGGCGGTAAATTCCTGGCCAGGCGTATTTCGTAATTTTGGCGTGACGTCATTTTCGACCTGTTTCACTCTGTACAATATCAAGAAGATAAAGGAAGATTTTACCTTCAACGACATTATAGAGGCCAATCGGAAGGTGATACAATTTTTTGGAAGTTCCAATGAGGAGCTGGGATATGCATATATGTTTAACGGAAAAGAACGTTACATTCCCGAGACGAAATACGGTTTCTATATTTATCCGGATAATGAGAAGAAATATACACCGGAAGAACTGCTGGCGTTTGAAAAGGACGCGGTAGCCATCCATTATTGGAGGAGCCATCCGTGGGCGTCGCAGATTGGCATGAGCCCCTTGCATTCTTACTGGTGGGAGTGTGCAAAAGATACGCCGTATTATGAAGAACTTAAGGCGGAATTCTGGCAGTTCTGGAAAGATTTCAGGAGCAAATATCTGATACCGTAGGGACAGGATATCGCATAGTGGGTGATATCCGGAAAGGAACAGAAGATGGATTATAAATTTGCAGTTTTTGCATATGGTGACGTTGGGCTGGCGGCAGTAAAAATTTTCCGTGACAGGAAGGAGCAGCTAAAGTTTGTCTTGCTGGACAGGGAAAATTTTTGGAATAAAAATCAGCTGATTATTGAGGAATTAAAAAATTATCCCGACACAGAAATTGTATATTATGAAGAGGAAGAGGATTTAATTGAAAAATGTAAGGGATTGGATATCGTAATATTGGCATGGTGGGGACGCATCATAAAAGGGCGGTTATTAGAGACGCCGCGCCATGGGTTTATCAATCTGCATACCAGTTTCCTGCCCTATGGAAAGGGGAAACATCCACACTACTGGTCGCTGGTGGAGGAGAAACCATACGGCGTGACAATCATGAAAATAGATGCGGGATTGGATACCGGTGCGATTATTTATCAGAGGGAAATTGAGAAGAGCTGGGAAGATACCGGAAAATCGCTTTATTTCAGAGGAATCCGCACGATGTGCGACTTGTTGGAAGAAAAGAGCGAGGAGCTCTTAAATTTGCAGTTCGAGGAGAAGGCGCAGGAAGGGGAGGGAACCTTTCATTTCGGAAAAGAAATCAATGAGGATTCCGTGATTCATCTTGAAGAAGAGTACCGGGCAAGGGATTTGTTGAATAAGATGCGTGCGCGTACGTTTGAACCATTTCCGGCGGCGTATTTCATGGAAGACGGGGACAAATATGAGGTGCGCGTTTCCATTAAGAAGGTGACAGAACCCTTTGACAGCAAGAATATAGACTACAGTGAGATCACGGAAGATACAGGATTGTAAATTGTCATATCAGGAGGAATCATCATGCATGAAAAGATAGCCCTGGCTGGGCCGGATATTGGACAGAGGGAAATAGATTATGTCGTAGACGCAGTGAAAAACGGCTGGTATAAGACCTATGACATGCATATTCAAAAACTGGAAAAAACGTTTGCGGAGTATATCGGCGTGAAATATGCCATAGCGACATACTGCGGTACCCATGCGCTGCATCTGGCAGCGATAGCCCTCAACCTGAAACCCGGAGATGAGGTTATTGTCACAGACCAGAGTTTTATTGCAACCGCCCATGCGATTTCCTATGTAGGGGCGACCTGTGTTTTTGTGGACATAAACCCAGATACGCTCTGTATAGATCCGGAAAAGATTCTGGAAGCCATCACCCCCAGGACAAAGGCGATTATGCTCGTACATTTTGCGGGATTTGCGGCGGATATGGACAGGATTATGGAAATTGCCAGACAGAAGAACATTGCCGTAATTGAAGATGCATGCCAGGCAGTCGGCGTAAAATACAAAGGAAACTATTGTGGAAGTATCGGCGATGTCGGAACGTTTAGTTTTCAGGGCTCCAAAATTGCCGTAGGCGGGGAAGGCGGCATGTTCGTTACGAATGATAAATCTCTGTATGAACGTGCGCATCATTATGGAACGTTTTGCCGGAATGATGCGATTACCTATTTATGGTCTGATGATGTAGGTTACAATTATCGCATATCGAATGTAACGGCGGCATTAATTTTGGCGCAGGTAGAGCGCATTGAGGAATTGATAGAGAAGAAAAAAAGAATATTCATATGGTATCAAGAGAATCTCAAAGACATCAAAGAGATCGAAATGCTTGTTCCGAAGGAGGATTGCGAGAGCAATTATGCATACGTGGTAGGATATCTGCTGGATGAAAGCCAGGTTACACGGGATGAGCTGATTAAAATAATGATAGAAGAGTACAATGCGTATCTGCGTCCAGGGTATCCGTCAATGAATCTGATGCCGGGATATACCGGGCGGTTTCCAGTTCCGAATTCTCAGAGATATTTTCAAAAAGGCCTTGTATTCCCGACAGCGATGAATATTACGGAAGAAGATGTGAAATACGTATGCAGATGCCTGAAAAAGTTATTGGGTTATGACGAGGAAATAAAATAGGGAGAAATCGAGATGAAGAATCAGATAACAGTGGTGGACACAGATAAGTATGAAAAGCCTTCCCTGGATATGGATTATGCTCAGGTAAAACAGGCAATGTATAGTCAGGGGGAGGAATCCGAAATTATTATTGTAGTACAGGCGTATGGCAGGTTGGAGAAAACGAGACTCTGTGTGGAAAGCATTTTAAAATATACGACGGACATTGCGTTCGAGTTATGGCTTCTGGATAATGGTTCAGAGGAGAACGATGTTTTTGAATTCTTCGAGTCTGTAGAATATGAACCGAAAAGAATTGTCCGCATGACAAAAAACATTACGGGTGTTCTTTCTGTAAATACGGTATTCCGGCTTGCTACTCCGAAATACTTTGTAATTGTAAACAGTGATATCATTGTTACCAAAAACTGGTTAAATAATTTGCTTGCGTGTGCCGAAAGCGATGCAAAAATCGGGGTGATATGCCCGGTTTCCACGAATATTTCGAACAGGCAGGAGGAGACTCTGGGGGGGTTTGCCAACCTGGATGAGATGCAGGAAAAGGCAGCCATCTTTAACCGTTCGGACAGAAGGAAGTGGGAGGAAAGGCTGAGAATTATTCCCACGGCTACTTTGTTCCGGCGGCAGGTCTTTGATGATGCGGGTGTTTTTGACATGGGGTTTGTACATGATTTCGGGGATGACGATTTTTCTTTCCGGGTGCGCCGCGCAGGATATAAGCTGATTGTCTGCAGGGATACTTTTGTACACCATAACCATTATACGGAAGAGCGAGATTTTAATGGATTAGAAAATCAGCGTTTCCAAATGGGGCAGGAAGATTTCAGGAAAAAATACCACGGCTTGGACGCCTGGGAAGATGGGGCAAACCATATCGTGGAATTTTCCCATTATGGAGAGCTGGGAATGGAAAGAAAGCGGCAGATACAGATACTGGGAGTTGATACCAGATGCGGGACGCCGATTCTGGACGTAAAAAATAAGTTCAGGGCAGAAGGCTATCATAGTTTTGGCGTAGATGCATTTACAACAGATGTTAAATATTATACGGACTTAAACAGTATTTCGAATTCTGTAATACATGATAATATGGCATATATATTATCTGCATACCGTGATAAAAAGTATCAGTTTGTTGTGCTGGGAGAGGCTGTAAATAGTTATCAGAAACCGGAAGAAGTTATATTGGATTTACTTTCGCTGACGGAACCCGGGGGCGTATTGCTGTTTCCGGTTTACAATATGGATAATATCTATGAGTTCTTATGGGAGCAGGGCGCAATGAAGGAAAGAGCTGTCAAAACTTGTCAGCGGATGCCTTATGAAGAAGTGATAAATATTATAAAAAATATTCCTATAAAAAAACTGGATATCAATTTTGAACCATTTGCAGTTACAGAACAGGTGAGAGTTTTTGCAGAGCAGAGGGCGTACCCGGGCGTAAGAGAGGGGCGTGAGGAAAGAATACAGAATCTGTTCGTCCGCGTATACTGGTTTTGGCTTCAGAAGGCGTAAGCAATTAAGAAAGGTTGGGAAAACAAGATGACAGTATCAGAATATATTTTTGACTTTTTACAGAAAAAGGGATGTGGAACGGTTTACATGGTTTCAGGCAGTTCGGCAATGTGGCTGACGGACGCCCTGAAACGCAACGAAAAGTTGGAGGCGGTTTGCTGCCAGCATGAGCAGGTGGCGGCAATGGCGGCAGACGGTTACGGCAGGAAAGCAGACGTTCCAGGCGTATGTCTTGTGACAATCGGTCCAGGCGCAACCAACGCCATCACAGGGGTTGCAGGCGCTTACGTGGATTCTTCGCCGATGTTTGTTCTGTCCGGACAGGCGAATTCCAGAATTTTACAGTATCAGATGGAATCCGGGATTCGGCAGAAAGGTACGCAGAGCGTTAATCTGGATCATATGTTGTCCGACATTACAAAATATTTTGCAGCGGTTATGGATGAGGCGGACATTCGTTATCATATGGAGATGGCATACGAGGCTGCCATGTCGGGAAGGAAAGGCCCGGTGTGGCTGGATATTCCCATTGATATTCAGAATAAACAGGTTCCGGAACAAATGAGAGGAATGGAGGAGTCTGCCGGTGCGCAGGACAGTCTGGATCATGCGCAGGACGTACCGGTCGAACAGATAAAAGAATTGTTGGCGAAAGCAGAGAAACCGTTGATTCTGGCGGGAAATGGCGTGCTAGGTGCAAAAGCGAAAGAAGACGCGCTGGAATTTGCAGAAAAATATCAGATACCGGTAGTCACCTCAAGGGCGGGGATTGGCGTGATAGAGACTTCCCATCCGCTCTATGTGGGCAGACCCGGAAGTTATGGCGATCGGGCGTCTCATTTTGCAATCCAGGAATGTGATTTGCTGTTCATTCTGGGCAGCAGGCTTTCTGTATCCACGATCGGGTATTATCCGCAGCGATTCGCCGGAAATGCCAGAAAGATTATGGTGGATATTGATGAGAAGGAATTGCAGAAGGAGGACGTACCGGTAGATATCAAGATTCAGATGGACGTAAAACAGTTTTTGTCTGTCCTGATGGATCAGGAGTGCGAGGTTTTAGGACATGAAGAATGGATTTCGCATTGTCAGGATAACCGCAGAAAATATCCTACGGTTCTTCCGGAGTATGAGAAAGAGGATGGCATTAACAGCTATTACTTTACCAGGGAACTTTCGAAACTGGTTCCGGAAGGAGCGGATATTGTAGTAGATACCGGAAGCGTATGTAATATCGTATCCCAGTCCTGGGAGCTTAAGAAGAATCAGAATTACCTTATTTCCGGCGGACTGTCCGCAATGGGATTCTGGGCAGGCGCGGTGGGCGTTGCCGCTTTGTCGGAATGCGTAGTTGCATTATCAGGCGACGGCAGTACGCAGATGAACATACAGGATTTCGCCACGCTTGCATACTATCATCTTCCGGTGAAATTGTTTGTATATAACAATCAGGGATATATGCTGATTCGCCATAACCAGCACAATTATATGAACGACCGTTTTCTGGGCGTGGGGCCGGATAGCGGGGTTCCGGCGGTGGATTTCGGAAAGGTTGCGAAGGCTTATGGGCTTAAGAGCGTGAAGATTACGTGTAAGGAAGAGATTGAGGACAAGGTAAGGGAGACGCTGGAGACGGACGGGCCGGTAGTATGCGAGGTCATGGTACAGGAGTTTGGCATCATTGCTCCGCGTATTTCTTCCCGGGTGATGCCGGACGGTTCCTTAAAGGCGGCGGAATTTGACGACTTATGGCCATTTATCAATGAACAGGGATAAGGACAGTTTGATATTATGTATAATATAGCAGAGGGTAAGATTATCCTGTATGGTGCGGGATGCTGCGGGGCAGTGTTTGCAGAGCTGCTTCAAAAGTCAGGATTTCATGTGGAATGTTTTTTTGACAGAAATCCCGACAAGACCAATATGCAGATTATGGGGATTCCCATAAAGCAGCCGACGTTTTTAGATGCAGACAGCCTGGTGGTAGTCTGCATCCTCAAAAAGGCAAAGCTGTATGAAGAGATCGCAGAAGATCTCAGGCAGTTAGGATATCGCAGAATATGCCATATCTATGAACTCAGGGAAGAGAGAAATCTGTTTCGGGGTCAAAGTCTTATTTTGGCGCCGGACAGGGAGGCTGTGCTTCAAAACCTGCATAGATATGACAATCTGAAGAATCATCTTGCGGATGACCTGTCCCGTCAGGTATTGGAGAAGATCTTGCAGTTTCTGCTGGAAGATGTTGATGCGAAAATACCATCGCTTAAAATCGAAGAACAGTATTTTGCGTATGATCTTTACCGCAGGATTCCGGAGGAATACGTGGTAGACTGCGGTGCGTTTAAGGGAGACGTGATGCGTATTTTTCTGGAGAAGAACCAGAATCAGTTTGCGCATTATCTTGCCATTGAGCCGGATAAATCATACCTTCCTTATTTGGAGCATACGGCAGGGCAGGATGCAGATGGAAGAATTGAAATAAAAAACTGTGCCGTAAGTGATAAAAGGGAACAATTACGGATGCGCAATTATGCGCAGGAGGATTCCATCGTCTGTGCAGACGGGGAAATACAGGTGCAGTCCTGTCCGCTGGATGAATTGATGAAGGGCAGGGTATGTACATTTTTAAAGATAGACGTGGAAGGATACGATAAAAAGGCTATTACTGGCGCGGCGAAACTGATTCGGGCGCAAAAGCCGGTGATTGCGGTGGCAGCATACCATCAGGAAAGTGATTTTTATGAGATTTTTGAACTCTTATATGGCCTGTATGAAGATTATCATTTTTATCTGCGCAGTTATATGAATGTTCAGGAGACCATTCTTTATGCGGTGCCTCCATGGAGGTTAGTGAAGGAGAAAGAAGATGAAGTATACCGATAAATTTGGAATGAACCTGTCTAAAATTGGTCTGGGAACCGGACGTTTCGGAACGGTGGTAAGCGAAGAAATGTCTTTTGAAATGCTGGATCTTTTTTACGAACAGGGTGGAAATGTGATTGATACTGCCAGAAATTATTATGAATGGGTAGAAAACGGCAGGGGAAAAAGTGAGCAGACGATTGGGAAATGGATGGCTGCACGGGGAGTCCGGGACAAGGTATGCATTTCAACCAAAGGGGGCGTGCGCAACGAAGGAAAGACCTTTTTTATAAATCTTTCCCGCGAGAACCTTTTAGAGGAATGCAAACAGAGCCTTGAGGCGTTACAGACGGATTATCTGGATATTTACCTGCTTCACAGGGATGAACCAGAGCGCAATGTGGAAGAGATTGTGGAGAGCCTTCAGGCGGTTCGGGAACGTGGACAGGCGAAAGTGATCGGCGTGTGCAACTGGGCGGCAGCGCGTGTGAAAGCGGCCAATGCATATGCCTGCGAAAACAACCTTACGCCGTTTCAGATTGTACAGACCTGGTGGTCGATTGCGGCCTATACGCCGAATATGTGGAATGATCCGACGACGACCTGGATGGACGAAGAGATGTACGCATACCTGAAAGAAAACGACTTGCTGGCGATGGCTTATACCTCTCAGGCGAAGGGATTTTTCCAGAAAGCAATCAGGGATGGGTATGAAAATGTGGATAGCTTTTTAAAGCACAGGATTGCAACGGATGAGAATCTTTGCAGGCTGGAAAAGATACAGGAGTATTGCAGGAAGAACGGCGTCTCTCCTACCGCTGTCGTGAACGGCTATATTACAGATAATGACCTCGATGGAATTGCGCTGGTAAGCTGTTCTAAGCCAGAGCAGCTGGAAGATATACTGAACCACTGCGATGATTCGGTGGACACAGAATGGATCAGGCAGTTTGAGGTGGGATAATCAGGAGGAAATTCAAAATGGAATTATATTATAAACAGGCGGTTGATATTTCTGTGGAAATTCAGGAGATTTTTGAGCGGATGTTTGCAATTTCCGGCGAGTCTCAGGAGAGAGAGCTGCAGGAGCTTACGGAACAGTTAAAAGAAAGCGTCAAAAGAGTTATCAGCGTTTTTTGCCGGAAACTTGGAGACAGCCTTCCGGAATTAAAGGCGATTTTTGTGCGTTTATATAGTATCATAGAAAAGGAAGAGGTCAAAAAAGAGGTATTTGAGGAATTGATTCACAGCATAAATGTGATGTGCCTGTCTGAACTTTTGCAGGAAGAAGAGGATTTCTCCAGCTATATTGACGCGCTGCAAACGGCCTGCAAATGTGGGTTCAGCATCCTGCTTGCAGTATGCGATACTCCCTGCGGCAGCCCCGATTTCAGCTATGCAATGGGGGAAAAACTGCGCCAGCTTGGGCTTAACGTGAACCTGAGTACAAAATACCGGGCGTCATACTGCGCATTGATTGATGGTAAGATGAACCTGGAAGAAAAGATTTCAGAGATAAGCCCCTTAACAATCCACTGTAAACTGAACGGTGCAGAGATTGACATAAGAAGCAGGGGATTTAACAAAATTGGAACCGAAGATATTTATGTTGTCCAGGCAGGAGCCAGCAGCATATCCATCAATGGAACGCCGGTAACTGTCAAAAAGCGCGGGGTATGTACGCGCGGCATATCGTTTGTCGTCTATGATAAATTTGAAGGCCGCGTACTCGATTCGGTAAACTTTGATACCTTATGTGAAAATATTCCGGCATACAGGGACAAAGACAGCCGTTTGGTGCGGAAATACATAGAAAGGCACCCGGAAGTTGTGTTCCTCAAGCAGAAAGGGCCGGTCTTCCCTTCGGAAAATCTGTCCGAAAATGAGAAGAATATATGTGAGAACAGAATCAATATGTATACGCTGACGGAAAATCCGAACCTGCCGTGCGTCCTTTCCGAGTACATCGCAGAGCCGGAGGGAATCATAGAAGTGGTGCGGGCTCCGAAGTCGTATATTGGTACGGACGGTACGAGGCATATAGAAGAATACCATGGAAAATATCTGAATGTTGCCAATGGACACCGCCTGACCGTCGGACAGCCTGAAAAATATAAGCGTGTGGTTTATTTTGTGGGCGGATGCGACGTGCTTGGAATTGGCAACCGGGATCAGGGGACGGAGGCGTCCCAGCTGCAAAAATTATTAAATGATCATGCAGGGGAAGAAGGGTTTATCGTTGAAAATTATGGTCATGCGCTGGATGGCATGAGCATCGAGCATGAAATGATTTCCATGCTTGAGTCCCTTCCGCTTCGCCCGGGTGACATTGTGGTAGGCTTGGGCGGTGAGGAGGTCTATAATCCACAGCTTGATACCCGCCCTTACAAATATGGCGAACTGTTTTGGGACGAAGGCCATTTGACGGAAAATGCAACGATGCTGATAGCGAAAGGGTTATTCGATAAACTGAAAGAAAATGATTTTTACCGGGAATATCTTCAGTATGAGCAGAAGGTTGACAAAAAGAGCGGATCAGATTACGGCCTGAACCAGGAGCAGTTATCTGAGCTGGAACAATATAAAAAGGATTTGTCTGCGTTTCGGGAGGATAAACTGGGACAATTCAAGCGCATCGGCTCGATCGTCATGAACTGCAATCCGTTTACCAGAGGGCATCGTTATCTGATTGAGGAAAGCGCTAAGAAATGTGATTGCCTGATTGTATTTGTGGTGCAGGAGGATAAGTCCTTCTTTCCGTTTGCAGACAGATTTGAACTTGTGAAAGAAGGATGCGCGGACTTAGAGAATGTATTCGTGATAGAAAGCGGCAAATTTATCATATCATCCCTGACCTTTGTAGATTATTTCAACAAGAAAGCGTTACAGGACAGGGTCGTGGACTGTTCCGATGACGTGACGCTTTTTGTGAATGAAATTGCGCCTGCGCTTGGCATCCAGGTACGTTTTGTGGGTTCAGAACCACATGATAAGGTGACCAACCAATATAACAGGACGATGGAAAGGATGCTGCCTCTTTACGGAATTGAGTTTGAGGAAATTCCCAGAAAAGAAAGGGAGGGCGAGGCGATTTCTGCAAGCAGGGTGCGTGAACTTCTGAAAGATCATCAATGGGAAACCATATCCGGGCTTGTGCCGGATGTAACGCTGGAATATCTCAAAAGCAAGTATGGAGGAACGGTTTAAACTGTATTCGTATGGTTGCATACCTGTCCGGGAAGGAGAAATTATGGAACAGATTGCCGTGCTGGGAGCAGGCTGTGCCGGTTTAGCGGCAGCTTATGAATTGAGACAAAAGAATAAGGATGCTGTCATCTATGAGAAAAATTCAGATTATGGCGGTTTGTGCCGTAGTTTTACCGTGGACGGTTTTACGTTTGATACGTTTGCGCATGTGAATTTTTCGAAAGACCCATTTGTAATGTCGATGTTAGAAGGTAAGACGGATTATCTGGTACACAGGCCGGAGGCAACCAATTACTACCATGGTTCCTGGGTGCGCAACCCGGCGCAGAATAATCTGGTGGATATTCCCCTTGAAGAGCGGATTTCCGTCATTGAGGGATTTGTGAACCGGGATACAGACAAGCAGGTACAGAATTATGGCGACTGGCTGCGGGTGCAGTACGGGGATTATTTTATGGAGCATTTTCCGGCGGCTTATACCAGGAAATACTGGACGGTGGAGCCCGAGGAGCTGGAAACGAAATGGGTGGAAGGAAGGATGTACACCCCGAGTCTTTCCGAAGTGCTCCGCGGCGCGATGACGAAGGATACGCCAAACGTGCATTACAGCAAAGAAATCCATTATCCCAGGCAGGGCGGTTACGGTGCGTTTCTAAGGCCGTTTGCAGAGGGGGCGGACATACGGCTGAACAAAAAGGTGGTATCGCTGGATCCTTCTGTAAGGCGTATTCGTTTTGCGGATGGGGAGGAGGTTTCCTATGACAGGCTAATCTCCACAATGCCCATGAATGAACTGATAGCGTCAATGGAAGATATACCGCAGGATATTCGGGACGCAGCGCAGCAGTTGGATTACACATCCGGAATTATCATCTCCGTGGGATTAAACTGTGAAAATGTATCCCCGGAATTGTGGTTTTATATTTATGATGAGGATATTCATCCGGCCAGGGTGTACGCTCCGAATATCAAGTCACCGTCCAATGTTCCCAAAGGCTGCTGCGCTTTGCAGGCGGAAATATATTTTTCCCTGAGGAAACCGCTTTCCAAAACAATGGAAGAGCTCAAGGAGGAAACAATTCAGCAGTTAATAAATATGGAGCTGTTTACAAGGGAAGACATTTTGGTAACAGACGTGCGCATGGAAGAATATGCCAATATCATGTTTACGCCCCAGATTTACGACGCCAGAAAAAAAGTACGCACGTTTCTGGAAGATCAGGAGATTGTCTGTGCAGGCCGGTTCGGGGAATGGGATTACCTCTGGACAGGACAGAGTATTATAAGTGGAAAAAATGCAGCTAAAAGGCTGTTATAGATTACGATAATAAGCATTCTCTGCCGTATGAGGCGTGGGATGCTTATTTTCCTTTTCAATTATAACATCCTGTGATAGAATATAAAGAATGATAGCGAAGGTAATAAGACCAATGTGAGCAAATATCGGGGGAACTCTTATGAATAAAATCATTATTTTTGAATCGCGGACGGACTCTCTGCGGACATTTGCACGGCTTGCGGCAGAGGGGTTTCGGGAGATCGGTTATCGCGTGTTGATGGCGGATATGAACGATGAAGAGGAGACGAGAAAGAATATTTATGAATTTGCCGGACAGGGAGATACGGCGGCGTTGTTTTTTAATCATGCCGGGATGAATCTGCTGACAGCAGACAGAATGATCATCTGGAATGAGCTGGATATCGACTGCTATGATTTTATTGTGGATCATCCCATGTATTACCATGCGGCGATTATTTATCCGATTACGCGCCTGACGTTTCTGTGCGTAGACGAGTATCACCAGAAATTCATCGAGCGCTTTTATCCGGGCAGGGTGCGCAGTTTCTTTCTTCCGCTGGCGGGAATCCGCAGGCAGGAAGGGGCCATTCTCTTTGAGGAACGCTCCATGGATATCCTGTTTACCGGAGCGTACCTGATTGACAATAATGTGGAATATCACATTCAGGGATTGGGAGAAGGTTTAAGGCAGGTCTGGCTGGAATGTTTTGAACTGCTGTGTACGCAGACGCATCTGACGCTCGAACATGGGCTGGAACGCTGTCTGAAGAAGCGGGGGCTGGCGCTGCCGGAAGAAGATTTGCGCGATACGATCCGCCTGTTTGGAGATATGGATGGCATGTTGCGCAGCCGCGCCCGTGCCGAGGTCATCCGCACGCTTGCCAATGCGGATGTAAAAGTGCATATTTATGGCGAGGGATGGCAGTTTCTGGACTGCAAACAGGAGAACCTTATCATACACGACAGGATACCGTTTGATGAGACGATACCGCTGATTGCGGATGCGAGAATTGTCTTAAACGTTATGCCGTGGTTTAAGTCCGGCGTTCACGATCGGGTATATTCCGCGATGCTCAATGAATGCGTATGCCTGACGGATGGCAGCGAGTATTTGGATCGCACGCTTGCAGACGGTAGGGAAGCATTGTTCTATTCACTGGATCATCTAAACGAACTGCCGGATAAGGTGAAACGTTACTTAAAGGAGCCGGAGGAATTAAAGCAGATTGCGCAAAGAGGCTGGAATTACGCGAAGGATGCGCAGACCTGGCAGAACCGGGCGCGCCAGATGGCAAAGATCATGGAAAGCAGCCGGGGGTAGAAGAACAATTTTGGAGAGTTAGGATATGGAAAAAAAGATCAGCATCATTATTCCCTGTTATAACGCAGAGCAGTATTTGGATCGTTGCCTGTTTTCGTTAGTGAATCAGACGATAGACCTGGATAAGTTGGAAATTATCTGCGTCAACGACGCCTCCACTGATGGAACCTGGGATAAATTATGCAGTTGGGAGAGACGGTATCCGGAGAATCTTCTGCTGGTTGACTGTGAGAAGAACGGAAAACTGGGGCGGGCGCGCAATATCGGGCTTAGTTATGCTACGGGAGATTATATTGCCTTTCTGGATGCAGACGACTGGATGGAGCTGGATTCCTATGAACGGTTATACTGGATTATGCAGCAATATCAATGTGAAATTGTGGCCTTTCAGTTTGTGCGGGATGATGGCGTGCAAAATATCTGGGAGTGGCAGAACCGCCGCGACCGGGAGGATTTCTACCTGGATTTGTCACAGGATGAGGAGCGCAGGAAACTGCTGGTGACCGCATTGATGGACAATGGATGTACCGATAAAATGTATACGAGGGAGTTTGTGGAGGATAATCACCTCCGTTTTCCGGAGGGGCGTGCCTATGAGGATATTTACTGGGGGGTATTGACACAGATTCATGCGCGGCACGTCTGTTTTTTTAATGAGAAACTGTATCATTATTATATCAATCCGGAGTCCCTGGTGATGAAGAAAGATGAAGCATATCATATGGATATTTTTCATACCACGATGATGATGTGGGAGGAATGCGCCCGCCGGGGCGCGTTGGAGAAATACCCCCGCGAAATGGAGCTGAATTTCCTGATTTATTATTATCTGGGCGGGCTGAAAATGCTGGCGCTGCGCTATACCGATTTGAAATATAAAGAATTTCAGGAAATGTGCCGCGTCGTCATGCAGACGGTGCCGGAGTATAAGACGAATCCTTATCTTGTGCAGGTGCTTGACGCCATGCAGCAGCTTCAGATTGCCCTGATTGACCAGAATATTTCCATAGGAGAGTTTGCACAGGTGGTAGATATGATTAGAGGAGGCAGATAATGAAGGCAAAAATATATACGATGACCCATAAGAAATTTCTTGAACCGCAGGACAGTATCTATGTGCCCCTTCATGTAGGACGGGCGGAGGCAGAAGACCTGGGCTATCAGGGGGATGATGAAGGAGATTCGATTTCCGGATGGAACAAATATTACGGAGAGCTTACCGGCGTCTACTGGGTCTGGAAGAATGAAAAAGAGGCGGATATCATCGGGATCTGCCATTACCGCCGCTATTTCATGAATAAGCAGAGGCAGTTATTGAACGAGCGGGAGTATGAGGAGATTTTAAAAGATTACGATATCATTGTTTCCAATAAGGCATATGCGGATACGAATTATCTCGATTATTATGCGGAGGCGCACAATGTGCAGGATCTTCTGACCGTAGGGGAGGTCATGAAAGAGAAATATCCGGACTATGCGCCGTATTTTGATGCCGCGATGAAGGGCGATGTATATTATTACGGAAACCTGATGGTAACTTCACGCGAATTGTTTCAATCTTATGCGGCGTGGCTGTTTGACATCCTCTTTGAAGTGCAGAAACGGATTGACGTGGAATCCTATGACTTGTATAACCGGCGCGTGTTTGGTTTCCTCTCCGAGCAGATGATAAAAATCTGGGCGGATAAGAACCACCTGAAGGTTTATGAGGGAATTGTGGGGATAACTTCGGAGAAAGCGGAGACCGTGGAGTTTAAGCTCGCCATGAGCCAGCTTGTCAGGCTGGGGCAGATTGACGAGGCGCGGCAGATGTTTAATGAATATATGGAGCTGCGGCCGGATATCGGGCTGGAGCTGTCGGATATCCGCGGGGAAATTCCCATAATTGAGCAGTTGCTGTACATTGCGCAGGAGGAGCGGGGGCGCGAGGTTGCGGGCCTGATGGATTTTTCCGATGATTTGAATGCGTGGATTGCGCATTACCGCAAGGTTTTGGAATGTATGGCTCGTTTCTCCAAAGGAGAGAAGAAGCAGGAGGATATAGATTATATACGCCAAACCCGCGCCTCCTGGGTGATGGGGGAAGTCATGCTCATGAATGTAAAACCGGGCATTATCGAGGATCCCGAACAGGCGGTAAAGCCGTTGTATGAAACCAGCCAGCCGGCGGTCAGGCCAGAGACGGACGGTAATGCAGAGGGAAAGCGGCTGATATTTTTTGCCGGCGTATACGATACGCTGGATTTGTTCACGTATCAGCTGCGGCAGGAATTTGAGGCATTGGGTTATGAGACGATGGTTTTTGACGTCCGTGACACGGAAAAAGGGCTGAAGGAACTGTCTGCTTTTTCTGCGAAACCGGTCAAAGCTGCGATTACCTTTAACAATCTGGGATTCAATATGGAACTTCGCGCCGGACAGAATATCTGGGAGGAACTGGGGATTTTCTGTATCAATATTTTGATGGATCATCCCTTCTGTTATAAAAATGCGCTGGATCATGCGCCTGCGAATGCGATTGTGCTCTGTACGGATCGCAACCATATGCGGTATCTAGAGCGTTTTTATCCGCAGATACCGATGATCGGCTATCTTCCCCATGCAGGAAAGGAATTGTCAGAGGTGAAGCGCCCGCTTGCAGAGCGCGGCACAGATGTGTTGTACGCAGGAAACCTTTCCAGCAGCTTTGCAGATAATATTATACCGGATTTGTCCAAATACAGGGAATTTGACGCCAGGGCATTGTGCAAAAGAGCGTATGAAGACCTGATTGCGCATCCCGCGAAGACAACGGAGCAGGCGTTGGAGGAGGCCTTGCAGGAGCAGGGGCTGGCTTTGTCCGATGAGGCGCTCAAAGATATCATTGCGGATCTTCATTTTGTGGATCTGTATGCTGTTTCCTATTACCGGGAGAAGGCGGTACAGGCGATTGCAGAGCAGGGAATCCAGATACAGATTTATGGGGCAGGATGGGAGAACTGTGCGTGGATTGACAGGCCGAATGTCAGCTACGGTGGGAAAATCCCGGCGGAAGAAGTGATTGAAAAGATGCAGGACGCCAAAATTGTCTTAAGTACCATGACCTGGTTTAAGGATGGTACCCACGACCGCGTCTTTAACGGGATGATGCAGGGTGCGGTTGCGGTTACAGATACCTCGGGATATATGAAGGAAGAATTCTGCGGATATCTGGATGAGGCGCATCCCGGAGAAGATAACAGGGAGCTGGTATTCTTTGAGCTTGAGGAGATTGGGAAACTTCCGGCACAGGTACAGGAACTGCTGGATAACCCGCAGAAAGCACAGCAGATTGCAGACCGGGGCTATGCAAAGGCAAAGAAGTCCCATACCTGGCGTACGCGTGCGCAGGAGCTTGCGCAGGATTTGCTGTCGCAGCTTTGAGAAGGAGAGGGACGAAACCTATGGGAGAAACAGGCAGACAGGATAAAAGAATACTGGTAATTACCCATCAGCTTTCCAGGACGGGGGCGCCGATTGTGCTTTTGGACATGATTCGCTGCTATCACAGGCAGGGATATGTGCTGGAAGTGATTACGATGCTGGACGGGGAACTTAAGTCAGAGTTGGAGGAACTTGGAATTCCCGTTCGGGTACAGGAACATTTTGTTGCAGAGGCGGAAGAATTTCTGCGTTATGCCGGGAATTTCCAGATGGTAGTTGCCAATACGCTGATAACGTTTGAGGCAGTGCAGCTCTTAAAGTATACGGAGATTCCGGTATTGTGGTGGCTGCATGAGGGCAGGCAGTATTTTGAGCATTTTCACACGGTGCTGCCGGACTTTGCCGAATTGCCGTCAAATATTCAGGTGTTTTCGGTGGGGCATTATGTACAGGAGGTCATAGAGGAGTTGTACGGCGTTTGCACGGAGATCCTGCATTTCGGCGTGGAAGATATGTCCGGGAAGGATGCAGCAGGTGGGATAGGAAATTGTTGTGGTTTGGCCAAAGAACAGACCGGGAAAGTCCGCTTTCTTACCGCGGGTACCTATTCCAGGATGAAAGGGCAGGATATTCTGGCAGAGGCAATCCGCAAACTGCCGCAGGAATACCTTGCGCAGACGGAATTTTACTTCTGCGGGAATGAGCAGATGTATGATGAGACGGTATTTGATCCGGTGAAACAGTTATGTGAGGAATATGAAAATGTAACGCTTCTGCATCAGTTATCCAGGGAGGAAACGTTCATGTGGATGGAGAGGTGCGACTGTCTGATTGTGCCATCCCGCATCGACCCGATTCCTACGGTAGCGGCAGAAATGATGATGAAAGGAAATCTCTGTCTCTGTACGGAGGTATGCGGCATTGCGCATTATATTGAGGATGGCGTCAATGGTTTTACCGTTCCCTCAGAAGATGCGGCGTCACTGGTGGAGAAGATAGAGTATATTGTCGATAATAATAGAGAGCTTGATGCAGTGAGGAGTAAAGGCAGGGAGATCTATGAGGCGCATTTTTCCATGGATGTGTTTGAACGCCGGATTGCCGGGCTGGCAGAGAGCTGTTTTTGCATGGAAGAAGATATGACAGAAAAAGACGAGGAGAAACAGATGGGATTGGCGACGGTTATTATTACAACGTATAATCAGAGTGACACGCTCCTGCGATGTCTGGAATGGCTGAAAGAGGTTTCGGGGATTGCCAGAATTGTAATTGCAGACAATGGTTCTACTGATGGAACTTCTGATTTGCTTGCAGATATGGGATATGACTTTATCTATTTTGACGAGGGTGTGCAGGGATACGCAAAGGTGTGGAACGCTGCCATTGAAAATTTTGAGCTGGAAGATGTGGTGGTATTTCTGGAGCCCGGATACCTGCCGGGGAAGGAATGTATTTTACGGATGGCAGAGGCCTTGGAGCAGGAAGATTGCGGGATGGTTGGCCCTGTGAGCAATGGGCTCTCGGCATTTCAGCATTATCCGGTTCAGAAAGCGGAAGACTTACCGGCCATGGAAGAGGAATTGCAAAGCAGTGGAAGATGCGCTGTTCGCTCGTTGAGCATCGGCAATGGAATCTGGGCTGTATCCACGAAGGTTCTGCGTGAAAACGGCGCGTTTGATGAAAAACTGTCTGCTGCGAAAAATGTACTGGCGGACTTTGAACTGCGTATGGTGCAAAAGGGCTATCAGCCGATGATCTGTCGCCACGCGCTGGCTTTTTGCCTTTCCGATACACAGCCTTATACGGACAATGTGAATTCGTCGGGAAGGTGCGACCGGGACGTGCTCAAAGACAAATGGGAGATGAATTATTTTAATTTCATGCCACATATGAACCTGATTAATATGATCGAAACGAAACAGGAGGCGCCGATTCGTGTTCTTGAGGTGGGATGCGACCTTGGCGTGACGCTTTTGGAAATAAAGAACCGTTTTCCAAACAGCCAGGTGTACGGGCTCGAAATCAACCCGGCGTCGGCTGGAATCGCAAAACATTTTGCCGAGGTGGCGGTTGGCAATATCGAGGACAGGCAGATCCCGTTTGATGGGAAGTTTGATTACATCATATTTGGCGACGTCCTGGAACATCTGCGCGACCCACAGGGGATTGTGCGGTTTTCCAGGGAGCTGCTTACGGAGCATGGATATATTCTGACCAGCATTCCCAATCTGATGCATGTATCCGTGATGGAACAGCTTCTTCACGGCAGGTTTATCTATCAGGATGAGGGTCTGCTGGACAGAAGCCATATACACCTTTTTACCTGTTATGAAATTCAGACAATGTTTCTGGAAGAGGGGTATATTCTGGACAGGCTGAGTGGAACCTCGATTGCGTTTGACGACGGACGGGAAGCCCTGATACAGAAACTGATGGAAATTTCACAAGGCGTCGAGGAGCATATGTACCGTACCTACCAATATCTGGTGCGGGCGAAAAAAGCCTGAAAAGGAAAGAATAAATTATGTTGTACATGAGAGTGGATATGAATAACCGGATTGGTACCGGACAAATGATGCGCTGTCTGTCCATTGCAGACGCGGCAAGGACGTTGGGCGAACAGACAACGTTTATCCTTGCGGATAACCAGGCGAAAAGCCTTATCCGAAGAAGGGGACACCGCACCATTGTGCTTCGCACGCCATGGGATGATAAACAGACAGAACTCCCGGTCTTGCTGAAGGTGATTCGGGAACATGGCATCCGAAGGATTCTGGTTGACAGTTATCAGGTCACGCCGGTTTTTCTTGGAGGACTGAGAAAATATACGGAAATTTATTATATTGACGATCTGAATGCGTTTCGCTATCCCGTAGACGGGCTGATCTGCTATGCGAACTACTGGGAAAAGTTACGTCATCAGGAGAATTACAAAAATGTTAAACTCTGTTTGGGGACACAGTACACTCCGCTCAGGGATATGTTTTCCAGCTGCGGCAGTAAGGAGATTAAGGCTGGGGTGGAATCTCTGCTTTTGCTCTCCGGAGGTTCGGACCCATATGACGTCCTGGAAGGCATTCTCAGGGAAATCCACCGGGAAAGGTATCGAAGGATTAACGTGATATGCGGTATCTATTATTCGAAATATAACCAGTTGTGCAAGAAATATAAAAAGCATGAAAATGTGCGGATTTATCGTGGAATTCCCGATATAGCGTCCTATATGCAGGAGGCAGACCTTGCCATTTCAGCGGGCGGCACAACGCTCTATGAGCTGTGCGCCATGGGTACGCCGGCGATTTCCTATTCTTTTACGGACAATCAGATAGCGAGTCTGGAAAAATTCAATGAGGATGGCCTTATTTCCTATGCGGGAGATATGCGCAAGGATGACGTCATAGAGCATATCGCAGGATATCTGGAATATTATGGACAGAATCAGGCCGTGCGAAAGGAGCGTTCCCTGCGAATGCAGGATTTCGTAGACGGGAAAGGCGCATTGCGCGTTGCGCAAACATTGATGGACAGGAATTTATAAATTGATCTAAGGGAAAACAGCTTTTCTTACGATATATATAACAGAGTATTTTACAAGAAAGGACGAAGATATCATGGAAGATAACCGTAAAGAGCAGGTAGAGGCTTTGGAGGCATTAAAGGACTATAATCCAAAGATTTGTAAGGCATTAAAAGAAGTGGTTCCGGAACTTAAGGGAGAGAAGAAAGAGGACACGCAGGAATATGTGGATCACATCTTCCGCGGCGTGAACTGGGAACTTCAGGTAATCAATGGTACGATGCAGTTATTGAATGAGAAGGAAGAACAGGTATCGAAAGATGCGCTGAACGAGATGATTTCCCATATCAATGATGCTTATAATTCTAAAGACGAAGAGAAACTGGCACAGGTAATCGAGTCGGAGCTGCTTCCTTTTGCGGAAAAGCTGGACGGCTGCATAGAGAAGGCTCTGGCATAGTAAGGGCGCATAGAATGTTTCAGAATTGTACGTTTGGGAAAAGCAATTCTGAAACATTTTTTATAAGATTTCGTCCTTTAACGCAAGGAAATTCTCTGAGGTAAACGCGTGCTCCAGCGTGGAAAACAGCCGCTGCTCTATCGGTGACTGCTGCTGTGAGAGGAAAGGATTGCTGCGCCAGGAGGGAAAGCAGGTCTGGACAGTATTCTGCATGATTTGTAATTGCGCCAGAGGGGCATACGTAAAGCGGTCGAGGACGAACAGCAGCGTATCTATATAATAGGTGCGCACGAACATGGCCTCAACGGCAAAGTAATAATCCTTGAGGAATCCGCGTTGTTCACATTCTTCCAGGAACTGCATTTGTACTTTCAGACGGTCAAACTGGTGAAAATCATCAATTTGACCTTTTAACATGGTGCTGTTTATATTCAGGCGATAGAAATACAGCGGAACGGGAAGGTAGGCATAGGAGTCCACATAGAAGGAGACAAGCTGGGAAAAAAGCGTGTCTTCATGCGCAAGGTGCTCTGCATTGCGGATCTGATGCGCTGCCAGAAGGGTGCGGCGGTACAGCTTGTTGCAGATGATGCCGGATTTGGGCACTGAGGTGCAGTAAACCTGTCTGCTGACAGCGTCTGTTACCTGACAGACAGCGGGAACGGCGGCGAAGGCCTTTGCTTTGTCCAGCCAGGCATCCGGCGTACGTGTGAAATCAAATTCCAGAATGTCGCAGTTAAGGCTGGCGGCATGTTTTAACAACAGTTCCAGCGCATAGGGCGCGATGGCGTCGTCCGAGTCCACGTACAGGACATAGTCGCCGCTGGCGTAGGTGAGGGCGAGGTTTCGCGCAAATCCCTGTCCCTGGTTTTCGGCCAGAGGAATCAATATTACCTGTTCGGGGAAACGCGCCTCAAAATCCTCTAAGACGGCGAGCGTATCGTCGGAGGATGCGTCATCGACAAAGATAAATTCAAGGTTCTCCATGCCGATGGATTGCGAGGTCAGGCTCTCCATACAGGCTGGAAGCCAGGAAACGGAATTGTAGCAGGGGGTGATGATGGAAACGGTTGGTAAATTTTTCATGTCGGACTCCTTTGAACATTTCTGATTTTCATTATTTATTATTATATAGGAAAGCTACGGACAAGGAAAGGGAAAGATTATGCAGAATCGTAAAATTGCATTTATCCTCTGTGTCAATGATGAGGTTTATTATCAGGAATGTTTTTTTTATATCAACCGTCTCCGGCTGCCGGAAGGGTTTGAGGCAGAAATTTTTCCGGTGCGTGGGGCAGGTTCCATCTACCAGGGCTATCAGCAGGCGATGGAGCAGACGGATGCCGAATATAAGATTTATATGCATCAGGATGTATTTCTCATCAATCCTGATTTCCTTCTGGAAATGGTGCAGTTGTTCGAGAGACATCCGCAGGCGGCTCTTGCAGGCGTGATGGGTGCAAGCGGGATATCTGCGGACCGCAGGTTTTACCGGAGCTGGAACCTTGGGAACGTCATCGGCTGTAATGAGAAAAAAGCGTTTCTCAATGATCTGGACAGGACGGAAATGAGGGCCCGGATTCTGGACGGAATGCTTTTGATGACGCGGGTGGATATCCCCTGGCGTGCCGATGTACTGAGCGGATGGGATTTTTATGATATTTCCCAGTCCCTGGAATTTGGCGGGGCGGGTTATGAGATCTGGGTTCCGGCACAGAGAAAGCCATGGTGCATCCATGATTGCGGCTATCTGAACCTTACCGGGTATGATGACGCACAGGCCAAATTTCTCGAAGTCTACGGACAAAGACTGCCGGATTACCGGAAACAGCCGATGGTCTATCCGCCGGAATACAGAGAACGGTATGCGCTGATGATGGAGCTCAAAGAGCAGTGGAAAAGGCTGCTGTTTCTGGGGCAGGTTTCCAAAGTGCAGGAGATGATGGAACAGTTGGAGGATGAGCGGTTTTTTGACACGGAACTGGCGATACTCAAAAATATACTGGAGATTCTGCATGAGGAATCTGCGGCAAACGTTGCCAGAGAACAGGGATTTCTCTATGACTGCGGCTCCTTTGCACAGGCAAATCACAAGTATTTGCAGGTGAAATTCTGGCTGCGCAGGCAAAAATATGCGCCGGATGATGCCGGGCATTGTCCGCAAGTCTCTGCTGTGGCAAGACAGGTCATTGAAAATCATACGATGCGAAAGACCACGGGTGGCAATTGATGAAGATTTTATATTACACATGGTTTGAAAATTCACAGGAAGATATGGTGGAAACGCTGATATATCTTGGACACAGTATCGTCAAATGCAATATTCCGTTTCAGAATTATGAGGAAGATGCAGAAGCTATGGAACAGTTATCAGGGGTCATAAGGCAGTATGGATGCGAGGCGGTTTTTTCTTTTAATTTTTTCCCGGTTATTGCCAGGACAGCGGAGAGAATGCAGGTGAAATATATTTCCTGGATCTATGACTGTCCGCACTGGACCTTGCGTTCCCCGGCGGTAAGCTGTGCGTGCAATTATATATTTGTCTTTGATAAAGTGCAGTTTTTAACGCTTGCACAGTTGAAACTACCGCATCTTTACCAGTTTCCGCTGGCAGTGAATACGACGAAACTCTGTGAGCTTTTGGGGACGCCGCAGGCGGGAAATGCAGGACAGATGGATGATGATATCAGCTTTGTCGGAAGTTTGTATGAAAACAACCGCTATGACAAAATCCAGTATCTTCCGGAGTATCTCAGAGGATATCTGGAAGGAATCATGCAGGCGCAGGAGCTTGTGTACGGGTATAATTTTGTGGCGGAGCTGCTTTGCGATGACGTCATGGAGCAGCTGAAAGATTTTGTTTCCATGGATTTGCCACAAGGGTATCTGATTTCTGGCAAAGAATTGTATGCGGCCATGCTCAATGAAAAGATTACTTCGATAGACCGCATCCGGTTTTTGAATCTGCTTTCTGAGAATAATCGCCTGTCCTTGTATTCCGCCTCAGATCCAAAACTGGTTGCAGGTGCAGATTACAAAGGCACGGTGGCTTATCGGCAGGAGATGCCGAAGGTGTTTCGGCGTTCTAAAATCAATCTCAATATTACGCTTCGTTCCATTCAGAGCGGAATTCCACTGCGCGCGCTTGATATTATGGGAGCCGGAGGATTTCTCTTGTCCAATTACCAGCCTGAGCTTGCGGAAGAGTTTGTGGATGGAAAGGAGCTTGTGCTATATGCAAGTGCGGAAGAATTGCAGGACAAGGTTCGTTATTATTTATCCCATGAAGAAGAGCGTTGCGAGATTGCATATCAGGGTTTTTTGAAAGTGCAGAGCGTATGTTCCTATGAAACCCGCGTCAAACAGATGATGGATCTTGTTATGGCAGGGTGAGGAGTTTCAGGAAGAAATATTGATGAAGGAGATTATGGGCATGGAGAGACAGAGCAGGTTATACCAGAAACTTGCGAAGAAGTATCGGGGGCATAACAGCAATCAGGCATGGCTGTGTTATGAAAATGCGTTGTACCATGATTCCAGGGAGCCAGACGGGGAAGGGCGGGAAGAGTTCCGTCAGGAATGCCACCGCGAAATGGAACTTTTGCAAAAAGAGCCGGATTTTACGGTGGCAAAGACAGCGATCGTCTTATTATCCTATAACCATGGGGAGCTTACGAAAGCATGTATTGAGAGCATCCGCCGGAATCATGCGCCTGGGAGTTATGAATTGATTGTCGTGGATAATGCATCCACGGACGGCATTCAGGAATGGCTGCGCAGGCAGGAGGATATTCGCCTGATTGAGAACGCGGAAAATCAGGGATTCCCGGCGGGCTGTAATCAGGGGATTGCACTGGCGCAGGAAGATGCGGATATTTTTCTTTTGAATAACGATACCATTGTGCCGGAAAATGCGATTTTCTGGCTGCGGATGGGCTTGTATGAGGAGGAACGCATCGGGGCGGCAGGCAGCGTCTCCAATCAGGTGGTGAATTACCAGCAGGTGCCGCAGCAGTTTGAGACCACAGAGGAATGGATAGAATTTGCGGCGAAGAATAATGTCTGGATGGAGCATCCCTACGAGAAGAAAAGCTGGCTGGTGGGTTTTGCCATGCTGATAAAGAGAAGAGCGCTTGAAGATGTGCTGAAAAGAGAGCGGGAATCGGGCAAAGGACAGGTTGAAGCCCTGGACACCCGGTTTTCTCCGGGGAATTTTGAGGACAATGATTTGAGCATCCGCCTGCTGCTTGCGGGTTATCGCCTCATTCTTGCTAAAAACAGTTTCATTTTTCACTATGGGAGCAAGGCGTTTCAGAAAGTACCCAGGCGTTTTGTCGCGCTGCTGCAGGACAACAGGAGAAAGCTCGCAGAAAAATACGGCATGGATCTTGTTCCTGCCAGCAAGATAGAAATGTCGCTGGTGGATATGGTTCAGCCAAAAGATCCGTCTTTTTCCGTGTTGGAGATCGGATGTAAGCTGGGGGCTACCCTTGCCCGGATTGAGAGCCTCTATCCCGGTGCAGAGGTGGTTGGCATCGAAGAAAATAAGTTTCTTTCGCGCCTTGCCGGTGGAGTGACCAGTGTCATTTGCGGGAAATTTCCCGAAACACCGGTGGAAGGAACCTTTGATTATGTGATTATTGACGGTATTTTGTCGGCGGAAAGCGACAAGATTTTGTATCAGGCAGGCAACTGTCTGAAACCGGGTGGGAAAATACTGGCAGCGGTACGCAATCCTCAGTGTGTCCGGGAGAGAGAGGCAGGGCAGGAAGGCGCGGGCGCCACGCTTGATGAGATTACACGGTTATGCAACCGCTGTATGCTGCAAATCCGTTCGTTCCATTACCGCCCGGCAGAGTTGACGGAGGCAGAGAAAAAGAAGGCGTCAGAGCTATGCGGTGGCTGGGACAGCCCGCAAAGGCCGTTGTATGAGGCGGAAACGTTTATTTTTGAGCTGGGTATTTGAAACAGAAACGGTAGAGGGAAGGGAGGGTCATGCATGTTATCGGTTTGTATCATTACAAAGAATCAGGAAGAGAATCTAAAACGTTGCCTGGACGCGCTGTCTGGGTATGGTTTCGAACTGGTGGTGGTGGACACGGGCTCCACGGATCGTACGGTGGCGGTTGCAAAGCGTTATACCGACAGGCTTTTTACGTTTGCCTGGCAGGATGATTTTGCTGCGGCAAAGAATTATGCCATATCCAAAGCAAAGCATGATCTGGTGCTGGTGGTGGACAGCGATGAATTTTTAGAGCCGCTTTCAAAGGAGGATCTGGCAAAGCTGGAGTCTGCGCTTTTGCAGAATCCCGATGCGGTAGGACGTGTGCGCAGGCGGAATGTGATGACAAAGGATGAGGTACGCCAGGAAAACCGTGAATGGATTAACCGTATATTTGACAGGAGGAAATACCATTACAAAGGCAGGATTCATGAGCAGGTTGTGCCGTATGGAGGCGGCGAGTACCAGACGTGGCTGTCTCCGCTTACGTTTGTGCATACCGGCTATGATTTAACTGCGAAAGAGCGGGAGCAGAAAACCAGGCGCAATATCACGATGCTGGAGCGGGAACTGGCAGAGCTTACGGTGGAAATGGAAAATCTGCGTCGGAAAAACGACGGTTCTGCTGAACTTGAAGAACTGGAAAAACAGATTCCATATTTGTTGTATCAGCTTGGCAAGAGCTGGTATATGGCGCGTGATTATGAACAGGCGTGCGGGTATTTTTCCGACGGGCTTTCCTGTGATTTGAATCCCCGGCTGGAATACGTGGCGGATATGGTTGAGACATACGGCTATGCGTTGATGAACAGCGGCCAGGAACAGGCGGCGCTGTCTTTTGAAAATATTTATGATGTATTTGGAGAAAGTGCGGATTTCCAGTTTCTGATGGGTTTGATCTATATGAAAAACGCCCGGTTTGACGCGGCGGTGCGGGAATTTGAAAAGGCGTCGCGCCAGCCGGACAGCAGAAACGTGGGGGTGAATTCCTTTGCGGCCCACTACAATATCGGTGTGATATACGAATGCCTGGGGGATTTGGACAAGGCGAGGGTGCATTATGAGAAGTGCGGGGAATATGAGCCGGCAAATGTGCGGCTGAAAGAAATTTCTTGAAATTTCCAGAAATGCTTGCTATAATAAAGAAAAGTATAAGTGGACTTCGGAGAAGGGAGGATGACTTATGAGTATTTCCAGTATAGGCAGTCAGAATTTATATCAAAACTATCAGCAGCTTTCCAGCGGAAAGCGGATTAATTCGGCAAAGGATGACCCGGCAGGGCTGGCGATAGCCGAGAAATTACTGACACAGAGCAATGGTTATGACGTAGGACGGCGCAACGCGGCGACATCCCAGGATATGGTCAATGTTGCAGACGGCGGCTTATCCAGTATCACAGATTCCCTGCAGCGTATTCGGGAGTTGGGGGTTCAGGCGTCCAATACAGCGATTTATGGTGATTCCGAGCGTAAGATGATGCAGCAGGAGATTGACCAGCTGAAAGAGTCTATCTCAGATGCGGCGAAGAATACCAGTTTTAATACGAAGAGTCTGCTGGATGGCAGCATGGGAAGTTCCCATGTGGCGTCCGGACCGGATGGCAGCGGCATGGATATCAATATGCCGGATGCGACATTGGATGCCCTTGGCATTGCAGATTTTGACGTGACCGGAGATTTCGATCTTTCTGTGATTGACAGTGCGTTGGAGAAAGTATCATCAGCCAGAAGTGAGATGGGTGCGACCTCGAATCGTCTGGATTACACGATGAATTTTAATTCCTATGCGTCTTACAATACGACCGCATCCCGCAGCCGTATTGAGGATCTTGATTTCCCCAAGGCGATTTCTGATATGAAGAAGAACAGCGTTTTGGAGGAATACCGGCTTATGATGCAGAAGAAACAGGAAGAGCAGAACAACATGGTTGTAAATATGCTGAGATTTAATTCCTAGTGCAGCGAGAATATTTAAAGTGATTTCGGAACGCCATCATCTTTTCGGATGATTGGCGTTCCTTTTTGTACCATTAAAAAACTGCCGTTGTCCTCCGGTAATAACCAGAGAAACAAGGCAGTTTGTTTATGTTTAACAATATGCATCCATCATCATTCCGGAATAAATGGAAGTGATATAGGGTGTAACAAACGTTTTCCCGGGATTCTTGTAGGTGACAAGAACTTTATCTACATACCGCATAGGATCCAGAGAGGCGTTGTTAGCTTTCGCGCTTAACAGATTCTTAAAGTCGTTGAGCACGGAAAGGCTTTCCTCATAATTATCCGTAGAAACCGTCTGCTTCAACGTATCTTCATCTATTGAGATGGAGCCGTCTTCCCCTACCATCAGTCCGATATTTTCCAGACTGGTCTGGTATGCAAAAGCCGTGCCGCTCATATCTTTGTAGAGCTGTATGCTCTGCGGCTGGCTGTCGGAATATCTGTTGGCAGTCTGTAAAACAGAATTATAGGAATCTACCAATGTCTGAATGTTCTCCGCCATAGCGTCTGCATTCGTCTTAAAACCAACTTCAGCAGAGTTTCCTTCCGGGCTGATGCCATGTAACGTCAGCTCGAAGTTGTTATCCAGCAAAAACGTATTGGAATACGCCATATGCTCTGTTCCGTTCAGCAGGAAAACGGCATTATGCGCTTCCTGTGCAACGTGGTCAATGCCCAGCACATCAATGGCATCCATAGAATCATGATTTCCTTGAGGAGAAATAGAAAACAGAAACGTCTCGTCGGGACTGATGCCTGTGGCAGCCGATTCAATCTGTAAAGCGGTCAAACCGTCTGCATTTTCTGCAATCGCTGCATTCAAGCCAATGTCTGCATTTGTAATCAGACCGGCAAGTTTCCTCTGAATCGAGAAATTCGTATCTTCTGCATTAACTGTAAACTGGAATTCATAAGCGGAAGAATTATTCTCCAAATCAAAAGAGTAAGAGCCAGGCTTGAGATTTAAGCGGTTCTTATCAAGGAAATTTCCCTGATTGATCTGCGAAGTGGCAAGATCTTTCACTTCAATTGTAAAACCATCTGGATTACCGGACAATCTGCTGTCGCCAACATACTTAGCCGATACTACGTCTTCCTGCGAAGAGAAAGCGAGTTTTTTCTGAAATGCATTCCCGATTCCTTCTTCTGCGTCGGAAAGAGAAGCAACTACGTTTTGAATAAGGCGAGTGCTTTCCTTAATATCTATTGCAAATTTTTGTACATCCGGAGAACGCTTGATCTTGTATAGAGGCGCATCCTTGTTGATTTTAACAATTTTGTTGTAGATATTGCGTAACTCACTCTTCTTATGTGAATCGTATCGGGAAGTCGATTGGTTGGCGTATGTGTTTAGATAATAATGATAAGCAGTATCAATCGCAGCCACGATAATCCCCTCCTTTCATCCTTGAAATCGTGCTATTGCACGGGGGGTAATTTAAACACTCCATGTATTTGAGATGTTTATCGGCTGAAATGGGCATTTTCTTAATGGTAATGGGAAAAATTTCTCAAAAAATATATTTTATGTGAAAATATATTTATCATTACATTATTTTATGATATCGTTAAAGAGGTAAAAACTTACAGTGGGATATCTAGGGTTAGTTTATAAAACAGTTGTTATGGAAATCGTGTACAGAAAGAGGGCAGCGTAATTTATGACGGGCAAATGGAAAGATATATGGAACAGAAGGGATACCGATATGTCGTCTGTTGAGGATACTGCGGATGAACTGACGGTTTACAGCAGGCTGAAAAAAATGGATGGATTTGACGTCGCCGTCGGGGACCAGCAAGCGTATTACAGCAGTTTCTACCATTCAGCATTAAATTTATGGCAGCATATGCAGGAAAAGATGGAGATTCAATCCGTATATGAAATAGGATGCGGCAGCGGCGCCAATCTTTACCTTCTCAAAAACAGAGGGATAAGAGTGGGAGGAATTGACTATTCTGGAAAATTAGCCGGCGTTGCACAGAAGATAACAGGCGAAGAGGGGAAAAATGTCAGTGTGGGCGAGGCCGCAGACATTGCGACCGATGAGAAATGGGATGTGTTGTTCTGCTGTTCCGTTTTTGAGTATTTCCCGGATGAGGGTTATGGGCTGAATGTGCTGGAGAAAATGTATGAGAAAGCGGATAAAGCCGTGATACTCCTGGAAATATTTGACAAGTCCCTTCAGGAGGAATGTGAACAGCACAGGAGAGAGACCATTGATAATTATGATGAGAAATATAGAGGCTTAGAGAAAACATTTTATACACGGGATATGTTTCGGAAGTTTGCACAGCAAAAACACGCCCGAATTGAATTTACGGGCGTGGACAATCCTTATTACTGGAACAGCAGATATCAATACAATTGTATCCTGTATAAAGACTGATCTTTTGGGAAAGGGGGCGCTAGCGTGCAGGCGATCATATTGGCAGCCGGAATGGGCAGGAGATTGAAGGGATTAACAAAAAATAATACAAAATGCATGGTGAAGGTGAATGGCATAACATTGATTGAGCGAATGCTTGGCCAGATAGAAAGGCGCCATTTATCAAGGATTGTCATTGTCGTTGGATATAAGGGAAAGGAACTTGTGGATTTTATTGACGCTCTGGAAATTCAGACGCCGATTGTATATGTGAACAATCCGGTTTACGATACCACGAACAACATTTATTCCCTTTTCCTTGCGAAAGAATTCCTGCGGCAGGACGATACCCTGCTTTTTGAGTCTGACCTGATCTTTGACGACTCCGTCATTGACTGTCTGCTGGATGACCCGCGGGATACCCTGGCGTTGGTCGATAAGTATGAGAGCTGGATGGACGGAACCTGCATGAAACTGGGAGAGGACGACAGCATTGAGGCCTTTATTTCCAATAAAAATTTTAAATACTGTGAGGTTGGAAACTATTATAAGACGGTTAATATATACAAGTTCAGCAGGGATTTTTCGAATTCCTGTTATATTCCATTCCTGGACGCATATACAACGGTGTTGGGGAATTGTTCTTATTATGAACAGGTACTGAAAGTTATCACCATGCTGGATGATTCAAGGATTAAGGCCAAAAGGCTGGATGGCCAGCCGTGGTATGAAATTGATGATGTCCAGGATCTGGACATTGCCTCAACCCTGTTTGCCCCTACAGAAGAGGAAAAGGTATCCATGCTGCAGAAACGCTACGGCGGATACTGGAGATATCCGCATATGCTGGATTTCTGTTATCTGGTCAACCCATATTTTCCACCGCAGAAAATGCTGGACGAGATAGAGGCAAACTTCGGGAAACTTTTGTCGCAGTATCCTTCTGGAATGATGGTGAACTCATTGCTGGCGGCAAAAAATTTTGGCGTAGAGCCGGCAAATATACTGACGGGAAATGGAGCCGCAGAACTGATAAAATTGTTGATGGATGGCTGGACGGGAAAAACAGGCTTTATAAAACCGTCTTTTGAGGAATATCCGAATCGTTATCCTCACAGGGAATCCATATTCTTTACTCCTGAAAATGAAAATTTTACATATACAGCTGGGGATATCATGGAATTTTTTGCAGATAAAGAAATAAGAAATCTGGCTGTCATCAATCCGGATAACCCTTCCGGAAATTATATTTGCCAAAAAGATATGCTGGAATTGGTGCGTTGGGCCAGGAGCAGCCATATCAATCTTATTGTCGATGAATCTTTTGTGGATTTTGCGGATGAAGGATGTACCCTGATTCATCAGGATATTCTGGATGAAAATCCTCATCTGTGCGTGGTGAAAAGTATTTCCAAATGCTGTGGTGTGCCGGGATTGCGCCTGGGCGTTGCTGTTTCCGGCAATACGGACTTGATTTCTGGACTCAAGAGGGAGGCCTCTATTTGGAATATCAACTCATTTGCCGAATTCTATATGCAGATTGAGGAGAAATATAAAGATGATTACGCGGCGGCGTTGGAACGGCTGAAATGTGAGCGTAATCGTTTTGCCGGGGAGTTGGGGCAGATTCCCGGAATTCGCGTAATTCCCTCACAGGCAGACTTTTTGATGGTGGAACTAACGAACGGCGTGACCTCCGGGGAACTTACGAAGAGGCTTTTGGCGGATTACGAGGTGCTGATCAAGGATTTATCGCAAAAAATTCCCAATGGACAGTTTGTCCGGCTGGCAATCCGGAATACGGAGGATAATAATACGTTGCTCAATGCGTTAAAGCATATATGCATATCATGACAGATGGAGGAAATCTATGCAGTTAGAAAAAACATTTTTTGAGAGGGAAGTTCGCGACGGATACGAAGTTTCGGAAAAAGTAAAGAAGATATGGGCAGTCGAGCTAAATCTTCTGGAATATTTTGATAATTTATGCCGGGAACACGATCTGCGCTATTTTGCAGATTATGGAACCTTGCTTGGCGCTGTCCGGCATCAGGGATTTATCCCGTGGGATGATGATATTGATGTCGTCATGTTTCGGGATGATTATGAGAAACTGAAAGTAATTGCGCCGGATATTGTCTGCGAGCCTTATTTTTTCCAAAATGCTTATACGGATGACATGATAGGGGCGTTTTCCAAACTGAGGGACAGCAGGACAACGGCGATAGAATTTCCGGATGCGTCGCCGGATTACAATCAGGGTATTTTTATTGACATATTTCCGTTGGACAGCGTTCCCGATGGCGCGAGCACCGATTCGGTAATCGGAGAGATGCAGAGGGAGATGTGGATGTCTGTGGTCAAGCCGCAGGCATTTATGGAGATGATTGAGCAAGGGCGCAAACCGGCTTTGGATGTTTCACTTTTTACAGAGCTGTTAAAGCGTCCGGTTCGTGAACGCATTAAAATGCTGGAAGAGTTTAACGTTTCCCGGTTTGGAGAATCTGACAAAGTTCAGTTTATCATTGATTTTTTATGGAATTACCCGGGGCTGCCGCGGGACTGGTATGCGGACATAGTATATCTTCCTTTTGAAAATATAATGGTGCCGGCTCCGGCGGGGTATGACAATATTTTAAAACACCGTTATGGGGATTATATGATGCCGGTTCAGGGAACAAGTATGCATGAAGATATTTTCTGGGATCCGGATGAACCTTATACAAAATACGTGAAATAAACTATTGACGCGTCCCCTTGATTGTGCTATAGTAAACTAGCGATGGAAGTAGGTCTTTTTTTTATGCCTAAATTTTGAATTAAGTGGAGGTGGAAGTTGTGCGCACAAGAATTACATTGGCATGTACAGAATGTAAGCAACGTAATTACAACATGACCAAGGACAAGAAAACTCATCCCGACAGAATGGAGACGAAGAAATACTGCCGATTCTGCAGGACCCATACGTTACACAAAGAAACGAAGTAGTAAGGCAGAGCGTAGGAGGTAAAAATGGCAGAGACGAAAACAGAAAAGGCTCCCAAAACGAGCTGGCTCACCGGTCTGAAGGCTGAATTTGACAAGATCATCTGGCCTGACAAGAAATCACTTACCAGACAGACCATAGCAGTAATTGCGGTTTCGATTGTCCTGGGTCTTATCATTGCCGTAGTGGACGTATTCATTAAGTACGGCGTAGATGCCCTGGTAAACTTATAGGAGGCGTAGGTGATTTATGGCAGAGGCAAACTGGTATGTAGTTCATACCTATTCCGGTTATGAAAAGAAAGTTAAGGAGAACATTGAAAAGACAATTGAGAATCGGCACCTGGAAGACCAGATCCTGGAAGTGAGGGTTCCGATGCAGAGCGTTGTGGAAATGAAAAACGGTGTGAGAAAAACCGTTGAGAAGAAGATGTTTCCAGGCTATGTTCTTATTAATATGGTTATGAATGATGATATATGGTATGTGGTAAGAAATACCAGAGGTGTTACCGGGTTTGTCGGTCCGGGTTCCAAGCCGGTACCGCTCACTGAAGCTGAAATGAGACCATTGGGTATTCAGGTTGACAATGTGGTTGTTGATTTTGAGGAAGGTGATTCCATCCGGGTAGTCGGCGGCGTCTGGAAAGACACTGTTGGCATCATCCAGTCGATGAATCATGGGAAACAGATGGTGACCATCAATGTTGACCTGTTCGGTCGTGAAACACCGGTAGAAATAAGTTTCACAGATATCAGAAAGTTATAAGATGCGTTTGTGACAGGATGCTAGGATCCTGCACATGAAATATGTAAGGAGGATTTTCCAAATGGCAAAGAAAGTAGAAGGATATATTAAATTACAGATTCCTGCCGGAAAGGCTACACCGGCACCACCAGTTGGACCGGCTCTTGGACAGCATGGCGTAAATATCGTTGAATTTACCAAGCAGTTCAATGCGAAGACAGCCGATCAGGGAGATTTAATTATACCGGTAGTAATTACCGTGTATGCAGACAGAAGCTTTAGCTTTATAACAAAGACCCCGCCTGCTGCTGTTCTGATTAAGAAGGCATGTAACATCAAATCCGGTTCCGGTGAACCGAATAAGACAAAGGTTGCAACCATTCCGAAAGCAAAGGTTCAGGAGATCGCAGAACTGAAAATGAAAGACCTGAATGCCGGCTCTTTGGAAGCAGCTATGAGCATGATAGCAGGAACGGCAAGAAGTATGGGTGTTGAAGTCGGAGAATAGACACCCGGCACTTAGCGAAACGTGGGAGGGACAACTCCCGATATTACCACCAGGAGGTTATCAGAATGAAACGAGGAAAGAAATATTTAGAGGCTGCAAAAGTAATTGACAGAACAGTGCAGTATGATACAGAAGAAGCAATCAGCCTTGTGAAAAAGGTTGCAGTTGCTAAATTTGATGAAACAATCGAAGCTCATATCAGAACCGGCTGTGACGGACGTCACGCAGAACAGCAGATTCGTGGAGCGGTAGTGCTGCCGCACGGAACCGGAAGAAGCGTTCGTGTTCTGGTTTTTGCAAAGGGTGAGAAAATAGACGAGGCAATGGCGGCAGGAGCTGACCACGTTGGCGGAGAAGAACTGATTCCGAAGATCCAGAACGACGGATGGCTGGATTTTGACGTAGTCGTTGCTACTCCGGACATGATGGGCGTTGTTGGCCGTCTGGGACGTGTACTTGGACCGAAAGGCCTGATGCCGAACCCCAAAGCAGGAACCGTTACCATGGATGTTACCAAGGCAGTAAACGATATCAAAGCCGGTAAGATTGAGTACAGATTAGATAAGACCAATATTATCCATGTGCCAATTGGAAAAGCATCTTTTACAGAACAACAATTAGCGGACAACTTCCAGACCCTTATAGATGCCATCATTAAGGCAAGGCCTTCAGCAGTGAAAGGACAGTACCTGAGAAGCGTTACGCTCACGCCTACCATGGGACCGGGTGTGAAGGTTAACACTGCGAAACTTGTTTAAATTCAATGTTGACATCTAAAATATACAATGTTATACTATACAGGAATTTTGCCGAAGACAGCAGGTGCCGCAAGGCGTAACATGTTGGCCTGCCGAGGAGATGAGCCGGGCGTTTTGCTTGGTGGATGAAATGTATTTTCAGACCTCTTTGTCTTTTGGGCAAAGAGGTTTTTTTATCTTATATGTCACAGTCGCAGAGCGACTATTTCCTATAAGATAAAACAATTATGCGCACTCGTGCAATAAGAAATATGTCGCTAAAGCGACTGCACTCGGCGCGTCAAAGTGGGCAAGCCCACTTTGTTCCCCATAATAAAATAAGGAGGTGCACGATTCGTGGCAAAAGTAGAATTAAAGCAGCCTATTGTACAGGAAATTGCAGAACAGATCAAAGATGCACAGTCTGTAGTATTGGTAGACTATCGCGGATTGACTGTAGAAGAAGATACACAGTTGCGTAAGCAGTTGAGAGAAGCCGGTGTTACTTATAAAGTATACAAGAATACCCTGATGAATTTCGCATTCAAGGGAACAGACTTCGAGAGCATGTCTTCTTTACTGGAAGGACCGAATGCAATCGCTATTTCCAAAGAAGATGCGACTGCACCAGCAAGAATTCTTGCTAAATTTGCTAAGACAGCAGATGCATTAGAATTAAAAGCAGGTGTTGTAGAAGGAACATTCTATGATGCGGCTGGAATTAAGGCAATCGCCAGCGTTCCGTCCAGAGAAGAATTGCTTTCCAAATTCCTTGGCAGCATTCAGTCTCCGATTACCAATCTGGCACGTGTTCTTAACCAGATTGCTGAAAAGGGCGGCGGAGCAGAGGCAGCGTCGGCAGCGGAAGAGGCTCCTGTAGCTGAAGCAGCGCCGGAAGCATAAGGCAACGAAATTAAAATTTATAATAACAAAATGGAGGTAAACAATAATGGCAAAGTTGACAACAGCAGAATTTATTGAAGCGATTAAAGAGTTAAGCGTATTAGAGTTAAATGAATTAGTAAAAGCATGTGAAGAGGAATTCGGCGTATCCGCAGCAGCAGGCGTTGTAGTTGCAGCAGCAGGTGGAGAAGGAGCAGCAGCAGGCGAAGAGAAGAGCGAGTTCGATGTTGAGCTGACAGAAGTTGGCCCGAACAAGGTTAAGGTCATCAAAGTTGTCCGTGAAGTAACCGGATTAGGCCTGAAGGAAGCCAAAGAAGTCGTTGACGGAGCACCTAAGGTTGTTAAGGAAGGCGCTGAGAAGGCAGAGGCTGAAGACATTAAGGCTAAGTTAGAGGCAGAAGGCGCAAAAGTAACATTAAAATAATCGCGATTCAGCATTGAGACGTGTAATTAAAAAGAAAGAGGCTTTCAGAAAATTTATTTTCTGGAAAGTCTCTTTCTTTTTGATTATAGGGCGAAAGACCGCGTGCCCATAAAAGCGACTGAGCTTTTATGGGAGGAGCGTCTCAGGCAAAAAGCGCAACGCGTGTTCCTCATACCACAAATTTCCATTAAATTTTTCAAAAATATGATAGAATTTTCCCTGCACATCCGTAATAATAAGTGTAATTACAAAACCAACCGCGCGGGTTTGGAAAAGAGGATGGTTTATGAAGATTGGAGAGCACAATTATATTCAGCAATTACAACAGCATAACGAAAAAGCGCTTTTATACGTAATTGACGTATACGGCGGCCTGCTGAAATCCGTGATACGCAAACAGCTTTTCAGTTTGCCGGAAAGGCAGGAGGAGTGCCTGGATGACGTGCTTTTAAAGATCTGGCAGAATATTTCCGACTTTGATGAAAGCAAAAATTCGTTTAAAAATTGGGCAGCCGCCATTGCGAGGTATCGGGCAATTGATTATCTGAGGCAATATCAGCGTGAAATTACGACGGTGGATATTGAAGATACTGTAATTGCCAGGGAAGACCACAGAATCGCGGCTATGATAGAACAGGAAATTTCAGATGAAGTGGAAAGGATGCTGGACTCTTTAAAACCTGTGGATCGGGAATTGTTTATCAGGCTATATGTGGAGGAACAATCCATGGAGGAAGTCAGTCGGGAGACCGGAATCAAAAAAGAAGTGATCTATAACCGACTGTCCAGAAGCAAGCGGAAACTCCGCAGGCAATACCGATTAGAAAGAGGTGTATGGTGATGAAAAAAAACATTTATCAGTTGCTGAATGAAGTGGAAACGGATTTCAGGGAATATGAGCAGACAGAATTGTCATCCCGGGAAAAGGAATATCATAAACAGAAGTTTTTAATGGAGGTAAAGCGAATGGATAAGATGAATCGAAAAAATAAAAACAGAAAAATATGGAAAATTGCAGCAGGGATGGCGGCAGCCTGCGTACTGACAGTAGGAGTGACCAGTGTCGCAAATCCGGTTTTGGCAAAAGAGATTTTCAGCAGTGTGTTTGGGAACCTGGTGGAAAACGCGCAGGGCGAAAAATACGAAAAAGAAGATACGGAAATGTATACCAAACTGGGGAAAAATGCAACGTCCGTCCAGGATGAGATTGGCAGGCTGCAGGAGCAGGGGAATTATGTGACGACAATGGAGAACAATGGCGTGACTGTTTCTGTGTCGGATGTGTACTGCGACGGCTATGTCCTCTATTATACTGCATCCATTAAGACGGATGATGAAGGACTGAACCGGGCGGATGGGATTATTACAGAGACAAAAGAAGGTCCCAATCCATCCATTTCCATAGATGGAGCCACATTATCCGGTTATGCCTCCAAAGCGTTTGACAAATCCAAAGATGGTTCCTTTGTGACCATCAACCAGCTTGATTTGCTAAATCCAACAGATACTAAGGAGAAACCGATGGATCTGAAGGTGGGTGAAAAGGATACCCTTGTTGTGGACTGGGATGTAAAACAGTTTGTAGGCTATCTCTGGGATCAGTGGGAGGAGTCAGGAGAGTATGTAAGCACAGGCAAGGTTGAGGGCGACTGGCACTTGAGGTTCCCGGTAACGATTGACAGATCAGGCAATGAGAGTTTCGATATTAATAAAGAAGAAAATGGAATCCTGGTCAAAAGTGCAGTCAGGACGAAGGCTGGGCTGGTTGTTGAGGTAGAACTTCCCGATTTCACAAAGGCTCCGTATAATGATCCTTACAACGACCCTTATATGGGCATCAAGGACAGCGAGGGCAATTGGCTGCAATGGATGAACCAACAGACGGATATGCATGAAGACGGCACATCAACCATACAGATTATGGTGCTCTATGATGGAGAGAAAGATTTGACGTTTGACGTTACAAGTAAAGATGAGGAGCCTGTTAATTTTGCGAGCATAGGGTTCCGGATTCCGTAAATAAAGGATAATATATAAAAGCATAATATATAAAAGGAAACCTCTTCGGGGGTTTTCTTTTTGTCTCTTGATTTTTGTTTGTACACGCATAAAATTATGGTATAATTAATGAGAACAAAAAAAGCGCTTATGTAGAGCGAATAAGATTTTGGTGGACAATGAGTTTTCCAAATTTACTTTAAGAGGAAGGTGTGGGTGATACAATATGATTTGTTTTAAATGCCAGAGCGAGATACCGGATGAAAGCATTTTTTGCCCTAAATGCGGGAACAAAATAATGGAAGGTGCAACGGGGGAAACGGCGAATAATTTTAAGCCCAAGCGCAAAGGCCGTAAGGTGATTGTAATTATATTGGCGGTTTTAATATGTATTGCACTGCTCGCCGGAGTGGGTGTTCTTGTTGCAAAGCAGATGGAACTGACAAGGAAAGTGGAACAGTTTCAGGAATTGTTGGAGACACAGCAATATGCAAGTGCGTTAGAATATTATGAGGAGTATAAATCGGAGCCTGATTTTACAGAAAAAGCAGATAAAGATGTAATAGAAAGGTACGAGAAAGCATCCGAAGACAAAGATGAGAAATTGGAAGTGGCGCTGTTTAACAGCGGAATTCTTCCGCAGGATTATGTAGCGGAATTGGAAAAGGCGATTAAGACTGAGATTGATGAAAAGAAGGAACGTTTTCTTAAAGAGGGGGGGACATTTAAAGATTTCAAGAATGAGGTAAAAAAATATCTGGAGTATAATAATAAGACAATTACGGATTTGACAGATGCTGCTAACAAGGAAATGAGTACATTGATTCAGTCCAGGGCTGCATACCAAAGAGCGGAGGAATCAAAAGGGAAAAAAGAATATTATGATGCTTTGGTAAATTATTCAAAGGTGGCTGAGACGGATTCAAAGTATAGTGACGCACAATCCAAAATGGAGGAAATTACGCCACTGTATAAAGAAGAAGTCATGGGGAAAGTAGAAAAGATTATCAAAGATAAAGACTATGACCAGGCAGTCAAGGAAATTGAAACATTGAAAAAATATTGCGCGGATTCTGACGTGGAATCCAGGCTTAAAGAGATAAAAGAGCAGAAGGCTGCCTATGATGAGGAACAAAAGCAGATAAAAATGCAGCAATTTAAGGATTCGCAAGAAGTGGAAGTTATTTCGGCAGAGGCGATAAATGAAGGCTATTATCTTAGAATTATGAAGGCTCAAATTGTCTTAAAAAATAATTCCGATAAAGTAGCCAAGGATGTAAGGGTTAGCATTCTGTGCTATGATGATAATGGTTATCCGGTAAGAGTGGGCTACAGTTTTCTGGGAGACCATGAAAATTTGGCATATGCTAACTATACTACCTGCAATATTCAGCCGGGAGGGACCTATGGTAGTGAATGGGTAGTTGATATTCCTGATCAATGTAGGAAGGTAAAGGCTTGTGTGAAAAGTGTGACCTATGTGAATGGACTTGTCTGGCAAAATCCCTATTATGATTATTGGCTGGAGGAAAATTATGCAGCATATTAGAGGATGTTGTTCCTCGGAACAGATTTAAAACTGGATGGGGAAATTAGCAGAAAACTGGCGGATTATTATCTGGAACGATTGATTTGTGATCCTGGGAAATATGATAAAGTAAAATTAGGAGACAAAACTGTTGGAAAATTTTCCTTGACATGGAATTATCACTTATGCTATCATATAAAATGCGCTATTGTGGTAACGTATACTCATTGCCAGGCAGTAGATAGATTATAAAAACGAGAGGTGAAACGTCAATGGAGAAAAACAGAATACGTCCGATTAAAGCAGGAAAAAGCGTTCGTATGAGTTACTCGCGACAAAAGGAAGTATTGGAAATGCCGAACCTGATTGAGGTTCAGAAGAATTCTTACAACTGGTTCATCAGTGAAGGATTAAAAGAAGTATTTGCTGATATTTCTCCCATCGCAGATTACAGCGGACAGTTGAGTCTGGAATTTGTTGGATTTACATTGTGCGAAGATGATGTGAAATATTCCATCGCAGAATGTAAAGAGCGAGATGCAACCTATGCTGCACCCCTGAAAGTAAAAGTCAGATTTTACAACAAAGAGGCAGTGGAAGAGGTCAAAGATTATGAAATCTTCATGGGCGATTTACCACTTATGACAGAGACGGGAACGTTTGTGATTAATGGTGCAGAGCGTGTTATCGTTAGTCAGCTGGTGCGTTCTCCCGGTATCTATTATGGAATTGCACACGATAAAGTGGGCAAGACCCTCTATTCCTGCACGGTAATTCCCAACCGAGGCGCATGGTTGGAGTATGAGACAGATTCCAATGATGTATTTTATGTGCGTGTGGACAGAACGAGAAAAGTTCCGGTCACCGTATTGATTCGTGCGCTTGGAATTGGAACCAATCAGGAGATTATTGATCTGTTTGGAGAAGAGCCCAAGATTGTTGCAAGTTTTGGAAAAGATGTTGCCACCAATTACCAGGAAGGTCTTCTGGAATTATATAAGAAGATACGTCCCGGTGAGCCGCTTACCGTGGAGAGCGCGGAGAGTTTAATCAATGCAATGTTTTTCGACCCCAGACGCTATGATCTGGCGAAGGTCGGCAGATATAAATTTAACAAGAAACTGTCCTTGCGGAATCGTATTAACGGACAGGTTCTTGCTGAGGACGTCGTAGATCAGACGACAGGTGAAATTGTAGCAAAGAAAGGCACTACCGTGGATCGCGAACTTGCAGACGCCATTCAGAATACGGCTGCTCCGTATGTATGGATTCAGGGCGAGGAGCGCAATATCAAGGTATTGTCCAACCTTATGGTGGATGTGACAAATTACGTTGATATTGACAGGACAGAAGCAAGGAGCCTGGGAATCACGGAATTAGTATATTATCCGGTGCTGGAAACAATATTAGAAGAAAATGAGAGCCTGGAAGATATGAAGGAAGCACTGCACAGAAATGCAGCAGATTTGATTCCGAAGCATATCACCAGAGAAGATATTTTAGCTTCTATTAATTATAATATGCATCTGGAGTATGGTCTTGGAAATGACGATGACATCGACCATTTGGGTAACCGTCGTATCCGTGCAGTGGGTGAGCTGCTCCAGAACCAGTACAGAATTGGTCTGTCCAGAATGGAACGTGTGGTTCGTGAGAGAATGACGACGCAGGATTTGCAGGGGATTTCTCCGCAGAGCCTGATTAATATTAAACCGGTGACTGCTGCCGTGAAGGAATTCTTTGGTTCTTCCCAGTTGTCACAGTTTATGGATCAGAACAACCCCTTGGGTGAGCTGACGCACAAGAGGCGTCTCTCTGCTTTGGGGCCTGGCGGTTTGTCCAGGGATCGCGCCGGATTTGAGGTGCGTGACGTACATTACTCCCATTATGGAAGAATGTGCCCGATTGAGACCCCTGAGGGACCGAACATCGGTCTGATTAACTCACTGGCAACGTATGCCAGAATCAATGAATATGGTTTCGTGGAAGCGCCTTACCGCAAGATTGATAAGTCCGATCCTAAGAATCCGCGCGTAACAGATGAAGTTGTTTATATGACGGCGGATGAGGAAGACAATTACCATGTGGCACAGGCAAATGAGGCGCTGGACGAAGATGGACATTTTGTGAGAAATTCCGTGTCCGGCCGTTATCGTGAGGAGACGCAGGAATACGAGAAGGCAATGTTTGATTATATGGACGTGTCGCCGAAGATGGTATTCTCCGTGGCTACGGCGTTGATTCCGTTCCTTGAAAATGACGACGCGAACCGTGCGCTGATGGGTTCGAACATGCAGCGTCAGGCAGTGCCGCTTCTGACCACGGAAGCGCCGGCGGTAGGAACCGGTATGGAGACAAAAGCCGCAGAGGACTCCGGCGTCTGTGTGCTGGCGAAACGCGGCGGTGTGGTAGAGCGTGCCGTTTCCAATGAAATTACGATAAAGACAGACGATGGAAATCGTGATGTCTATAAATTGACGAAATTTTTACGCAGCAATCAATCCAACTGCTATAACCAGAGACCGATTGTATACAAGGGTGATAAGGTAGAGGCAGGACAGGTGATTGCAGATGGTCCTTCCACATCCAATGGAGAGCTTGCTCTGGGCAAGAATCCGTTGATTGGATTTATGACCTGGGAAGGATATAACTACGAGGATGCTGTTCTCCTCAGTGAGAGACTGGTACAGGAGGATGTATATACCTCCGTCCATATCGAAGAGTATGAGGCGGAAGCGCGTGATACCAAGCTGGGGCCGGAAGAGATTACGGGAGACGTTCCCGGCGTTGGTGACGATGCGCTGAAGGATCTGGATGAACGCGGAATTATCCGTATTGGTGCGGAGGTACGTGCCGGAGACATTCTTGTGGGTAAGGTAACCCCCAAGGGCGAGACGGAGCTTACCGCAGAAGAGCGCCTTCTGCGTGCGATTTTCGGTGAGAAAGCGCGTGAAGTCCGTGATACGTCCCTGAAGGTTCCGCATGGAGAATACGGTATTGTTGTGGATGCCAAAGTATTTACCAGAGATAACGGCGATGAGCTTTCTCCGGGGGTAAATCAGGCAGTCCGCATTTACATTGCGCAGAAGAGAAAGATTTCTGTAGGAGATAAGATGGCAGGACGCCACGGTAACAAGGGTGTTGTTTCCAGGGTGCTTCCGGTAGAGGATATGCCATTTCTGCCGAATGGAAGGCCGCTGGATATTGTGTTGAATCCGCTGGGCGTGCCGTCGCGTATGAATATCGGACAGGTGCTGGAGATTCATTTAAGCCTTGCGGCAAAAGCGCTTGGATTTAACATTGCCACACCGGTTTTCGATGGCGCGGATGAGAATGATATCATGGATACGCTGGATTTGGCGAATGACTATGTAAATCTTTCCTGGGAAGAGTTTGAGGCAAAACACAAAGAAGAGCTGCTCCCGGAAGTGATGGAATATCTGCATCAAAACAGAGATCACAGAGAGGTATGGAAAGGCGTTCCGCTGTCCCGTGACGGTAAGGTAAGGCTGCGTGATGGCCGTACCGGAGAGTATTTTGACAGCCCGGTAACGATTGGACACATGCATTACCTGAAACTCCACCATCTGGTAGACGATAAGATCCATGCGCGTTCCACCGGACCGTACTCGCTGGTAACGCAGCAGCCGCTGGGTGGTAAGGCGCAGTTTGGCGGACAGCGTTTCGGAGAGATGGAGGTTTGGGCTCTGGAGGCATACGGTGCATCTTACACCTTGCAGGAGATCCTGACTGTGAAGTCGGATGACGTCATCGGACGTGTGAAGACGTATGAGGCGATTATTAAGGGTGACAATATCCCCAAACCGGGTATCCCGGAATCCTTTAAGGTACTCCTGAAAGAATTGCAGTCATTGGGACTGGATGTAAAAGTTCTGGATGAAAACAGAGAAGAAATAGAGCTTATGGAGACCAGCGAATACGGCAATACGGATTTGAATGCCATTATCGCCGGAGACCGTAACTTTGCTTTCGAGGAGGAAGAGTCCTTCGGAGAGATGGGCTTTAGCAAGCAGGAATTCAATGAGGAAAGTGAAGAACTGGTTGACATAGAAGAAGATGATGAAGAGGATGCATTAGAACTAGAGGACGATTTCGCCGACTTTGAAGATGTTCTTGAATAGAGAATAGGAGAAGGGAGAGTCACCATGCCAGAAACAATGAATAAAGAAAAATATCAGCCAATCACGTTTGATGCGATTAAGATTGGTTTGGCGTCACCTGAAAAAATTCGTGAATGGTCCAGAGGCGAAGTAAAAAAGCCGGAGACCATCAATTATAGAACCCTGAAACCGGAGAAGGACGGCCTGTTTTGCGAGAAGATTTTCGGACCCAGCAAAGACTGGGAGTGCCATTGTGGTAAATATAAGAAAATCCGCTACAAAGGCGTTGTCTGTGACCGTTGCGGCGTGGAAATCACCAAAGCCAGCGTGCGCAGGGAGAGAATGGGACATATCGAGCTTGCAGCTCCGGTATCCCACATCTGGTATTTCAAGGGAATACCCAGCCGTATGGGACTGGTTCTGGATTTGTCACCCAGAACATTGGAGAAAGTGCTGTATTTTGCGTCTTACATCGTGTTGGATAAGGGCAGCAGTGATTTGCAGTACAAACAGGTATTGACTGAGGCAGAGTATCAGGAAGCAAGAGAGAAATTCGGCAGCGATTTCCGCGTGGGAATGGGTGCGGAGTCCATCAAGGAGCTTCTGGAGTCGATTGATCTGGAGAAAGACGCACTGGAATTGAAGACGGCTTTAAAGGATGCTACCGGGCAGAAACGCGCCCGCATAATCAAGCGTCTGGAAGTCGTAGAGGCATTTCGCGGTTCTGGAAATAAGCCGGAGTGGATGATCATGGATGTAATTCCGGTAATTCCGCCTGATTTGCGTCCAATGGTACAGCTGGACGGCGGTCGTTTCGCGACCTCTGACCTGAATGATTTATACCGCCGGATTATCAACCGTAATAACCGTCTGCGCAGGCTTCTGGAATTGGGTGCGCCGGACATTATTGTAAGAAATGAGAAACGTATGCTGCAAGAAGCGGTTGATGCGTTGATTGACAACGGAAGAAGAGGACGTCCGGTAACCGGACCGGGTAACCGTGCGCTCAAATCCCTGTCTGATATGTTGAAGGGTAAATCTGGTCGTTTCCGTCAGAACCTGCTTGGAAAACGTGTGGATTATTCCGGTCGTTCCGTTATCGTGGTAGGGCCGGAACTTAAGATTTACCAGTGCGGCCTGCCCAAGGAAATGGCAATTGAGTTATTTAAGCCTTTCGTTATGAAAGAGCTGGTATATAATGGAGCAGCGCATAATATTAAGAGCGCAAAGAAGATGGTAGAGCGTCTTCAGCCTGAAGTTTGGGATGTTTTGGAGGAAGTAATCAAGGAGCATCCGGTAATGCTGAACCGTGCGCCTACCCTGCACAGACTGGGTATTCAGGCATTTGAGCCGATTCTGGTAGAGGGTAAGGCAATCAAGCTTCATCCGCTGGTATGTACGGCGTTTAATGCGGACTTTGACGGTGACCAGATGGCGGTACATCTTCCGTTGTCTGTAGAGGCACAGTCTGAGTGCAGATTCTTGCTGCTGTCACCGAACAACCTTTTGAAACCTTCCGACGGCGGCCCGGTAGCGGTTCCTTCCCAGGATATGGTGCTTGGAATCTACTACTTAACACAGGAAAGACCCGGGGCTTTAGGAGAAGGCAAATACTTTAAGAGTGTAAATGAGGCAATTCTTGCCTATGAGAATGACGCGCTGACGCTGCATTCCAGAATTACGGCGCGTGTACAGCGCACGACGCCGGATGGCGAGGTAGTAAGCGGAAATGTAGAGTCCACGCTGGGACGTTTTATCTTCAATGAGATTTTACCGCAGGATCTGGGATTTGTAGACCGCAGCAAGCCGGAAGATCTGCTGAAACTGGAAGTGGATTTCCACGTAGGCAAAAAGGGCCTGAAACAGATTCTTGAAAAAGTCATCAATATCCATGGCGCGACGAAGACCGCAGAGGTATTGGACGATATCAAGGCGATGGGATACAAGTATTCCACCAGAGCGGCTATGACGGTATCCATTTCCGATATGACGGTGCCGGCAAAGAAACCGGAACTGATTCAGAATGCGCAGGATACGGTGGATAAGATTACCAGGAACTATAAGCGCGGACTGATAACCGAGGAAGAGCGATACAAGGAAGTCGTTGAGACCTGGAAACAGACGGACGATATTCTGACCAAGGAACTTCTGGATGGCCTTGATAAATATAATAACATCTATATGATGGCGGATTCCGGAGCGCGTGGTTCGGATAAGCAGATTAAGCAGCTTGCAGGAATGCGTGGATTGATGGCAGATACGACGGGACGTACGATTGAGCTGCCGATTAAGTCAAATTTCCGTGAAGGACTGGACGTACTGGAATACTTTATGTCGGCGCATGGAGCACGTAAGGGACTTTCTGATACGGCATTGCGTACGGCAGACTCCGGTTACCTGACGAGACGTCTGGTAGACGTATCACAGGAATTGATTATCCGCGATATTGACTGCTGTGAAGGAAAGTCGATTCCTGGCATGTATGTGAAAGCGTTCATGGATGGAAAAGAAGAGATAGAGAGCTTGCAGGAGCGGATTACCGGTCGTTTTTCCTGCGATACGATTTGTGACACCGAGGGAAATGTCCTTGTGAAGGCAAATCATATGATTACGCCCAAACGTGCCGCACTGGTTATGAGCAAGGGCGTTGACGAAAAGGGAGAACCGCTCACCAGAGTTAAGATTCGTACTGTATTGACCTGCCGTTCCCACAATGGAATCTGTGCAAAATGTTATGGAGCGAACATGGCAACCGGCCAGGCGGTACAGGTAGGAGAATCCGTAGGAATTATCGCGGCACAGTCGATTGGAGAGCCGGGTACACAGCTTACGATGCGTACCTTCCATACCGGCGGTGTTGCCGGAAACGATATCACACAGGGTCTTCCGCGTGTGGAGGAGTTATTTGAGGCACGTAAACCGAAAGGACTTGCCATTATTACAGAATTTGCGGGTGTTGCCACGATTAAAGACACCAAGAAGAAACGTGAAATTATTGTCACCAACGAAGAGACCGGGGAGACGAAGGCATACCTGATTCCTTACGGTTCCCGTATTAAGATAGCGGACGGCGCAATCCTTGAGGCTGGCGATGAACTGACCGAAGGTAGCGTCAACCCGCACGACATCCTCAAAATCAAGGGTGTGCGCGCCGTACAGGATTATATGATTCAGGAAGTACAGCGTGTTTACCGCCTGCAGGGTGTGGAAATCAATGATAAGCATATTGAAGTGATTGTGCGCCAGATGTTGAAGAAAATCCGCATCGAGAATAACGGAGATTCCGAGTTCCTTCCGGGAACACTGGTGGACATCCTGGAATATGAAGATGCGAACGAAAGACTGGAAGAGGAAGGCAAAGAGCCGGCGGAGGGCAAACAGGTTATGCTGGGAATTACCAAAGCATCCCTTGCCACCAATTCATTTCTGTCCGCAGCGTCTTTCCAGGAGACGACAAAGGTATTGACCGAGGCCGCAATCAAAGGCAAGGTTGACCCGTTGATTGGATTGAAGGAGAATGTGCTGATTGGTAAGCTGATTCCTGCCGGAACCGGCATGAAACGCTACCACAACATTAAGCTTTCGACGGATGTCAGCGCAATGGATGATATATGCTTTGAAGAAGATATGGAAGATTTCGATTATAGTTCCGGGGAGGAAGAACCGCAGGATGAGAATCCGGAAGAACTTGTGCAGGAAACCGTAGAAGAAGTTGTGGAAACAGAGTAAAATGAGCGACAAAGAGGGTGTCCTTAAGGCTGTGAGATAGCTGGAGGGATGCCCCCTTTTTCATATGTGTAGCAGATATAAAAACAGTGTTTGGGATGGAGGAGAAGGCATGAGAAAATATAAAAGAAAGGCGGCATCCATAATAAGTGCAGTTCTTGCATTGGCGATGGTTGCCACAAATGGCTTTGGTTATTCAGGCGGGGGCCTGGTTACTGCCAGTGAAAAAACGGCCAATACGTATCAGGGGGATGCATATGAAAGCAAACTGCCGGTTCTGTATATAGATACCGAAGGGGGACAGGAAATTACCAGCAAGGAAGATTATATCAACGGCAGCCTGAAGATTCAGGGCAATGAGCAATATAACGATGGGAATACCACCTTATATGACGGCGCGATCCAAATACGCGGCAGAGGGAATACCACCTGGGGATACGATAAGAAACCATACAAAATCAAGCTTGATACAAAGACGGATTTGTTCGGGTTTGGAGCTAATAAGCATTGGGTGCTGCTGGCAAATTATACGGATGAATCTCATATGAGAAATATGCTTTCCTATAACCTTTCCGGTGAGATGGGGATGCCATGTATGCAGTCTGTCCATGTGGATTTGATTTTAAACGGGCAGTATAAGGGAACCTATCAGTTCTGCGAGCAGGTGAAAATCTCTCAGGGAAGGGTAAATATCCACGACTGGGAGGATTATGCCGGGGATGTGGCAAAGGCGGTCTATAAGGCGGAAAAAGAGAATGGGCTGACAAAGGATGACCAGGATGCAATTGAAACATTGCTTGCAGAGACAGACATGGGCTGGATGACGAGTGGAAAATTTAATTACAGGGACAGGGAATACACGATTAAGGATTACCTTCCCGACATGCCGGATTTCACAGGCGGTTTCCTGCTGGAGCTGGATTCTTATTATGATGAATATTCAAAGTTTAAAACCAGCAGGAACCAGCCGTTGCAGTTTAAGAATCCGGAATTTATTGCTACGAACGAGGGGGCAATGAACTATGTGAAAAACTATATAAATGCGTTTGAAGACGCCATCAGCGCATCTGACTATACGACAACTTACCAGGGAGAAACGAAGAGCTACAGCCAGTTATTTGATATGGATTCACTGGTTCAGTTTTGGATGGTAAACGAGCTGTTCCTGAATGTGGACGCGATGAAAAAGAGTACCTACATGTATAAAGATATTGACGGGCTCTTGCACATGGGGCCGATCTGGGATATGGACTGGTCTTCCGACAGCCTCGTAAGCAGTTCCCAGGGCTCTGGGACTTATAATGTATGGCAGACGGTAAAGTTTTCGGATGGGGCGCAGGCAAACCAGTGGTATAAGTCTGTCATTCAGGATCCCTATTTTGCGGTTAAGGCTTATGAGCTGTACGCAAGGATGCGCGTAAAAATGGGGGAAATGGTAGCGGATAACGGGACACTGGCTGCTTACCAGTCATTGCTTGCAGAATCGGCACAGGCAAATGAGACGCTCTGGTATCAGAATTTCGGCAATAACCCATGGAACCCGGGAAATAATCAAAAGGATTTTGCAACGCAGATTCAAAGGTTAAAGACGTATCTTACAAACCGCCTGAACTGGCTGGACGCCCAGTTTGCATCGGTGGAAACACTGGCAAAGTCGTTGGGCTATAAGAGCGCGGGCGGCGTTGCCGTAGAGGATGCGGATATCGTGGTAAATGATGCCGGCATAACAGTCATCACGGCAAAAGTTACGGACAGCAGCGTGAAAGCAGTGGAATTCCTGCTGAACGGGGTGAAATTGGGAACCGCCCCGGTGACAGATGGAAAGGCTGTGTTTGAAGCGCCCGCAACGGCGCTGGTTCCTGTCGGTTCTTATAATACAGTTCAGGTATTTGGGCTGAATGAAAGCGGCAGCGTGATCCTTTCCGGCAGCAACAAGGTAACAGATTATGCCAAATTTATAACTGCCAGCCAGGGCTCTACGACAGACCCGACAGAGCCCACGGAGCCGACGCCACCCTCAGGTTCGGATGACTCGAATCATTCCACGGGATCCACGGATAAGGAGAGCCAGAAACCTTTGAAGGCACCCGAAAAAGTAAGCGCAGCCCAGTTGAGCAGCAGCCAGAACGTAAAAGTGACTTTTGGTGAGGTAAAAGGAGCCAAATCTTATGAAATATACCGTTCCACCAAAGTGAAGGGTGTTTATCAGCTAATTGGAAATACGACAAAATTAAGCTATACGGACAAGAAGGTAAAAAAAGGAAAAACGTATTATTATAAAGTTAAGGCGAAGGCAGAAAATTCTGCTTACGATAGCCTCATGAGCCAGGGCTCTTGTGGGGTAAAAGTGCTTGCCCGCCCTTCTGTGAGGACGAAGGCAGGAAAAGCCGGGAAAGTGGAAGTCAGATGGAAGAAAATAACAGGAGCCAAAGGATATGTGGTATATACTTCTGCGAAGAAGGCCAAAGGGTATAAAGCGATAAAGACCGTGAACAAATCAGTGGCAGGAAAAGTAACGGTGAAAGCGTCTGGAAAGGCACGCAAAATATATGTAAAAGTCAGGGCTTTTCGTAAAGTTAATGGTAAGAAAATATACGGTCCTTATTCCAGAATTGCCACTGTAAAAGTAAAGAAATAAATTGTAAGAAAAAAGCTATTTTTCTTTGTTTCTGTATGTTATACTTATAAAAATTATTTGTTGCATCATGGATAATACGACAGCATAGGAGGAAGGAATGAGTAATCAGTTAGTATGGCAGGATCGTTTTAACATTGGAGTGGAAATTATTGACAACGAGCACAAAAAGCTTTTTGGCATTTTAAACAGGCTGTTTGCGAATAAGACGGAAGAATCGAAGAGCCAGTGGGTGTGCCAGGAAGGAATTAAATATTTTAAAGAACATGCGATGAAGCATTTTACGGAAGAAGAGCAGTATATGGCGTCTATTGACTATGCGGGATTTGAGACGCACAGGCGCGTCCATGATAATTTCAGGAGAAAGACGCTTCCGGCGCTTGAGAAGGAGCTGGCGCAGTCTTCCTTTTCGGCGGATGCAATCGACCATTTCCTGGGAGTTTGCGCCGGGTGGCTGCTTGGGCACACGTTGACGGAGGACCAGGCGATTACGGGGCGGGCTACCAGCAAATGGGGCGAGCTTCTGCCCGAGGATCAACAGGTTGCCATAAAACAGATGATTCTCCAGCTGTTATCTGACATGTTCCAGTTGAAAGCAAACGTCGTCAGCGATTGTTACGGCGGTGAGAAGTTTGGAGACGGGGTATATTATCGTCTGGCTTATGCTACAAAACAGGGAGAAAAATGGGATATTATCCTGGCATTTGAAGAAAAGGTGCTTCTCAATACCATTGGCAGCATGATGAGCTGTGATTCAGAAGAACTCAGCGTTATGGTGATTAATGTTGCCAGGTATATTGCGCAGCAGTTTGTGCAGAGGATTCGCGAACAGTATCCGAATTCGGAAGAATATGAGATGAAAGAGGAAAAACTGCTCAGTTATGAGCAATTTCGTAAGAATTTTGCAAGGGAACGTCCGCAGTGCAGCCTTTTGTTTGATACGGGCGAGGGTTATTTTGCCTATTGCATGATTGCCCCGCATTTGTTTGGTGACGAGAGCGAGGGTATCACGGTCAAGGCGGAAAATGCGATGTCGCAGATCAGGAAATATCTCAATGAAACCGGCGCTAACCGGAAGAAAAAGATACTGGTGGTAGATGATTCGGAGGTTGTGCGTCAGGCAATGATGGAGCTGTTGGGTGAGGACTATGCGGTTGAGGCAGTGAAATCAGGAATGGCCGCCATTATGTGTATGATGCAGGAGCAGCCGGATCTGGTGCTTTTGGATTATGAGATGCCGGTCTGTGATGGGA
>CAJUOE010000036.1 GCA_910587895.1 uncultured Lachnospiraceae bacterium
AGAAAAGGGAACTGTGAAACTTGGTGGTAAATCTACGAATAATATAGATGTGTGGGATTTTGAGGATGAAGATGAAAGTGACAGAAAAAATAAGGGGCTAGAGGAAGCTACCAGTAACGTGTATGGAAACGGACATACCAGCCTGTTTGCAGATATGGTGGACGCAATAGAGAAAGAACGTAAGCCTTATGTGGACGCTGTGGCCGGACGCAATGCGCTGGAGATGGTGCTTGCAATATACAAGAGCCAGAAAGAGGGCGTTCCGGTGAAACTGCCTTTGAGTGATTTTGCAAGTATTGATATGGACGGGGAATTTTAAGTATGAATATTATAATGTTGCTTACCAATGCTTTTGATTTGGATGTAAGAGTATATAAAGAGGCTGTCTATCTGGTAAAGAAGGGGCATCATGTGACAATTTTGTGTTGGGATCGGGATGCGAAAACAACGCTGCCCCAGAAAGAGAAAAGAGATGGGATTCAGGTAATTCGTTTTCGGATTCCCTCGATACTGGGAACTGGCTACCGTCAAATTGGCGCTTACCTGAAATATGTATGTGCGTGCAGAAAATATTTGTCCCGACACAAAGCGGATTACATTCATTGTCATGATTTAGATGGAATGATGGCATATAGGTTGACGGGGATGAGAAAGATTCCTTATGTGTTTGACATGCATGAATTGTATAATCGTGGCAACAGGATGCGAAGGACGGTTAGCAGAAAAATTGTTGAGAAAGGCATAAAAAACAGTTATTGCAGCATTGCTGTCCTGCCGGTACAAAGTCTGAATGTTTCGGAATCCCTGGCTGAGAAGATAGTGTTATTGAAGAATTATCCGGATAGTTCCTATATCAGATACAGCGAAAAAATCCAGTCCTCTGTGCTCAGAATCGGATATCACGGTGCGGTCAGAAGACAGATACCATATTTTGAAGCGCTGTTCGAGGCATGTAAAGGGCTGGAGGATGTACGTATTGATATCAATGGGGGTGGAATTGATTTGCCTGCATTAAAGGAAATGGAAAAACATTATGATAATGTCTATGTTCATGGCAAGTATGATGGAATAGCAGAAACCAATCGTTTGTACCAGAATACCGATTTATTGTTCTGCGGTTATAATCCTGATGATCAGCAGTATCGCCAAAAAGATTTGGAGGCGGTAAAATTTTATGAGGCTATTGTTACAGGAACGCCGATGATTATGACAGAGGGAATTAGCATGGGCGATAAAGTAAAGAAATTTGGTTTTGGTTTTGTGGTAAATCCCAATGATTCGAAAGCGATTCGAGACATTGTCCTGAAGGTGCGTGATAATCGTCAGCTTTTGAAGGAATGTGCAGACAGGATGCTTGATAAGGCGGACGACTATAAATGGGAAACGGCGGTGCAGGTGTTGGACCAGATATATGGATAGGTGTTGCTTATGTTGATTTCAGACAGAGATGGAATAATAAATATTGATGATTTTGAGAAAGTATACAGGTGTGAATCGTTTTCTGTTTACCTGAATGGGTTGATATTTTGCAGAGGGTTCAAAGAAGGAAGGGAAAGCATTCAAAAAATATGCCATGAGATTGAGCGGACGAATGCGATTCCTTTCGCGTCGTTGTTTGGAAGTTTTGCTATGGTAATTGACTACAATGGCAAACAGCAGGTGGCTTTTACTGATAATAGCTGTATGCATGGCTTTTTTGTCTCGAATCATTCTGTCAGCAGCAGTTTCAGGGAAATTATCCAATATGAAGAAATAAAAGAATTTGATGATATTGGCATATGCGAGTATATGGAATTGATCAGAGGTGGATTTTCCCATAGGACATATGTAAAGGATGTTACATTTTCCAGCAACCTGGAATATTATGTTATTTGTGACGGTCGAATTAACAGAGAAGAAAAAGCAATAGGATCTATTGATATGAAATCGGGTATTGACAATCCGATGGATTTTTTTGCAGATATATCTTATGCTTTCAGCGATAAAAAATCTATTTGTGCGCTGACGGGTGGGTTTGACAGCAGGGCAGTTGCATCCGTATTAAATAAATTCAGAAAATACGATTGTTTCATTAGCGGTGACAATGATAAGTCGTCGGAGATCATACAGGCGAAGAAAACAGCGAAGGCTGGTGGATATGTAATGAAACATATCAGACCGGAATATCCAGTGATTTCAGATGATATTATCTGTGAGAAATTCCTGTCAGGCGGTTCATATCATGTTTCGTTTGCCACCGGTGAATTTCGGATAGCTTATTTTATGAACCAGCTACGGAATGAAGATTATGATGTGTTGATGGATGGAAATGCCGGGGATATGCATAAAGAGCTTTGGTTTACACAGGAGTTTCCGTTCTATAGAAGAAAGAAGTCAAGACCAAAATTCTTCTATAAAAGTAGAATGGAGCAGTATTCACCCATACTTGGAACGGCAGTTTCAGACTATATCAATGAGATGGAAAAACTGGAGCTGAATGAACTAAAGAATTTAACAAAGGAAACTAACGCAAAAAGCTGCCTGTTTTATGGATGGTATCATGATTGGTTTTCTATGGCGGCAAGAAACACAGTATCAACGTCGCCGGCATTATATTCTCCTTTACAGGAAATAGAACTGGTACGGTTTTCTTATAACATGATGCCCAAAGGAAAATTCATGAATTATTTTCTTCGCGATCTGATAAGCAAAGCAAATATTAATGTTGCCCGGGTGAAAACCATATATGGAACAACGGCAAGCACAGAGGTTTTATATTTGGTAAAAGATTTTTTTGCCCAGATGGTGCGTTATTGCCAACAGGGAATCCGGTTTTTTGTGAGAAAAGTGTTCCATAAGTCAATTTTTATTTCGCAGGTAAATCTTAAGTCTGTTGATGATGACGTCATGCAGACGAGGATTGTAGAAGAGGCATTCAAATGGGCGCAGGAGATGAAATTGATTATAAGGGATGTGGAGTTATCTGAAATTCCGTTTTCTCTGATGGAGAAACTGCTGAATCTGTACCTTACGGAGCAATATTGTTTTCAAAATAAAACCAGAGTCTGATATTATTCAGATTGAAAGACGATATGAAAAAAACAATTTTAAAAGCCACAGTATTGATGTTTGTATTATCATTAGCAGGAAAATTAATAGGTTTTTTAAGGTCTGTGATTATTGCGTCTTCTTTTGGCGCGAATAATGTGACGGATGCATACTATCTTGCATATGGCGTGAATGCCAATATCCTTTATGCCATTACTATGTCTGTATCTGTGGCTTTTTTGCCAATGTATATTAAAAAGAAAGAGGAAAAGGGGGCAGAGGAGTCTTATCGTTTTTCCACACGGGTTGTGATGGAGTTGGGGATTGTGGCTTTGCTGCTCACGGGAATCATTATGGTGATTGCGCCTCTCCTGGTGAAAATAATGGCCTCGTCCTATTCGCAGGAGGAAATGGCGACAACTGTCTTATTTTTAAGAATCATGTCAGTGGGAATTGTATTTTCTCTGATGGCAAATCTGTTCCAGACTGTACTGAACGCAGAAAAGGTCTATGGATATGCTGCATTTTCTTCTATTGTTAACAGTTTGGTCTTAATTGGCGTGGTTTTGCTTTTTCAGGGAAAAATGGGAATTATGTCCTTGGTAATTGCGACACCGTTTTCATATTTGATACAATTCCTGTTTTTGAAATTGAGAAGCCGTTCTTATACTGGTATTTCCATCAAATATGGAATATGGGAGCCGGGTGTAAGGAGCCTGGTAAATCAGGCGTTTCCTGTTCTGATAAGTAATACAACGATTGAGATTAACCAATTGGTAGACAGAATGTTATTGGTATCCATAGAAGAAGGGGCGGTCACAGCATTATCATATTCCGGGGTTCTTTTCCAGTTTGCAGCGAGTGTAATCAGTATCCCATTTTCTACAGTGTCTTTTACAGAATTATCTCTTGCTTTTACGCAAAAAGACAGGGAAAAGGTACGCAATATTATCAATAAAACAATTGGTTTGATGATTACGATCTGTATACCGGTTGTGTTTGTTATGTTTATGAACGCGGAGAGCATTGTTAATATTGTTTATGGGCGTGGACAGTTTTCAGAACAGGCTGTTTTGCAGACAGCCTGTGGATTAGCCTTTTATGCGTTTTGCCTGATCCCCGAGTGTATCAAACAGATTATCACGAAAGCGTTTTATTCCGTAGAGGAGACAAGGATGCCAATGGTATTGGGAATTCTTGAGGTGATAGTAAATATTATTTCTTCCATTTTTTTCAGCCATTATTATGGAATTGCGGGCGTCGTGATAGGTACGGCGTTTGCAAGTACATTATTTTGTATTGTATTGGTTTTGACATTTAGCTGGAAAAAAGTGAATCTGGGTATGAGGGAACAAAAGTATCTGTTAAAGCTAGCGGCAGTTTCAGGAATTCTTTTTTTAGTAATATCAAGGTGTTCCTTGCAGGACAATTCCCTGTTTGGATTATGCATATTTAGTATATCTGTTTTTGGTGGATATGCAGTGTTATTGCTTGTTTTCAGAGACACACTGTTTATGGGAATCATAAAAGATATTCTGAAAAAGTTAAGAATAGGAAGGTGATAGGGTTGAAGGTAAAAAGCAATTTCCGATTGAACATGGGATCAAAAAAGTCATTCAGTAATGAAGATATCGCATGTCTCTCCCTTGTGTTGTATTATATATGGCAGACGGGTAATCTGTTTGTCCAGAAATGTATTGGCGGCGGGGTGATGTTAATTGGAGCGGCATATTTGTTGTTGGTGGCCGGGGCTGGAATGGCGCTGCTCAGTGTGGCAAGAAAGAAAGCGGCATACGGCTTGATGGCTGAATTAGTAGTGTTGTCTCTATATGCAGTCAGTTATGTTTTGGGATATGCGGATAAATCTGTTTTAGGGTATTATTTTTTCTGGACGTTTATGGTTTGTGTTCCCATTGGCATGTCTGTTCTGTGCATGAATGATTGGGACCGGTTGATGCTGTTATTATACAGAATAGCAAAACCTATGATTGGCGTATTATGTGGAATTATTTTTCTGAGATTTATAGTATTAAAAACAAGCATATCACAGTACGATCAATCATTATCGTATGCGGTTGTTTTCTGGTGTATTATTTTATGTAATGCTGTGATAGAGAAGATGAAACTGGTAGATTTGTTTTTCTTATTGCTGGGATTGGGATTCAATCTGTTATGGGGTAGCAGGGGAACTTATCTATGTTTTGCGATTTTTATTGTATTGAAGACAGTGCTTGATGTAGATGCTAAAAGGCGTAAAATTCTGATATTTCTGGGAATAATATTATTTCTTGCAATTATAACCTTTTTTTTGGTTGTCGATTCGTTTAAAATGAATTCCGATGAATTGATTAATTTCCGTAGTTTGTATTTAATAATGAATGGAGATTTGTTTCGATCGGATTCCCGGATGGCCCTCTATTTCTATTATGCAGGATTAGTTTTGCAGAAACCTTTTTTAGGTTGGGGGGTAACGGGAGGTTGGATAGATTCAGGGTTAGGACCACATAATTTTTTCCTAGAGATTTTGCTGTCATTTGGAATAATGATTGGGATGGCAATTTTTGTAATAGTATTATATACGATTGTGGGAATTGTGAAAAGTTCTGAGAAATCAGAAAAGACACTGTTCATTATATATTTTTCAAATGCATTTTCGTTGATTGTTTCCGGTACCTTTTTACAGAATATTTCTTTTTATATCTGTCTGTTTTTGGTAGTGTCCCATATCAGTCGGAGAAGAAGGCTGCGAAGATAAGAAAAAGAGAAGAAAAGAGGTATGGAGAGGAATATAAGGTAAGTATAGGAGTGAAACAGAAAGATGGATAAAATAGGAATTCTTGATTATGGGATGGGGAATGTGGGATCCATTCGGAATATGTTAAAACATGTGTCCCAATGTGAGATTGTGAATGTGCAAAAACCGGAAGATATGGAAAAGGTTACGAAGATAATTCTTCCCGGGGTGGGAGCCTTTGATGCCGGTATGGAGATGCTGGAGTCCAGTGGCATGATAGAAGGAATTAAAGATTTTGCAGTTACACAGAAAAAACCGATATTGGGGATTTGCCTGGGGATGCAGTTGTTGGGTAATAAGAGTGAGGAAGGACAGAGGCCAGGGCTTGGATTGCTCGATTTTGACATTGTGCGGTTTCAGGCGGACGGCATGAAAATTCCGCATATGGGATGGAATTATGTTCAAATCGAAAAAGAAATTCCGTTGTTTCAGGGGATAGAAGGTACAGAAAACAGGTATTATTTTGTACATTCCTATCATGCAGTCTGTAAGGAAAAGGAGTTATCTGCAATGACCTGTAAATATGGATATCATTTTACAGCGGCGGTAGCAAGAGAAAACATTTACGGCGTGCAGTTCCATCCGGAAAAATCACACGCATATGGTATGAAGATTATGAAGAATTTTGCGGAGGTGTGTTAAATGCTGATAAGACCCAGGGTAATTCCAGGTCTGCTGATACAGGACGGTGGGCTTGTGAAGACAAAGCAGTTTAAGAAACCGGAGTATTTGGGAGACCCGATTAATGCCGTAAAGATTTTTAACGAGAAGGGTGTAGATGAACTATGCATTATGGATATCTCCAAGGACAGGTATAGCAGGGGACCGGATTTTTCATTGCTAGAAGAGATAGCGTCAGAGGCATTTATGCCGCTTGCTTATGGAGGGGGCATTCGAAGTCTTGACGATGCGAAGAAGATATTCCGGATTGGGTTTGAAAAAGTGGTACTTAACAGGGTACTTGCTCAGGATGAAACGCTTGCGGAAGAGATTATACGGCTGTTTGGCTCGCAGAGTGTGATTGCGTCAATTGATATCAGGAAATCCCTGTTTGGAGGATATGCAGTATATACAGATTCGGGGAAATCCATTGTGAGCAAAAACCCACTTCAATGGGCAAAAAAAGTGGAAGAATTAGGAGTCGGGGAGATTTTGCTCAGTAATGTTGACCGGGAGGGTATGCAGAATGGTTTTGATACAGAAATTATCCGGAAAGTTGCGGATGAAGTGGAGATTCCGGTCATTGCCTGCGGTGGGGCGAAGAATGTAAAGGACTTATTTCTGGCATTGGAGGAAGGGCATTCAGATGCTGTGAGCGCGGGCAGTATGTTTGTATATTATGGCGATAAGAAAGGGATACTCATTAATTTTCCAACGGAGGAAGAACTGATAAAGGAAGGAGTTTATAAATATGAATAAATATCAAATATGTACTCGGTGCATCATGGACACGACAGACCCATTAATTCAGTTTGATGAAAATGGCGTATGCAGCAATTGCCACAGATATGACCAGAATGTCCAGTCGTTCGGTTACAAAGGGAAACGGACAGATGCGCAGAGAGAGAGGCTGATTAAAAAAATAAAGGAATATGGCAAGGACAAAGAATATGACTGTATCCTTGGCATATCTGGCGGAGTAGACAGCGCATACCTGGCATATCTGGCTCATAAATACCAACTCAGGGTGTTGGCTGTTCATGTAGACGCGGGATGGAATTCGGAGATTGCCGTGTCAAATATACAGAAAATGTGCAAAGCCTTGGACATGGATTTGCATACAATCGTGGTGGACTGGCCCGCTATGAAGGAATTGCAGAGGGCATATATGTTCTCAGGGCTGCATAATCTGGACATCCCGCAGGATCATGTATTCTTTGCAGCTGTGTATGAATATGCAAATAAACACAATATCCGCTATATGTTGAATGGCGGAAATTTTGCTACGGAAGGAATTTTACCGAAAGCATGGGGATATTCTGCGGCTGATTTTAAATGCATAAAAAGTATATACAAAAAATGTGGGCGGGGAAAGAAAATATTCCATAAATATCCACATTTTGGATTGTTAAAGTATTTTTATTATCAGAAGAAGATCATCAGGGTGAATCTTTTGAATTATGTGCCCTACTCGAAGAAACTGGCAATGGAGACATTAGAGAGGGAATTCGACTGGAAATACTATGGAGGGAAACATTACGAATCAAGGTTTACGAAATTCTTTCAGGCGTATTATCTGCCGAAAAAATTTGGCTATGATAAACGTCGCGCGCATCTCTCAAGCCTGGTCGTAGGAGGGGAAATGACACGTGAGGAAGCGCTTAAGGAAATGGCGGATGACTCAGAATATACAGAGGAACAGATGATGGAGGATAAGGAGTATATTTTGAAGAAACTTGATATTTCAGAAAAACAGTGGGATGAAATTATGAAGGCGCCTAATAAAACGGAGATGGATTACGCGAATAACCAAAAATTGCTTCAGTTCCTGTCAAATACAAAAAGAAAACTTCATGACAGGAAAAATAAATGAGATAGTTTTCTTTTCATTTATTACTGTGCATAGGAGCATTTGAAATGAATTATTTTAAGCATGAGACGGCAATTGTAGATGACAATGTTTTAATTGGGGAAGGGACAAAAATATGGCATTTTTCCCATATTCAATCGGGAGCAAGAATCGGGAAAAACTGTTCCCTGGGACAGAATGTGAACATTTCCAATCACGTCATTTTAGGAGATGGAGTAAAAGTCCAGAATAATGTGAGCGTTTATGAGGGCGTTGAAATTGAGGACTATGTATTTTGCGGTCCGTCGTGTGTGTTTACGAACGACCTTACGCCCCGCGCCCGCTATCCGAAGAATCATAAATATGTAAAGACTGTTATCCGCCACGACGCAACGCTTGGGGCAAACTGCACCATTGTCTGCGGTCATGAGATAGGAGCTTATGCAACTATTGCAGCGGGAGCAGTCGTGACGAGCGACGTGCGCCCTCATGCATTGATAGCGGGCGTTCCGGCAAAACAGATTGGCTGGGTTTGTGAATGTGGACAGGTATTGAATCGGGATTTGTCCTGTAAGGACTGCGGAAGAAGGTATTGCCTTGCAGAAGGCATATTAACGGAAACGCCATCATTAGATTAAGAATGGAACGGACGTAAACCAGTTGAAGGTGAAGGAGAATAAAATGAACGGAGAGCAGATGCAATTCAAGGATTTAAAGAGGCAGTATGGGAAATTGAAAGAGAGCATTGACCGCAAGATACAGGAGGTTGTTTCACAGGCTCATTTTATTTCTGGACCGCAGGTTCGGGAGCTGGAAGAGACGCTTGCCGCATATGTGGGCGTGAAACACTGCGTATCATGTGCCAATGGAACAGATGCAATTACGATTGCGCTGCTTGCACACGGTGTCGGGGCAGGGGACGCTGTTTTTGTCCCGGATTTTACATTTTTTTCCTCGGGGGAATGTCCGGCTCTTATCGGGGCTACGCCGATTTTTGTTGATGTGGAGACGGATACATTTAACCTGTCACCGTCAGCGCTGGAGAAGGCGGTAAAGGGTGAACTGGAGAAAGGGGAACTAAAGCCAAAAGCGGTTGTGGCGGTAGATTTATTTGGATTGCCAGCAGATTATGACAAGATTCGCGCTGTTTGCAGTAAATACGGCTTACTGCTCTTAGAGGACGGCGCGCAGGGATTTGGAGGCAAATACCATGGACAGCGCGCCTGTTCGTTGGGCGATATTTCTACCACGTCGTTTTTTCCGGCAAAGCCGTTGGGATGTTATGGGGATGGAGGAGCTATATTTACGGATGATGATTATATAGCGGCTCTTTGCCGTTCTCTTGCTGTTCATGGCAAGAATCAGGATGATAAGTACGATAATGTCCGTTTAGGCATGAACAGTCGTCTTGATACGCTTCAGGCTGGTATTTTGCTGGTGAAATTTGCAGCTTTTGCGGAATATGAGCTTGTAGATATAAATAAAATTGCGTCGCTTTATACGGAACAGCTAAAGGATGTAAGTGGGCTGATGGTTCCCAGCGTACCGGAGGGGTGTGGTTCTTCCTGGGCGCAATTTACGCTTTTGTTGTCGGAAGATACGGATCGGGTGGCGGTTCAGGCTTATCTGAAGGAACGCGGCGTCCCGACCATGGTTTATTACACCAAGCCAATGCATAAGCAAGGAGCGTTTGCTGGAACGAGAAGCGCGGTTGCAGATTGTCCAAATACGGAGCTGTTGTGTGGGCGCGTGTTGTGCCTGCCCATCCATCCTTATTTGACGGAGGAGGAGACAATGCTGGTGGCGGATGCGCTGAAAGAGGCATTGGAACGCTGTAGGATTTAAGTGTTGTTTTAGGCTATGTGGGGATGGCGTTTTGAATTATGCACGGACATATTGACAGAACTTATTTTTTCAGATACCATAGAGGTTGTTTGAAGTATAGAAGAATTACACGGTGACAGCAAGTATATTAATGGAGGAAAACAGAATGGAAACACAGGAGAGAGTGGAGCGGGAAATAAATTTAGCGGAATTGTTTTGGAACGTTCTGTTGGGATGGCGCCAGATTATCTGCCTTGGCGTTGTATTTGCAGTGTTGCTGGGCGGCATGAAATTTGTTATGAATGTCAGGAGCAGCCAATCACTGCAGGATATCAATGTGGAAGAGGCAAAGGAAGAGCTGGAAGAAGAAGAGCTGAATAAAATTGAAGATGCGAAACAGATGCAGATACGTATTGACGACTATGAGAAATATATGGAGAAATCGCCGTTGATGCAGATAAATCCTTATCAAAAGCCGGTTCAGGAACTGCAGTATTATGTAAAGTCTGATTACATTATCAATTATACGAAGGACAGGGAACGGGATTACACGACAGAGGTTGCCTCTCTGTACCGTAATTACATTATGGGAGGAGAGATGGTGCAGAAAGTGATTGACAGTGCCGGGCTTTCCATCAATAAAGAAGATTTGGGGGAATTGCTGCAGGTAACGCCGTCTTCAGAACAGGGGACATTTTATATTAATATTTCCTATGCAGACATGGAGAAACTTCAGGAAATTTCGGATGTGGTGAAATCCCTGTTAGAACAGAAGTCAACAGAATTGCAGAAGGTGGGTTCCCATTCGCTGGAGCTGATCAGCGAATCGCAGAATGTAGTAGTAGATACAACGCTGATTGACCGGAAGTCTAATATGACGACCAGTATGACAACTTTGAAGACGCAGCTGCAAACGATGAAAACTGCTATGACCCCACAGCAGACAGCAATTTTTGAAGCGGAGATGGAAGAAATCAGAGGAGAGAAGGAAACTGAGGAAGAATCTGGTTTCAGCATCAAATATGTGATTTTAGGCGCAATAGTGGGAATGTTTCTGGCGTGTGCCTGGATTGCATGTAGGATGTTGTTTACAGCAAGGCTGCAAAGCAGCGAGGAAATTCGCAGTATGTATGGCATCCGCCTTTTGGGCGAAGTATCGGCATCTTCTGATAAGAAACGCTTTTTGTCGGTGATTGATAAAAAGATACTGGCGGTAAAGAACCGCAGGAAAAAGTACCTGCCTTTGGAAAAACAGATTAAAGTTGTGGCAGCCAGTATTGCACTTTCCTGCAAACAGGAGGGAATTGACTGTGTCTATATGACGGGAAGTGAATACGAGAAAGCGGATGCAGCTGTTCTGGAGCGCATGAAGAAGGAGCTGTCAGACCAGAAGATTAAGGTCAGGGATGGAGAGAATATCTCGTATGACGCCGCGTCTTTGCAGACATGTATTGAAACGGGCAATATTGTGTTTGTCGAGCAGAAAGGACAGTCTATCTATGACGAAATCTATCGCGAGATTAACCTGGCAAAGGAGCAGAAGGGTAATATCCTGGGGGCGGTTGTCCTGGAATAGAGGGAGGTAATTTGAAATCTGGACGCTTATGGTCTTAAGGATTTAAGGATTTCCTGATAATGGTTCAACACTATAAAATAACCTTGACTTTCCCCTTGCGGAAGATTATAATTAAGTCGGACTCTCGTTAATTTTAATGGGAATGAGGCATCTGTATATTTTGATGTCGGGCGGATATGGCGGAATTGGCAGACGCGCCAGATTTAGGTTCTGGTGGGCACTCCCGTGCAGGTTCAAGTCCTGTTATCCGCATTAATTGTTGTGATAAAATATGATAAAAGATATTGAAAAATTTCGATAATCTTGGTATTATATAGATATATAGCACGTTTTTTACAGAAATTCCATACAAAGGGGGATTTGTAATGGCAGCATCAACGCAGAGCGAACCAAAAGTTAGATTGAGCCGTGACAATATGAAAGCATATTTACTTTTGCCCAGACCGGAGTTGGAAAACCATGACCTTAATTATATATTGGCCGTATTAAAGACGGTAGGCATATCTTATGGAGTGAAACAGGATAAGATCAGCCAGATGGTAGAGCAGCAGATTTATGATCAGGAAGTGCTTGTCGCAGAGGGTCAGATGCCTGAAGATGGTGTAGATGGATATTATGAATATAAATTTGACATGAACTTCAGCAAGAAACCTAAGTTAAAACCAGATGGCTCCGTAGATTACTGGAGCATTAAGATGGTAGAGATTGTTACCGAGGGTCAGATAATCGCGGAGTACCATAAATCCGTACAGGGAAAAGACGGCGTAGACTTAAGGGGGAAACCGATACTGGCAAAGCGCGGAAGAGATCTTGTTCCGTTGCGTGGAAAAGGTTTTGAGCGTTCAGAAGATGGTCTGGTGTATACGTCCCTGATGGACGGCAAGATTGAGATGAGCGGTGAACGTATCGTTATTTTACCTGTATATGAGATTAATGGCGATGCGGATTTATCGGTTGGAAATATTGATTTCCGTGGTGATGTCATTATCCATGGAACGGTTTGCAGCGGTTTGACCGTAAAAGCAACCGGAACGGTGACGATAGATGGTATCGTAGAAGGTGCGAACATAGAAGCCGGTAAGGACATTGTACTCAGAAGTGGGGTTATGGGGGCGTCCAGAGCCACAATCATGGCAAATGGAAATATTTCAGCCAAGTTTTTTGAGTATACAAGGGTACACGCCAATGGAACCATTCAGGCGGATGTATTCTTGAATTGCCAGGTGTCCTGTGGAGAGAGTATTGTTTTAAACGGGAAAAAGGCAAGCATTATCGGAGGTGAAGTGGGAGCTATCGAGAGCATTGAGGTAGATACGCTTGGCAGTGAAGGTGAAGTCAGAACCCACGTGAAGATCGGTAATGATATGGCTACAAAACGCAGGATTTCCGTTTTGCAGAATAAGATTAAGATTGAGAAGACAAACCTTGCGAAGATAGAGGAAGGCTTGAAGATTCTCAAAGACATGAAGAATGATCCGCGAAGAACGGATTTACTGCGTGTGAAGATCAGGGATACAGCTTTGCTGGCAGGTGATGAGGCAGAACTTGAGAAACTGCTCGATCAGATTGAGCGGGCAAGAGGCGGCGTTGTCAGAGTTACCGGAAATGTATATCCGGGCGTCCGTGTAGACATTGATGAATTGCGCGTATTAGTCAAAGAACAGCAGGAGCGGTTGGAATTTGTCAGGGAACAGGATAAGATTCTTATGTGCGCCCTGGAGAGTTGACCATAGTCAGTGGCATTGCATTTAGCATAATAATATTAATAAGACCTTACAGATGGTGTCTGGTGGGCGAATAGCAGATTATTCGTCCGGCAGGCGCCATTTTTTGATGCCAATTTTGGGCATAGTGGGATTATAAAATGAAAAAGCATAAATGTCAGGTAGACAATATATTACAAATTTGTTAAAATTCGGATATAGGAAATCATTTTTACATGGTGGTTGGGCACATCATGTGGACTGGAAAGGAAATGGGAGAGAAATGATGAATAAATCCGATGTGGCAAAGGTAATGGCAGGTGGGAAACCTGCAGAGGTTTCAAATAGCAGAACTGTGTATTTTGATTTTTTGAGAATCATAGCAATATTTGCAGTGGTAGTTCTGCATGTGTCGGCAAAGAATTTTTATGGAGCGAAAGCAGATACGCTGGAATGGCAGGCGTTTAACTTCTATGACAGTATCGTGCGTTGGGGCGTGCCTGTTTTTGTGATGATAAGCGGCGCCTTGTTCCTGAATGGTGAGCATACGATTGGAAAACTTTATAAAAAGAATGTTTTAAGGATTATCGTGGCGTTTGTTTTCTGGTCTATGTTATATGCGTTAAACAATATGATACATCACCATAGTGGATGGAAGGCGACATTGAAACAGTTTTTGGCAGGGGAAGGGCATATGTGGTTTTTGTTTATGATTGTCGGGCTGTATATAATCGTTCCCCTGGTGAAACCGATTGTGCAATCTATGGAGCTTACAAAATATTTTCTGCTGTTATCACTGATTTTTACGTTTGCGATTCCTCAGGCAATTAAGCTTGTATCGTTAAAATATCCGGGTGCCGGTTCATTTGTGAATGTTGTCTGGAATAAGGTTTCGTTTCATTTTACGCTTGGATATGTTGGTTATTTTGTTCTCGGGTATTATCTGAGCAAGACGGAATTAAGCAGGAAAGTGAAACGAATCATTTATTTTCTGTCAGCCTGCGGATGTTTTGCGACAATTATCGGCAGTTCGGCAATTTCTGTTTCACAGCAGAAACCGAACGCAATACTTTATGATGATCTTGGTGTGAATGTCATGTTGGAGGCGTTGGGGGTGTTTGTGTTTGTGAAAGACAGATTTGCCGGAAAGGATGTCAGTGGGAAGGCTGCCAGGATTTTGGGGCTTTTGGCAAAATACAGTTTTGGAGCATATCTGGTGCATATTCTGGTATTGAATGAACTGAAACGCATCTTCGGGCTTGATACATTGTCATTTTCCCCGGTATTCTCGGTGCCTGTCATCAGTGTAATTGTCCTTGTGATTTCTTTTATAATCTCGGCGGTATTAAATCACATTCCGCTCCTGAAAAAAACGGTGTAACTTGCCGTAGAAAAATGTCATACGAAAATTTACGGTTTTCGCTATTTAGGACTGGATTTCAGCCTGCGACTGTATTATAATGAGCACTGCAAATACATGCAGAGGAACAGGGAATTATGAGAACCTATGAGGAAACCGTAAATTTTATTCTGGATATTCCAAAATTTACAACCAAAAACAAACCGGAGCATACGCGGGAACTGCTGCAGCGGCTGGGAAACCCGCAGGAACGGTTCAAAGTCATCCATGTGGCTGGCAGCAATGGAAAGGGCAGCGTCTGCGCTTACATAGACAGTATTCTCCGTGCAGCTGGAAAGCGGACAGGGCTGTTTACTTCTCCGCACCTTGTGCATCTAGAAGAGCGGTTTGCTGTGGAGGGAAAGCCCTGTGACAGGGAATTGTTCATCCGCTGTTCAGAAATGGTTGCGCGCACCGCAGATTTCATGGCGCGGCAGGGGAAGCCTTATCCGACTTTTTTTGAATTTGTTTTTGCGGCAGGAATGTTGGTTTTTGCGGAAATGCAGGTGGAGTATGCAGTGCTGGAAACCGGGCTTGGGGGACGGCTGGATGCCACGAATATCGTGAAACATCCGATACTCACGGTAATTACGTCTATCAGCCTGGAACATACGGAGATTCTGGGTGATACCATCGCGAAGATTGCGGCGGAGAAAGCCGGAATTGTGAAAGCCGGGGTTCCGGTAGTTTACGACGCGTCTTCAACCGAGGCGTCGGGGGTAATCGAGGCCTGCGCGCGCAGGCAGAATTGTCCTATCTGTCCGGTTTCCTCAGATAAAGTTAAAATTTTATTAATCACAGGAAAAAAGATTGCATTTTCTTTTGATTCTGGTTATTATGGTAATGTTACGAAATTTGAAATTCCATTTGTCGCGCCCTATCAGGCACAGAATGCGGCGGTAGCCATACAGGCGGCAGCCTGCCTGGCAAAGAGTGAGGGCATTTCATGCGATGATGTGCATCGGGGGCTTGCCGAAGTAGCCTGGAAGGGCAGGATGCAGCAGATCAGCCCCGAAGTGTACTTTGATGGAGCGCACAACTCAGATGGAATTGATCGGTTCCTGGAGGCGGCAGCACAGATTTCTGATGAACCGGGGATATTGCTGTTTTCCATGGTGAAAGAAAAGGATCTGGCGTATGCAGTCAGGCATTTGCTTGGCCGGGGGAACTGGGAACAGATTATCCTGACATCCATTCCGGGAGAGCGGGGATGCGATAGCGGGATCTTGAGAGAGATGTTTGAACAGACAGCGCGTGAAGGCGGCCTGGCTGTGAAGATTACCACGATAGAAGAAATGGGACAGGCGTATGCATATGCCCTGAAAGCAAAAAAGCCGGGGCAGGTATTATTTTGTGCAGGTTCGCTGTATCTAATTGGAGCGTTGGAGCAAATTGCAGGAGGTATGGAATGATCGACTTTGAAGAAGAATTAAAGAAATTTAAACCCAGCCTGGAAGTGGAAGGGGTCGAGGATGCAATATATGACAGGGACCTCACCGACATGACGGACATTATGCAGGAAATCCTCAAAGAAGCAAGGCAACAAAGGTAGGAAGGAACGATATGGATTCTTATAATAAAATCATCCGTCTGTCAAATACCTTTTACAACGACGGATTAAAAAAGGCGAAAGTGCGCGATTTGTCCGGCGCGGCAAATTCTTTGCGCAAAAGCCTGCAATTCTATAAGGCGAATATTCAGGCGCGTAACCTGCTGGGGCTTGTCTATTATGAAATGGGCGAGGTGGTAGACGCCTTGAGCGAGTGGGTCATCAGCCGCAGCCTGAAACCGGAGGATAATCCGGCGGAGCAGTACCTTAACGTGATTCAGTCGAACCGCGCCCACTTAAGCTCTGTCAACCAGACGATTAAAAAATATAACCAGGCGCTGCTTTATTGCCAGCAGGACAGCAAAGACCTGGCAATCATCCAGCTCAAAAAGGTGCTTTCGATGAATCCCGGCCTGATAAAGGGACATCAGCTTCTCGCGCTTTTGTACATGGAGGAAGGGAAGTATGAGCGTGCCAGAAGGGAACTGAGCGAGGCGGAAAAGATAGATAACGGAAATTATACGACGCTGCGTTATCTCCGGGAGGTCAACCAGCGTATGCAAAAGGAAACCTCATCTTCAAAGGCGATTAGTCATAAGAAGGAGGGGACAGCCTCTTACCAAAACGGCAATGAGACCATTATCCAGCCGGTAAACGTCAGGGATACGTCACCGTTCATGACGGTCTTAAACCTGTTTATTGGCGTTGGTATCGGAGCGCTGATTACCTGTTTTCTGATTATACCGACAGTTCGGCAGAATGCTGTTTCCGAGGCGCGCAAAGCGGAGCTTCAGGCGAACGATGAGCTGACAACCCGCACGCAGGAGATGAACGGGCTCAAACAGGAGATCGAGAAATTAAAATCACAGATTGGCAATATGGAAGGCGAATCTGAAGATACGAAGAAGACCATTGAAAATTATGAGCAGATGATAGCCGTGTGTTATGATTATTCACAGCAGGATATTCAGGCGGCGGGGGACGGCATTGAGAAAGTTGACGCCACGCTTTTGGGCGCGCAGTCGAAGGCGGTCTATGATAAAATGAGCGGACTGGTAAACGAGCAGTATCTTGCGGTTGTATACCAGCAGGCAGAACAGGACTATAATAGCCGGAATTTCCCGGCAGCAATCACCGGCCTTGAGAAGGTTGTTCAGGCCGAGGAGGATCACGACGATGGATATGCCATCTATCATCTGGCGCACTGCTATCGTCAGACCGGGGATGCGGAAAATGCTAAAAAATATTATCAGCGGATGATTGAGCTGCATCCGGGGACACAGCGGGCAAAAGCCTCTCAGCAGTATTTGGATCAGCTTAACAGGCAATAGCGATGCGGAACTGGTAAGCATGGAAAATCAAAAGCATATATTACAAAAGACGTCAGGAAAATGGACGTCTTTTTTTATAATCATTTCATTATATTTCGAAAGGAAGGAAACATATGGAGCACAAATACAAGAAAGAGTATGGATGCCTGATTTTGAGAATGCCTGCGGAGCTGGATCACCATGCGGCGGAATTTCTGAAGGAAGAGGCGGATGGGCTGATTATGAAATATCCGGTGCGCAGCCTGGTATTTGACTTTTCGGATACCAGGTTTATGGACAGCTCCGGAATCGGAGTCGTGATTGGAAGGTGTAAAAACGTACGCTTTTCCGGAGGCTATGTAAAGGCGGTGCATCTCAACCAGCAGATACGGCGGATTTTTCAGTTATCCGGTTTAAGGAAAATCATGGAAGTGGAGTAGGCAAAAAGGAGGAACCTATGGAAGGATTGAAAAACGAGATGAAGATGGAGTTTTCTGCGTCATCTTCCAATGAAGGATTTGCGAGGGTCGCAGTGGGGGCTTTTGTGGCGGAACTGAATCCGACGGTGGACGAGCTTGCGGATATCAAGACTGCGGTCAGCGAGGCGGTGACAAACTGTATTATCCACGGCTATGAGCAGAAAGGGGGCAGCATCTGGATCCATTGCAGCACCGAAGGAAAGCAGATTGAAATCTCTGTCATGGATGTGGGAAAGGGAATTTCAGATATTGCCAGGGCAAGGGCGCCGATGTTTACCACCAAGCCGGAGCTGGAACGTTCCGGGATGGGATTTGCATTTATGGAGGCATTTATGGATGCGGTGGAAGTAGTCTCCGAGCCGCGTAAGGGAACCTGCGTCACCATGCGAAAGACTTTAGGGGAAGGGTGAGAAACTTGGAAGAGCCGAGGATAGTGGAGACAGAAGAGGAAAGGGAACGCTTACATAGGCAGCTTTTAAAACGTTCACAGGCGGGCGACCGCCTGGCGCGGGACGCCATGGTGCAGAGCAATATGGGACTGGTATGGAGCATTGTGCGGAGATTCCATAACCGGGGCTATGATCCGGAGGATTTGTTCCAGATTGGGAGCATCGGGCTGATGAAAGCCATAGATAAATTTGACGACTCTTTTTCTGTGAAGTTTTCGACTTATGCTGTGCCCAAAATTACCGGGGAGATCCGGCGTTTTCTGCGTGACGACGGCATGATTAAGGTGAGCCGCAGCTTAAAAGAGAGCGGGGCGAGGATGCAGCAGGCGCGGGAGAAATTGCAGGCGGATTATGGAAGGGAGCCAACGCTTCAGGAGCTGTCGGAAGTGACGGGTATGCCGCGGGAAGAAATTGTCATGGCGCTTGAGGCAAATGGGGAGGTAGAGTCCATATATAAGAATATGACGTCTTCCGAGGGCAAGGAGATTTGCCTGGCAGAACGCCTTCCACAGGAGAAGGACAGCCATGAAATGCTGTTGAACCATATGGTATTGGAACAGCTATTGGAGGAGCTTTCAGAAGAGGAGCGCCGCCTGATTGAACTTCGGTACTTTAAGGAACAGACGCAGAGCAAAATTGCGGACGAGATGGGCATCAGCCAGGTTCAGGTAAGCAGGATGGAGAAAAAGATCCTCCTGAAAATGAGGGAAAAATTAAACAGATGATGGCTGTTATGGGCGCGGAGGCGATGGAAACAGCAGGAGGAAAGAGACCGTGAGAGGAAACCGGGAATAGAGGAATTCAGGAATAGAGGTTGCGGAATTCGCCCGGCGTCATCTGGTAGGTTTCCTTGAACACGCGGTAAAAGTTGCTCAGATCCGTGTATCCTATCCGGTATACGATTTCTTCCACGCTCAGACCGGAATTAATCAGCAGGTAAGCGGCCTCCTTCAGGCGCAGCTTTTGCACCAGTGCGGAAAACGTATAGCCGGTACGAGATTTGATGTAGCGGCTCAGATATCCTATGCTCAATCCAAAGTGTTCGGCTGTCTTAGCGAGGGTAACTTCCGCTTTATGTTCTGTAATATATTTGAAAATGTTGGAGGTCGCCTTTTGGCTGCCGGAGCCGGATAGTTTCTGTACATCATCAATATGGTTGCGGATAAGCTGTGCAAACAGCAGCAGGATATAGCTGTTGATGATGAGCAGGCTGTGGTTGCGGTTTATCTGTGATTCGTAGTATAGCTGCAGGGCGAGGTGATGGATCTCGCGGTTGTGCGGACAGTGGAACAGCAGAATGGAGGAGAAATCCTTCTCGTACATCATCTGCCAGAAATAGTCGGATAGTTCGTTGCTTTCCATAAGAAGCGGAAGGAACATCTTCTCAAAGGAAGAACTGCGCATGATGATGTTGAGCACGAGGTCTTCGTCATGTGGGGCGAAGAAGCTCTGGACGGTATTCGGACCGACGACAACCAGGCTTCCGGCGGGAAGCTCGTAGGTCTTATGGTTTAAGTTGAACAGGCTGTTCCCCCGGACGACGTACGTCAGCTTGACGAATTCCAGCGCGTGGTCAAATACCGGCAGGTAGCGCAGGTGCTTGAAAGACATGCACTCTGAATTCGCCACGGGTGGATAGACCATCTCAAAGGCGCCCGGGGTTTCGTGGGGAACAAGTGTCTGTGGAGAGAAGAATTGGCTCTCATAAAAATAAGTCGATATATCGGAAATAGGCTCTGTGGGAATCTCCACAGGGCTTTTCATGATTTTCTGGTATTCTTTTACAAAATGATTCCAATCGCGCACGGGAGGAATATGGTCGTAAGGGTTTGCCAGGTAAAGCTTGCGGTAGGCAATTTCTGCCGGTTCAAATTCATCCAGCAGCGCAAGGATTTTCTTATCGTTCATGTGGACCCTCCTGTATTTTTTCTTATAGGAAAGACTTTGTCTATGGGTTTTCTGGCCTTGGATTTGGTGGGAACTAAATTAGTTATTATTATTTTAGGATAAAAGGTCATATAAAGCAAGTGCTTTTCCACAGTGACAGAAATGGGGGGGTATAAATTATAATAATTATATCTGTATAAAAATAAAGGAAGGGTGAGGAGCATGAGAAAAACAGCAAGGCTATTGGGTGTGGTTCTTGCCGGCTGCGTAGCGTTTACCTCGTTTCCGGTCTCGTCTGTGCGGGCGGCGGAAACTGTTGCGCAGAGCGTGGCGGGCGAGACGAAGGTGACAGGGCTTACGACGAATTACCAGACGAATCCGCTGGGAATTGAGACGTCAAATATCCGTTTTGGATGGCAGATGGATGCGAAGGTAATCGGCGCAAGGCAGACGGCGTATCAGGTTCGCGTCTATGGGGAGGATCAATCCCTCGCCTGGGACAGCGGCAAGGTGGAAAGCAGCCAGTCTACCGGAATTGCCTGTGAAGGAACAATTGCGGAGAGAACGGCTTACCGTTGGGAAGTTACGGTCTGGGACCAGGAAGGAAGAACGTATCAGGCAGGAGCTTCTTTCGAGACCGGGGTCAGCAATGTTCAGGAGTGGAAGGATGCTGAGTTCATCCGTTTGAACAAAAGCCGCCTGGCGCCGATATTTCGCACGGAACAGAGAATGACGCGCACGGATGTCCACAAGGCGAGGCTTTACATTACGGCTCTGGGCGTATATGAGGCGTATGTCAATGGGAACCGGGCAGGAGAATGGGATGCGGACGGAAAATTGATTTACCATCACATGAACCCCGGATATGGAAACCGGGATATAAGCCTGGGCTACCAGACGTATGACGTCACAAAGTTCCTGACGGGGGCACAAACGGCAGCGGTGGCGATAAAGGCCGGTACCGGATGGTACAACGGCATGGGCAACACAGACGTCAGCAGCTCGGCGGTGAAGGCGCTTTTGATGATTGATTATGCGGATGGCAGCACGCAGGCTATCCAGACAAACACGACGGACTGGAAGGGAACGCTTGCCGGAGGGATTACGGCAAATGGCGTTTACTATGGCGAGGATTACAATGCAATTTTTGCGAAGGAACTCGGCGATTATACGAAACCAGGGTATGATGACAGTAAATGGGTGAACGCGCAGGGCGGCGGGCAGGAAGGAAACAGCAGCCCCTGCATTGTCAATGAATTTGCGCGGCAGACAGCATCTTATGCGCGCCTTATCGTGAAGGCATCGGGACCTGCGGATAATAATAACGAGAACCTTCTCCAGATCATGGAGCTGGAGCTTCTGGATGCGGATGGGAACAATATTGTAAGGGGCCTTGAGGCACAGATGCCGGAATCGTGGTCGCCCAACGGACAGTGGAGCACGGCGCATTTAACGGACGGCGACCTGGGGCTGGACAGCGACAAGGGGTGTACTTCCGGGGTGAAAGGGACAGGGCAGGCAACCTGCACGTTTGCAAGCCCCATCCAGATTACCTTCAATCTTGGCGGCGAGAAATCGTTTGAGACAATGAAGCTGTATCCAAGGACAAATGTGACGTCTGTTTCTGGAAATGAGTGCGCCAACTATCCCAAGGTATACACGCTCCAGGTTTCGCAGGATGGGACGAACTGGACGGACGTGGATTTGAACGGGGATGCAGCGGGCGTGGACTATACGGTAGAGAGCCTGCGCAATACGGAGAAATATCCGGAGGTCCAGGCGGCGCATTACGATACGGAATTTGGCAGGGAAGTTACGGCAAAGAATGTAAAAATCAGCGTGTCCGAGGTTGGACCGGCTGTAACGGATGATAAGGAAAACCGTCTCCAGATTATGGAGCTGGAGTTATGGGATGGCGTGAAAAACGTGGCAAAAAATGTGACGCCTGAGATCAATAAGAATTTTGAGGCGGCTCCCCAGTGGCAGGCGGCAAATCTTACGGACGGAGATTACGGTGAAACTTCAGACAAAGGATATACGTCTGAGATTTTAGATATGCAGAAACCGGTAGTCAGCCTGCAGGAGCCGATTACGTTTGAATTTCATTTTGGCGAGGCGGTAACGTTTTCCAGCCTGCGCATATTCCCGCGTAGCAGCAAGGATTCCATCCTGGGAGGCATCTATGCCAATTATCCCAGAAAATATACGGTATCTGTTTCGGAGAACGGAACGGACTGGACCGAGCTTGTGACGGAAGATAAGGGTATGGTAAGGAAACAGGAAGAACTTCAGAATATGCGGATGTCCACGGCTGATTTTGCGGGCGTCATCCGGGCACAGAACGGGCTTCCGGGAAGGATGACCGGAGCGTTTGACCAAAGTTCGGTATCTGCTTATATTTACAGTGGAACAAAGGCGCAGTCCCAGTATGAAGCCGGAGAGGTCAATATACTGGAGGAATATACGGGCGCTGATTTTGCAGGCGGGATCACGCTGCAAAAGGGGCAGACGATGGTGGTAAATATGGGACAGAACCTGACAGCCGTGCCGAATATCCGTTTTTCAGCACCTTGCGGCAGCCGCGCCGTCCTGCGGTTTGCAGAGATGTTAAACGATGGCAGCAAGGCAGGAAAGGGTGCGACGGAGGCGGATGGGCCGAAAGGCTCGATTTACCAGAAGAGCCTGCGCGGTGCGCGTTCCCAGGCGACATACGTATTTTCCGGGGACGGCGTGGAGGAGTACCAGCCTTCGATGTCCTTCTTCGGCTATCAGTATGTGGAGCTTACGGCGAGTGAGGACATGGTAATTTATGGGCTGACGTCGAAGGGGATTTCTTCGGTATCGAAACAGCTTGGAAATATCAGTACCAATAATGAGCATGTGAACAAGTTGTTTAACAACGTGTTATATGGACAGCTCAGTAACTACTATACGGCTCCCACGGACTGCAACCAGAGGGATGAGCGCCTGTCATGGACCGGGGATACGCAGGCATTTGCGCAGACGGCAGTGTACAACTTTGATTCCTATGCATTTTTGCAGGATATGCAGGAAATTTTCGACGAGAATACGAAGAAGAATGGTTATGTTGCCTCGGTAACGGACTGCATTAACACAAATGAATTTTTCGGTAATTGGGCGGCTGGATGGAGCGACGTGCTGATTATCGTGCCGTGGACGTTATATTTGCAGACGGGAGACCGCAGTTTTCTGGAAGGCAACTGGGAATATTTTGAACAGTATATGACGTTCTTAAAAGATCGTGAGCGTGGAGAGCACCAGAGCTGGATTCCAAACAACAGCAGGAACTATGGCGACTGGCTGTCGTTCCAGGGCACGAGCATTGAGGTCATGTTCGATTACTATTATGGCTATATGAATGAAATGATGGCGCAGATTGCCGGAATCCTGGGCAAGGAAGACAGGCAGCAGGCGTATCAGAAGAAGTTTGAGGATATCAGGGCGAAATTCCTTGCCACCCATGTGACGTTTGCGGACGGCAACCTCATCATCAAGTCGGGCGAGGGAAATAAGGGAAATCAGTTTATGTACAGCGCCGGTAAGGGCGGCGTCTGGGAGAATAATTCGCAGACTTCCCTGATCTGGATGCTGAAACTGGGATTCTATGACAATGATGAGATGAGGGCGGCAGCGGAAAAGCTGCTGATTGAAAATATTAAAAATGAGCATCCTTTGGAGGGCAGCATCCGGGCGCAGTATGGAAAGAATACGCTGGCGGTAGGATTCCTGGGCTCTAACGTGATTGCCCCGGTGCTTTCGGACAATGGAAATGCACAGGTTTCCTATGACCTGCTTTTGCAGGATCAGCAGCCTTCCTGGCTCTATGAGGTGAAGGCTGGCGCGACAACCGTATGGGAACGCTGGAATTCCTACTCCCCGGGCATTGGATTTGGCGACAGCGAGATGAACTCCTTCAACCATTATGCGTATGGCTCGATTGTGGAATGGATGTACCGTTATATGGCGGGAATCTGTGCGGATGAGATAGATCCAGGATTCAAGCATATCATCTTGCAACCGACGCTGGATACCGGGACGAAATACAACGATGAGGAGAGGATTCATAAAGTGGACGCCTCCTACGATTCCGTATATGGGAAGATTGAGTCCTGCTGGAACAGCCAGGATGGAGCGCTTGTCTCCTATCACGCAAGGATTCCGGCAAATACGACGGCAACCCTTTACCTTCCGGTGGAGGAAGCAAGCGGGCAGCAGATGCCGGCGGTTTCAGGGCTTACCTTTAAGGGAATGACAGAGCGCAACGGACTAAAAGCCGCGGAGTTCGAGCTGGAATCCGGCGGATATGAATTTACGGTCAGCGGCGGAAAGGTAACGCCTTCCCATGCGGCGGAATATGACGAAGTTCCGGCAAATCCATCCGTTTCGTTATCCAACTGCCAGATTGGGGCGATTCCTGCGCAGTATTATGATGGAAAGGCAAAGACGCCGCAGGTGGTTGTAAAAGATGGAGACAAGACGCTGGTGAGAGACACGGATTACACGGTTAGCTATCAGAATAATACGAACATCGGCAATGCAACCGTGACCCTGCAGGGGAAAGGCAGCTATACCGGAACTGCCAGCGCATCATTTACGATTACGGTCAAAAAGAAAGCGGTCTACACGGTCGGAAATTATAAATATGCCATCACAAATGCCAGAACGGACGGCAAAGGGACAGTCAGCCTTACCGGCATAAAGAACAGCTCTGTTCGCAAGAAACTGAAAAAAATTGTGGTGAATTCCAGCGTGAAAATCGGCGGAAAGAATTTTAAGGTGACCACGATTGGCAACAATGCCTTAAAGGATTGCAGCAAGGCAGCCAGCGCAGAGATAAAGGCAAATGTGACGAGTATCGGCAGCAAGGCATTTTACAACTGCAAGAAGTTAAAGAAACTTACGATTAAGGGCACGAAACTGAAAAAGGTCGGGAAGAATGCATTGAAGAAGATTCATTCCAGGGCAGTGATCAAAGTTCCCAAATCAAAATTTAAAGATTATTCCAAACTTTTGAAAGGAAAGGGTCAGAAAAAGAGCGTAAAAATTTCCGACGCGAAAAAATAAAGAATAAAAAACTGGATATGATGACATACTACTTCCAAAGCTGGAAAAAGGAAGTGAGTATATGAGTCATAGTACCATTTACAGGATATGCCTTCTGGTAGTTGTGATACTCACAATTATCGGAGGCATATTTTATTATGTGAATTATATGGAAAGCCAGGTGAAGGTGACGGAGGGAACGCTTGTGATGGAGGATCAGGGCGCAAATGCAATGCAGGATCGGGATGTGATGAGAATGGAGGCGTGAAATGGCAGAAACCGTATATCTGAAAATTGAGCAGAATATAAAGGTGACGGAGCCTTCCGTAGTCTTAAAAGATATCGCAAAACTTACTGCTACGAACCGTCCGCTCATCAATAAGATGAAACAGATGAAGGTATGCAATTTCCATGTTCCTGCCAACCAGAGCAAGAAAAAGACGCAGATGCAGGTGTTTTCCGTCTTAAAAATTATTGAAATGATCGGGCAGGAATTTCCTAATGTAGAGATCCAAAATATCGGGGAAAAAGATTTTGTGGTGGAGTATGTACCGAAGGAAGAGCCCAAATGGCTGTTGTATTTAAAGACCGCTGTCTTATGCGTGCTGATATTTTTTGGATCGGCGTTTACGATTATGACGTTTAACAATGACGTGGGCGTGGGCGAGGTGTTCATGGACTTCTACCAGCAGGTTATGGGGACGGAGTCGGATGGATTCACTGTTTTGGAGGTCTGTTATTCCATTGGGCTATTTCTTGGAATCATGATATTTTTCAATCATGTGGGACACAAGAAGATTACGCATGACCCGACGCCAATTCAGGTGGAAATGCGTACCTATGAGAAGGACGTGGACACCACATTTATTGAAAACTGCGGGCGCAAGGGAACGAGCAACGATGTGGAATAGCCTTTGTCCGGCAGGGATCTTGAAGGAAAGGAAACCGTAAGAAATGTGGATGAAAGAAGTGTTTTTGGGATTTGTCGGTCTGGCGAGCGGGACGGCGGTTTCCGCAGGCGTGTTCAGTTTTATCATTACGGTAGGCGTGGTGCCGAGGATTATCGGAAAGAGCCGGACGGCGAATGATGTTATCATTTATGAGAACGCAGTGATTCTGGGTGGAGTGTTGGGAAATATTTTTGCACTGTTCCATATTCCGCTGCATCTGGGGATTGGGCTGGTCATTGTGTTCGGGCTGTCGGCGGGTATTTTTGTCGGGTGCCTGGCAGTGGCCCTGGCAGAAATCCTCAACACGTTTCCGATTATGTTTCGCCGGATGGGCATCAAGGAAGGCCTTAGCCTGATTATGTTGTTTATGGCATTGGGAAAAATGATGGGCGCGCTCTATTTCTATGCCAATCATATGCAGAAATTGTCCTAAGGAGGGACCATATGGCATGAGGAGGGACCCACGAAGTGGGAGGAGCCCTGATGCCTCTTGGAACAGCCAAAGAAGTAAATCGAAGTTGGGAGGATGCCTTAGGGCTTTTATCGGAGCCGACGAGGTAGAATTGTAGAAAGAGAGGAAAAATTATGGCTGATCAGCAGACTATGGAAGAGAAAGAAAAAAAGAATCAGGAATACAACGAATATGTCAAACAGGTTACCCCGACGCATTCCCTGCCTGCCAATATGGTGAAAGCGTTTGTTGTTGGCGGCATTATCTGTATGCTGGGGCAGTTCATTTTGAATATGGCGACAGGCAGTTTTGGTTTGGACAAGGAGACCGCCGCGGGCTGGTGCAGCATGATACTGGTATTTTTGAGCGTGCTGCTGACAGGATTGAATATTTATCCTCAGATTGCTAACTGGGGCGGTGCGGGCGCATTGGTGCCGATTACCGGATTTGCCAATTCTGTTGCGGCTCCCGCCATTGAATTCCAGAAAGAGGGACAGGTCTTTGGAATCGGGTGTAAGATCTTTACGATTGCAGGGCCGGTAATTTTGTATGGGATATTTACGAGCTGGCTGTTGGGATTGGGTTACTGGATTGGAAAATTGATTGGAATATTATAGGAGGAAGACAAATGGAAGGAAAAGCAGATGGCAGTTACGATATGCCTATGGGTTTGAGTTTCCAGCTTGGGATGAACCCCAAGGCAATGGATGTATATGGCAAATTAAATGATGAGGAAAAACGCCAGGTGGTAGAGGCGGCGAGGAATGTTACCACCAAATCAGAAATGCGTCAGATTGTGTCAGGGCTGGAGAAGAATTTTTGCTGATGCCTTGCTCATGTTTGCCCCGAGGGTATTTGCTTTGCAGGTGTCCTTGGGGTTTTTTCGTGAGACATTTTGGGCTTTGATACAGCAGAATAATGTGTTAAGATATTTGTAGTATAATGAAAATATGTTTGAGTTAGAAGATGAGAAACAGGAGATTTTGTATGTGTGATTATAAACCACCATTTCATGTGACGGACAGAATAGTATCTTATATTGCGGAGATTAGCGAGCAGGTTGGTCGTATTGCTGTTTTGCAGGAAGGTACCGTCAGTCCTCACTTAAGACGTGAAAACCGCATACGAACAATCCATTCTTCGCTTGCGATTGAACATAATCTGAGGACGATTTGTTGAAGGCACATATGCTTATGATGAATGGGCTGATTCCAGAGAATGGAAAGTTCCGTTCCGGCGGCGTCGGGGTATTTGAAGGGGAGGCGTTGGTTCATTTAGCTCCATCGGCGAAATTTGTTCCAGAGCATATTCATAATCTGTTTGTCTGGTATGAGCAATCACAATTGCATCCATTGATTAAGAGCGCAGTGTTTCATTATGAACTATTTTTCTGGCTACCGATAGAGGAGTTAATTCAGTCGAGGCAAAGGGAATATTATGAGGCGCTTGGCGCGGCAGACAGACAGTCAGACAGCGCCGGATTTGTGGAATTGATGTTGGAAATAATAAGGGATAGCTTGTTGGAAATAACCGTTCTTGGTCGCAATACCGACCAAGAAACCGACCAAGAAACCGATCAAGACAGCGTTTCTGTGAATCAACTTCTCTCCGCGCTTGGAGAAAACATTTTATCGGCAGTGGAATTGATGGAACGCCTTGGGCTTTCTCACAGGCCAACTTTCCGAAAGAATTATCTGAATCCTGCATTAAAAAAACAGTTGATAGAACGGACAATTCCAGATAAGCCGAACAGTAAAAATCAAAAATATAGGAAACGAAAATGACTAAAAAATGAGGCATTATAATATATGAAAGGTATGAAGAATGATAAAGAAATATTATGCCAAATCAAAACTTCCAAACGGCCACCAGCCACCAGTCAAAGAGCATTTGCAGGCGGTTGCAGAGCTTGCCGGGCAGTATGGCAGCGAATTTGAACGTGGGGAAGAGACTCGTATGGCGGGGTTGTTCCATGATTTTGGCAAATACAGCGATGTTTTTGCTGATGTGTTGGAGGGCAAGAGGACAAATATAGACCATGCCATGTGCGGCGCTGCTTTTTTGCATTATTTGAAAAATAATAAAAGTACATATAGACCAATTATAGAGGCGATCAATGGACATCACACCGGTTTGGTGGCGTTTGATGAATTAGAATCTGTATTGGACAGCAATTTCCGCGAGGGAACGGAGATTTCCTTAAATAATAATAAAACAGCGGCTATTGCCGGGAGGGAGAATTATCAAAATGCAGCGGATAATTTCAAACATGATTTTCCAGATTTTAAATTTCCCAAGTTACGGGAATTCATTACTCAAAATAATGAAAAGATAGAATCGCATAATGTTGAAACTATGTTATACACAAGAATGTTGTTTTCCTGTCTTGTAGATGCTGATTACAGCGTTTCTGCGTCGGACAGGAATCCGCAATATATGCAGGAGACAGAACGATTCGGTTTTGAGGCGGAGGCATGGTTAGATAAATTAATGGCATTTCAGAGTGAGCTTTCCAGGCAGTCTGTTGCGGAAACCTCGCTTAATCAAATCAGAAACAGTTTGTTTATGCAATGTGGGAAGATGGGGGATGCTGAGGAAGGACTGTTTACGTTGACCGCTCCAACCGGAACGGGAAAAACGTTAGCGCTTCTGCATTTTGCATTGCGTCATTGTATGGCTCACAGTAAACATCGGATTATTGTGGTACTGCCTTTCCTGACATTGGCGGAACAAAATACAGCTACATATGCGCAGATTATTCCGGATATTCTGGTAGACCATAGTCAAAGCAATCTCAGTGATGAGGCAAGGGAATTTGCGTCTCGCTGGAGTACACCGTTTATCATTACCACTTCCGTAAAATTTTTTGAATCCCTTTTTGCAAGCCATCCCACAGATTGCCGGAAATTACATCATTTAACAAACAGTGTGGTTCTTTTTGATGAAGTTCAGAGTTTGCCGGTGGAAGTAACAGAAACCACGCTTGAGGCAGTAAATGAGTTGTGCCGAACCTACCATTGTACGATGGTTTTTTCTTCTGCAACGCAGCCGGATTTTGCGGCAATTCCCAACCTGAACTGGAAACCGACAGAAATCATGGCGGGATATCCCGCGTTATTTGCTTTGACAAAACGTACGCAAATAGAGTGGAGACTAGAGCGTGCAATCCCCTTAAAAGCGATTGCAGGTGAGATGGCAGAGATGGAAAGCGTATGTGTGATTGTTAATTTGAGAAAACATGCAAAGAAATTGTTTTGTCGATTGAAGGAGCTATGTGCGCAGGAGGAAGTGTTTTTCCTCACGACCGATTTATGCATGGAGCATCGTCGAATGGTGGTAGAGGAGATTGTCAGACGATTGAAAGGCGGATTGTCATGTCGTGTAGTTGCAACACAATGCATAGAGGCTGGCGTTGATTTGGATTTTGACGTGATGTACCGGGCATTGGCGCCGCTGGATGCCATAATTCAGGCTGCCGGGCGTTGCAACAGGAATGGAAGGCTTGCAGATGAGGGACGTGTGGTGGTGTTTGAACCTCAGGAAGAAGGCTTTCTCTATCCAGGCAATTCCAGGCAAAAATCTGGGAACTGGTATGAAAATGCAGCTGTGTTGGTAAAACGCCTCTGTGCAAAACATCCGTTGGATATTAATAACCCCGTACAGATAAAAAAGTATTATCGGGAATTATATAAAGGGCAGGCGGATAAAGAAAAGTTAAGGGTGGCATTGAAACGCAGGGATTTCGCTGAGACGGAAAGGGAATATGAGTTAATTGCAAATAAAGGGATGAAAGTGATTGTTCCTGTTCCCCGGGAAGTATCAGAAAAAGAATATAATAAATATCAGAAAATGAAACAAGAGGCGTTGAAAAGAGGAATGAACCCCTCATTGATGCGCGAGGCTGCTGCCCTGACGGTGACAATGCCAGTTTACCAACAGGAAAAACTGGAATATTATATGGAGCGACTGGCTTACGCAGGATGGAAACAGGAAGATGGGGTAAAGAGCGAATATTATATTCTGCGCCCACAGTATGAAAAGTATTATACAAAAGATATGGGATTACAGCTGCCAGATGAAATAGCAGGAGGAACTATATGGTAGTTTGTCTACGATGATTGAAATAAACAGAGTGTAAAACCGTGGTAAGCGAAGGGTTTTACACTCTGTTTGTGCTTGTAAGTTTATTCTTTAATTATGTCAATATCTGTAAGGTTTACGCCGGAAACATTTAATAATGCCTTAATTGTCAGATATTCTTTTTTTAATTCTGCATATGTTTCGGTGGCGTTTTCCTTTCGCGCCAGTAACATATATGTTTGGATCTTTTTGAAATCATCGATTGCAGCTTTTATTACCTCAATACCAGATGGCATATAATCACCTACTTTCGTGTTGTGGTTTGTACAAGTTGCTACAATGTAAGTATAACAAAATATAGTAAAAGTGTAAAGCACGTTAAGATATTGCTAAGAAATATGGATTTTGGTGAAATTAGATTGACATGCTAAAAATATTTATATACAACAAATATGACATTAATCCTATTGCGGGAAAATATGTTTTGAAGATATCGAAACAGTTCTATTATCCTGTGGTAGGAGGGAATAGAAATATATTAATTGTATATGAAAATTTCCGTTTTTGCCATTGCAGCCTTGCTGGTTTTTTGGCATCAGATGACAGAGACGGAGACATGGAGGTGATTATTTGCAGGAAATTGTATTGGAGGTGTGGGGGGATTTTGCCTGCTTTTGCCAGCCTTACAATAAGGTGGAACGTCTGACAGCGCCATTTCCAACCCCTTCGGCAGCCAAAGGGATTTTGTCGGCAATTTATTTGAAACCGGCAGAGTTTTATTACCAGATTAACCGCATTGAAGTTTTAAATCCAATCCGCTATATCAGTTTTAAGCGCAATGAGGTTAAGTGCAGGGTGAATGATAAGGTGGTTTTTGCAGAAGAGGAACGGACGCAGCGGCAGACGGTAGCATTGAAGGATGTCCGTTATCGCATTGCGGCATCTATTATTCCAAGGGAAGAATTTGCAGGAAAAGAAAAGCAGCTCTATGAGCAGGCGTTGCGTCGTATCCGCAATGGCAAATGTTTTCATCAGCCTGCGCTTGGGATGCGGGAATTTGCGGCCTATTTTGAGGAGAGCGATGGGAGGCGGCAGCCGATTGAGGAGAGTTTAGATGCCGGTTTTATGGTGTATGACGTATTCAGTCCCTATGATTATGTCGTGCGTAAAAAGGCAGAACCACAGCTTTCATTGTATCATGCAGTGATGGAACATGGAGTCATTCAGGTTCCGCCGTATGAAAGCCCGGAGGTTTTGAAAGGGGGAGCGATATGTTAAAAGCGCTTTATGATTATGCAAACAGGCATGATCTGGTTCCGCCGGCGGGATATGTGGAAAAAACAGTCAAGGCATATGTTTCTCTATCAACCTCTGATATGGATTTTGCAGAAATAGAGATGGGTGGGGAGCAAAATGTACTTTGCCCTGATATCGGCAGCCTGGCAAATGGAAAAGATAAATGTAATGTATTGGCAGAAAAGCGTTCTGTGATTTTTGGGGATGCCTCACCTGCCAAAAGGAAATTTTTTTGGGATGCAATGAGGGAAACGGCAGAGTACGAACCGGTAATAAGGGCTTGCCTGAATGTCATGGAAAAACCGGAATTGATTGAAAAAATCAATCAAAAATTAGAATCCCATAAAATAAAAGCGGGGGACAGAATTGCATTTAGGGTGGATGGAAAAGCGATTCTAAACAGTGACAATATACAAAACTGGTGGCAGGGGTTTCGCAGGCAATTTCTGAAGACAAAAGATATGGCGGGCAGTGTCTGTATGATTAGCGGGCAGCCAGTTACTCCGGTTGCGACAACATCTAAAATCACAGGTTTGAAGTCTGTCGGTGGACATGGCAGTGGAGATGCTTTAATCTGTTTTGATAAGCCGGCTTTCTGCTCTTATGGATTGAAGAAGGCGGAAAATGCACCGGTGTCGGAGGAAGCGTTTGCCGCGGTAAAAGCTGCTCTGGACAGCTTATTGAAGGAGGCGCCAGTCCTATCGGGCATGAAATTTGTGCATTGGTATGATTGTGAGATAGAGTGGGAGGAAGATCCTGTTTATCAGTGTGGTGATTTTGATTTTTTTATAGATGAGGATGATGAAGAGGAAGAAGAGACGACGGAGCTGGAAATACAACAAAAGGAGTTTGCAGCAGTAAAGAATGCGGACAGGCTAATCCAGAGCGTGGAGTCTGGTGAACAGATGGCAGCATTAAACAGTACCTATTACATTTTGCTGTTGAGTGGTGTTGGTGGACGAATTATGATTCGGCGGTATGAGCGTGGGAGATATGCCGATTTGCAGAAAAACCTGCAGATGTGGCATCAGGATCTGGAATTGACAAATGCATGGGGAACAGCAGCCGTTCCAGCCTGTAAGCTGAAAGCCCGGCTTATCCGTCTGTTAAAGTATAAAAAGTCAGATGCCAAAATATTTGAGCGATTAAAAGATGAACTGACAGGAATTACCCCGTCGATTATCGTGGCGATACTCACAGGCGGCAGATTGCCGGATGACGTGGCATCACGCGCCCTGAGGTATATACGTTCACAGATGCTGGCATCTTCGGAGTCGGGAAATTCTGCCGGGCAGGGGAAGAACACAAAGCAAAAACTTTCCCCTTCATCAGACAAACGAAGGGCTCAGATTCCAGATGGATGGGCTTGTCAATGGCTGAAAGTCTGGCTGATACGAAAAAAACGCGCAGAAGGAGAGGAGGCATTTCTTATGACGACGTATAATTTAGAACATCCAAGCCCGGCATATCATTGCGGCGGCTTGATGGCAGTATATGCTTACATCCAGCAGAAGGCAATTGAGGGAGTAAACGCGGGGGTGCTCCAGCGTTACTATGCCTCTGCCAGCAGAACGCCGGCAATGGTTATGAGCAGGCTGGCAAGGCTCTGCAATTATCATCTGGCAAAATTGAAGGAGACAAAATACTTTGAAGATCGCCTGGCAGAATTGTATTGTGCCTTGGGAGATAAGATACCGGTCACATTAAATCTGGAAGAACAGTCTTATTTTGCCCTGGGATATTATCAGAAATGGGCGGAACTTCACACCCCAAAAGCAAAAAGTGAAATGGGATTGCCTGCTGAGAGTGACGAGGAAATGGAACAGGATTTAGAAGTAGAAGATGAAACAGAGATGGAGTCGGCAAAAGATAAGGAGGAATAGAATATGGCAATTAAGAACCGTTATGAATTTATGTATTATGTTTCTTGCGTAAATGCAAATCCGAACGGAGATCCCGATATGGATAATACACCGCGCATGGATCCGGAGACGATGAAGGGATATATTTCAGATGTAGCGACAAAACGTCGCATTCGAAACTATGTTGACTTGGCTTATCATGATGAGGATGGCATGAATATCATAATTCAGCAGTCTACTAATATTAACCGTCATATTGCACGGGCAAAACGGGAGGCAGGTTTTGAGGACTGTGCGAAAGAAAAAGAGGCTGTTTATGCAGGGCGTAGGAAAGCCTGTGAGCTGTTTTACGATGTGCGTACTTTTGGGGCAGTTATGTCCACAGGCCCCAATGCTGGGCAGGTCAGGGGACCGGTGCAGATTACGTTTGCAACCAGCCTTGATCCCATATTGCCCATGGATATGGCAATTACGCGTATGGCAGTAACGGAAAAGATAAAAGAAGGAACAATGGAACAATATCTGGAACTGGAACAGAAGAAATCGGAAGACGAACTACGCACAATAGGAAGAAAACAGATGATACCTTTTGGGTTGTATGAGGTACGTGGATTTATAAGCGCTAATCTGGCAGGTGAGACGGGATTTGACGATAATGATTTGAAAATCCTCTTTGAGTCAATTTTAAATATGTACGAGCATGACCATTCTGCCAGCAAAGGGGAGATGGCAGTTGTTTCTCCTTTGATTATCTTTAAACATATAGGCACGGACAGCGATGAAACGCAGCGTGTCCGCCAGGCAAAACTGGGCTGCGCGCCGGCGCATAAATTGTTTGAGCTGGTACAGGTTTCTAAAAAGCCGGAGGTGAATTATCCTAGAAACTACCGAGATTATGATGCCAGGGTTGATATCAGGAACCTTCCAAAAGGCGTGGAGGTTGGATTTCAGAGTGACCCCTATGGAGAAATCAGTTGGAATCATTTAGAAGAGGGGGAGAAGTGGTTCTGTGAGTGATGAGAAAGATTACCTGTTGATTTCACAACTGACTCAGGCAGGATATTGCTTGCGGCGGGCAGCGCTTATCATGAATGAACAGATTTGGAAAGAGAGTGCGGATACGGCAAAAGGACGCATGGATCACAGGCGTGTCCATACTCAGAGAGTGGAACGGCGTGGCGAAGATATTAAGTTGTATGAGTATACCGTATTTTCCGATTCACTGGGAATCATGGGAAAATGTGACTGTATTGAGGCGACGGCGGATGAGGATGGATGTACGATACCTTCTGTGGAATTTCCGCTACGGTTGTATCCAATTGAGTATAAGCATGGCAAGGTGCGTGCAGAAGAGGAATATGAGTTGCAGCTGTGCGCCCAGGCTATGTGTCTGGAAGAAATGTATCATACTACTATTGCGGAAGGGGCGTTGTTTTATACTTCGTCCCACCGAAGATATCCGGTTTTACTGACTGAGGAACTGCGTGACAAAGTATGTCATTTAATAGTTAAGCTGCGAGATATCCGAGATAAAATGATTACCCCTGTGGCAGATTACAGTACAAAATGTAAGCGCTGTTCGTTGCGTGAAATCTGTATGCCAGAGGTTGGACATTCTGCGAAAGAATACTGTAAGGATTTAGAAATGGCGGCAAAGGGGGAAGGTGAAGTATGAAACATATGTTGGAAACAATGTATATTATGACGCCGGAGAGCTATCTTTTTCATCGCAATGATAATATCTGTATTTCTATTGGTGGTGAGGAGAAAGCATCTGTTCCGGTAAATCGGGTGGAATCGATCGTATTTTTTGGTAAGAATTCTGTATCAACCTCTTTGTTGTCATTTTGTGCCAGGTATGATATAACGATGGTTTTCCTGGATATGTATGGGAGATTTTGCGGCAGGGTCTGTGGTCCTGTGAGCGGAAATGTTTTGTTGAGAAAAAAGCAGTATCTGGCAATTGATGATGAAACATTTTCCTGCCGTCTGGTGAGGCACATTCTGTATGGAAAGATTTACAATGGGAAAAATGTGTTGATGCGTCATGCCCGCACAAGCAAGGAGTCAGAAAAAGAAGAAAATTTATATCGGGGTGCAGAGATACTTAGTAATATAGCTAGGAAACTGGATGAGTGTCAAACGGTCGATTCCATGCGCGGTGTGGAAGGAGCGGCAGCGACTGCGTATTTTTCCCGGTTTGACGATATGCTTTCCGCAAACAATGAATTTCATTTTCAGACCCGTAGCCGTCGCCCGCCTCTGAACGAGGTCAATGCAGTTTTGTCATTTGTCTATACTCAGCTTACACATGATATGCGTTCTGCATTGGAAACAGTAGGGCTGGATCCGGCAGCTGGTTACCTGCATACGTTAAGACCCGGGCGTCCCTCTTTGGCATTGGATTTGATGGAAGAGTTGCGTGCTCCATTATGTGACCGTTTTGTTTTGGCATTATTTAATAAAGGGCAGCTTTCAGAGAAAGATTTTGAAACAGACTGCGATGCCGTCTATCTGAATGAAAAGGGGCGCAGGACGGTTATCAATGGATGGAGGGCAAGAAAACAGGAACAGATATCGCATGCATTTTTAAAAGAAAAAATTCCCATTGGATTAATTCCCTATACACAGGCAATGTTATTTGCGCGGGTGCTTCGCGGAGATCTGGATTGTTACCCGCCCTTTGTCTGGAGGTGAGCGTAAATGATGCTGGTTGTTACTTATGATGTAAATACGACTGAGGCAGCGGGAGAGAAAAGGCTGCGCAAGGTTGCAAAAATTTGTGAAAGGTATGGCGTGCGTGTGCAAAATTCTGTCTTTGAGGTATTAGTTGACGCTGCGGAACTCGTAGTCTTGAAATCAGTGCTTTCAGACATCATTGATAAAGAAAATGATTCCGTGCGTTTTTACAGGTTGGGAAATTCCTATCAACATAAAATAGAGGTGATGGGTAAGGGATCGTTGGTTCAGGCAGGGAGTGCATTAATTTTTTAGTCGCTGCGCAGGTGTGCCTCATACATGATTTGTCGGGAGATTGGCGCAAAAATTTATGATTATTTTTATAAAATAGATTAAGATTATCTTATACAAAGAGAAATTAGTATTATTTATTGGTATAAATATACAAATATATAGTGGGAATAGAAAATTATTTTGTCTGTTTTTGCTGTCGCCCCTAGCGTAGGGGCGCGAATTGAAATGTCATCTTCAAATGCTATGCATTGCCCCATCTCGTCGCCCCTAGCGTAGGGGCGCGAATTGAAATATATAGCGGAAGGAGAAATTTGGTATCCCGGGCATGTCGCCCCTAGCGTAGGGGCGCGAATTGAAATTTGTTTTGGCTGCCGACAGTATCAAAAACAAAAAAGTCGCCCCTAGCGTAGGGGCGC
>CAJUOE010000037.1 GCA_910587895.1 uncultured Lachnospiraceae bacterium
AAAAGTGCAAGAATACAGCCAAAAATTCAAAAAATCCAGAAGAAATATAACATTCGCGGAATCACTGATCCGAAGCAGCGTCAGAAGATGCAGGCAAAAATGACTGCGGGCACAGGAATCACATGCAAAAGAAATCTTCCAATCGGGAGATTTTTCGTTTAATTTCTCCGATATGAAATTCAAAAAAGGAGACGCGGAAATTGAACTCAGCAAGACAGAGCAGAAACTCTTAAAACTTCTTGTGAACAATCCCGGAATCACGCTGGAACGCGGGATGCTGATCGACCGCATCTGGACGGACGGCGCCGGCTATGTGGATGAAAACGCACTCTCCGTAACCGTCAAGAGGCTACGTGACAAGTTGGAGGAAACTCCGGCAAATCCCCGGCTTATCAAGACAGTTTATGGCATCGGCTATGTATGGAAAGGAGACAGGCTATGACACATACTGAAATTTACATCTGCGTGGCAGCACTGCTTGTTTGTGCGATTGCCGCAGCTTTTGCATGGCACACAAAAGTCCGCGTGAGAAAGCTCATGGAGCATATGCACCGGATGATTGACCTGGCAGAAATAGGGGATTTTCATGAGGAAACTTACAATGAGAGCCTGATGTCATCCCTTGAGAACAAATTGGCGCACTATCTTGCCTTGTCTGAGATTTCTTCCCAGAACCTGTCCCAGGAAAAAGAGACCATCAAAGAACTGATTTCTGATATCTCACATCAGACTAAGACCCCCATCGCCAATATCATGCTCTATACCCAGCTCCTCTCCGAAAAAGAAACTTCAAATGAAAGCCGGCTGTGCATCGAAGCCCTGCAACAGCAGGCAGAAAAACTTCATTTTCTGATTGGCTCCCTCGTCAAAATCTCCCGGCTGGAAACAGGGGTTCTCACACTCCATCCAGCCACAGCCCCCATCGCCCCCCTACTGGAAGAAGTTATCGCCCAGATTTCGCCAAAGGCAGCACAAAAACAGATTCAACTGGAATTTACGCCGGAAATTATGCACGCCTGTTTCGATTTCAAATGGACGGCGGAAGCCATCTACAATATCGCAGACAATGCCGTAAAATATACGCCAAACGGCGGAACCATTTCAATCAGCCTTCTGCATACCGAGCTGTTTGTACGCATCGGCATCTCGGATTCTGGCATTGGCATCCCGGAAGAAGAGACAGCAAAAATCTTCCAAAGGTTTTACCGCTCACCACAGGCAGGAAATACCGAGGGCGTTGGCATTGGACTGTTTCTCTCCCGTGAAATCCTCGCCAGAGAGAACGGATATATCAAGGTCACGTCCATGCCCGGAAAGGGCAGTACCTTTTTTGTCTATCTCCCGGCAGCCCAAATCTTTCAAAACTGTTAGATTTTATTTTCCCATGGAAAGAATGTAGAAAGATTTATGTCCTATGATTCTTTTATAAAATCCAGACAATATAAAAACAGGAGGACATAACCATGAACATATTGGAAACAAAGAATTTAATAAAAGTGTATGGCAGCGGTGAAACGGCTGTCCATGCGCTGCGCGGCATAAATCTTTCCGTGCAATTAGGCGAATTTGTCGCCGTAGTCGGAACCTCCGGCAGCGGGAAATCCACACTCCTTCATATGCTGGGCGGCCTTGACCGCCCGACTGCCGGGGAAGTCATCGTGGATTGCAAGCCGATTTTTTCCTTAGAGGATGAGGCGCTCACCATATTCCGGCGCAGAAAGATCGGATTTGTTTTCCAGAATTATAACCTGGTTCCTGTCATGAACGTATACGAAAACATCGTACTGCCCATCCAACTGGACGGAAATGAACCGGATGAGGATTACATCAATCAAATTGTAAATACCCTCGGCCTGGAAAGTAAATTGAATACCCTGCCGAACCAGCTCTCCGGCGGACAGCAGCAGCGTGTGGCGATTGCCCGGGCGCTCGCCGCAAAGCCCGCAATCATTCTGGCAGACGAACCGACCGGAAATCTCGACAGCCGCACAAGCCAGGACGTGATGGGACTTTTGAAAATCACAAGCCAGAGATTTGGACAGACCATCGTAATGATTACCCATAACGAAGAAATTGCGCAGCTTGCCGAACGTATCATCCGCATGGAAGACGGCTGCATTATGGGAGGTGGGCAATGATGATTCGCGTTAAAAACCGTAAAGTAATCGCCAGGCTTTCCCGCAGAAACCTGCAGCATAACCATACCCGCAACGCGGTTGCCGTGTTTGCCATTGCGCTGACAACACTTTTATTTACCGCACTTTTCACTATCGCACAGAGTTTCATTCACACGACCCAACAGGAGACCTTTCGCCAGGTCGGCGGCAGCTTTCACGGCGGTTTCAAAGACCTCACGCTGGAAGAAAAAAAAATTCTGGAAACTGACCCTCTGATCAGGCAATCAGGCGGACGCCTGATGCTCGGCATGGCATGTGGGAACAATTTTCGCAAAGTACATGCAGAATTATGCTATATGGACCAGACATGCCGCAAAAGCTCCTTCTGTGAACCGCAGCATGGAAACGCACCGAAGGAAGGATCCAAAGAAATTGCCTGTGACACGAGAATTCTGCGCTGCCTTGACATAAAGCCTGAAATCGGAGCGCCTGTTACCTTATCATACGAAATCGGCGGCATGGAAAAAGAAACAATTACAGAATCCTTCCGCCTTAGCGGCTGGTGGGAATACGATGCCGCCAACAACGCAAGCATGGCAATCCTCCCCAGATCCTATATCGAGACAGTCCTGGAAGAACACAAGCCAGATTTCACAGATGCCGCCAACCACACCGGCCTATGGACACTGGACGTCTTTTTGGACAACAGCCTGCATATCGAAGACACCATGATACAGATTTTGGAATCCCACGGCTATCAGGGTGAAAATCCCAACGCAGAAAATTATATCGGTATCGGCGTCAACTGGGGATATGCCGGAGCACAGATGGCTGCAAGGAATGATCCTGAAACGATCCTTGGAATCATTGTCCTGGCAATTTTAATCATTCTCACTGGTTACCTGATTATCAATAATATCTTCCAGATATCGGTCAGCGGGGACATCCGTTTCTACGGCCTGTTAAAAACCATCGGCACTACCAAAAAACAAATCCGCCGCATGATTCGCCGCCAGGCACTTTTGCTCTGTGCTATTGGGATTCCCATTGGGCTTTTGCTTGGCTACCTTTGCGGCATCCTTCTTGCGCCATGGATCATTTCTTCTATAAACGATAACATCAAGACCGTTACTCACGCATCCCATCTGTGGATATTCGCCCTGGCCGCCGCATTTTCACTGGCTACAGTGCTGCTGTCCTGCGCAAAACCCGGCAGGATTGCCGCAAAGGTTTCTCCCATAGAGGCTGTCCGCTATACCGAAACATCATCCTTAAAAGGACAGCGCAAGCGCAGCCGAAAGAAGACAAACGCTTTCTGGATGGCGCTTAATAACCTTGGACGCAGTAAGAAAAAAACGTTTCTCGTCGTAGCCTCCCTTGCCCTTTCCGTCGTGTTATTGCAGCTAACCTATACGTTTGCCACCGGATTTGACATGGACAAATATCTTGAAAAATGGGTTGTCTCTGATTTCATTTTGGGAGACGCCGCTTATTTCCAATCCAATTTCCAGGGCTCCAAACAAGCGGTTCCCAAGCGGGACGTCCTCGCCATGTGGGAAGGCGGCGAAATCACCGAACAGGGAATGATTTATGGAACGAAAACAGGCGTTTTGGAATATGTGACAGAAGATTTATACCGGGAACATTTTTCAGGAACAGACGCCGGGATGCTGGAAGAAATGTTGGAAAGCGAAACGCGCAATGAAGACGGAAAGGTCCCGATTACCGCCGATATCTACGGAATGGAAGAATATCCCCTAAACCAGCTTGAAGTCTTTGACGGAAACCTTACAGACTTATATCAGCCCGGCAAAAATGTGATTGCCGCCGTCTATTTAGACGATGACTATGGCAATCCCCTGGACTTCAGCCAATGGGCGAAAACAGGCGATACGGTTAAAATACACCACGTTTATGAATGGGAATTTTCGGATGCCGAGACCGGTGAAATTATCTCGGAAGAAAAAGCTAAAACTTATCATAAAGAAATCAACGTAAAAGAAAAAGACTATCAGGACATCTCCTATGAAGTTGTGGCGTGCGTCCTTGTAAAAAATGCCATGAGTTACCGCTCCTTTGGAAACCACCAGTTCATCCTGAACGCAGACGTCTATCAGCAAAACTGCCGGAATTCAGATGTAATGGCATACCTGTTCAATACGACAGAGGATGACATTGCCGCCATGCAAAGCTATCTGGAAAACTATACGACAACCGTCAATCCCGCGCTGGATTTTGAGTCGAAACAAACTTATGTAAATTCATTCCTGCAATACCGCAATATGTACCTCATGGTAGGCGAATGCTTGAGTTTCGTCATCGGACTGATTGGCGTATTGAACTTCTTTAACGCCATCCTGACCTCCATCTATGCACGCAGGCGGGAGTTCGCCATGCTGCAATCCATCGGCATGACCGGACGGCAGTTAAAGCAGATGCTGATTTGCGAAGGATTTCTCTACGGCATATTCACCATTGCCGTTTCCGCCATATTGAGCGTTCTGGCAATACCTGTTATGAGCAATACCATCAGCAGCATGTTCTGGTTCTTTACTTACCATTTTACGGCGCTGCCACTGCTGCTTGTCGTCCCCATCTTCGCAGCATTGGGATTCCTCCTCCCACTGGTAAGCTATCGAAACGCAGTAAAACAGACAATTGTGGAACGTCTGCGCATGGAAGAATAAACCTTGCATTCCGGAGCCATCAGACAACTTCTGATGGCTCCATCGCATGGAACAGCCGTTCCTCCATCTCCACAAGCGTATTGGCGTAATCCCTTAATTCCTCCGCCAGCCTTTTTCTTCCTGTCCCCTCCTCTTTCTTATATAGAATCCGATGCTCCATACTTGCCCAGAAGTCCATGGACATCGTGCGGAACTGAATTTCCACCGGAAAATACTCCATGCCATCCATACAGTACACCGGAATCCCCACTACCACATGGTAGCTGCGGTAGCCGTTGGATTTCGGATTTTTAATGTAATCGCTCTCGCGAACTACGATCAAATCTGCCTGACGTTTCAATACCTCCACAAGATTATAGATATCTTCTGCAAAATAACAGATGACCCGCACGCCTGCAATATCCTGCAGGTAATCCTTGGCATTCATTACCGTCGGCTCTTTGTCCTTCTTTCGTAATTTATCCTCCAGACTGCCTTTCTCCTTAATCCTGCTCTGGATATTATGGATGGGCTGGCTTTTGGAAACCTCATACAGATTATGTTCCAGCACATGAAGCCTGGCAAGCAGGACTTCTTTGGCGTCCTCATAAGGCTGTATGAACGTATAGTATTCTTGTTCTGTCATTATATGTCTTTCCTCCTCATCCATATCGTATCAGAAAAATATAAAAAACATATAAAATTTTGCGGATAAAATTATTAAAAATTATAAAACATTCCTCCAGTTTCCTAATATCTCTTCACATCTGTCAACGTCAAATTCCTCCACGGCCTCTTTCAACTGCCGGAAGAATTCTATCTCCCCGCTTTCATAACGGTAATGATTCATTTCTTCCATTACCTTGTCCACCTGATCCATATCCAGATCTTCTATCGCCGCCGACAATCGGTCAAAACAGTCCATTAATGTCTCTTTTGAAATCTGTTTTTTCTGTGCCTCGTCCTCTTCTTCCTCCGCACAGAACGGTTCCAGCACCGTGAGATATTCCAGGTATTGGCGCAGCATTTCCTCCGTTCCCTCCCGAATTGCCGCGGAATCCCTGGCATTTCCCGCCTTTTCCATAGCGGCAGCTTTCTCAGACAGGGAAATGGCGCCAATCTGCTTGGAGGAGCTCTTAAGTGCATGAACCTCAATCGTATATCCGGTCCAGTCTTTCTTTTCAAGCATGTCCCTGATTGTCTGTGCCTTTTTCTCAATACTGCGATAATATACTTTTAATGTCTTCCAGAACAAATCCTCATAGACAAAAAATTTCATTGCAGTTTCCACATCCAGATCCCCGACCACAATCGGCTCCAGCCGTTTGGGCTCCCTGTCCGTCTCCGACAGATGAAAGGGCATTTTGACTTTCTGGATCTTCTCTACCGGAAGCCACTGCCTCACCTTATCTACCAGGATACGGATCTCAATCGGCTTGCCAATAAAATCATTCATACCTTCGCGGCAGAACATTTCTTTCGTACCTTCCACGGCATTGGCTGTAAGGGCGATGATCGGAACGTCGTTATACTCAGAATGGAAACGCCGGATAATATGCGTCGTCTCCACGCCGTCCAATTCCGGCATCATGTGATCCATGAATACAATGTCATAGTGGAAATTCGCTATTTTACCGATTGCCGCCTGTCCGCTGGTTACCGTATCTATCTGCATTTTCAGCGGCTCCAAAAGCCCTTCCGCCACAGTCAGATTCACTGCATTGTCATCGACTATCAGCACATGCGCATCCGGAGCAATAAAATCAAATTCATTCTCCTCCTCATCCTCTTCAAAATGAATCTGCCGGCCATTGAGAATCAATGCGATGCTCAACGCAAACAGGGGTTTTTTCACCACCAGCAAATTGGGAATATGGTACTCCACATGGTCATAAAAACCGATTAGCAAAACTGCCGTTATCTGCGGATGGTTTCGCACATATCCCTCAACTAACTCTGTGAACATGGGATATTCTATAAACAGGAAATTCCTTTTATCATTCGGAAGATGGTCAAACTCTTTGGCTGAGACAACTCGCACGCATTCTACCCCAAGACGTTCGGCGTCCGAACAGAACTGTTCCCATACATAAGGATTGGACATCAATCCTGCCACCAAAACGGAATCCGGCTCATTGATAACAATGCCTGGGGTTTCATTGACAATTTTCTGTGGGAGCACAAAGGAGAAACAGCTGCCCTTCCCGTACTCGCTCTCCACCCAGATATCTCCATCCATCAGTTTCAAAAGCCTTCTGGCAATCGCCAGTCCAAGCCCGGTGCCTTCAATATTGCGGTTCCTTTTGCTGTCTACCTGCTGGAAAGACTGAAACAATTTGCCGAGATCCTCTTTCTTAACGCCAATTCCGGTATCCTCCACGGAAACACGTAGATTCAGCCGTTTCGAAGACGTCCTTACATAATCCACTTTCAAGACAATCTTTCCTTCTGACGTAAACTTGGCCGCATTATTCGTAAGATTTAAAAGAATCTGCCTGATTCTGAGATTATCGCCCCACAGCTTGCTTGGCAGATCCGGTACGATGTCAACAATCAATTCCACATCTTTTTCTTTTAGCCTTGCCAGCACGATATTGGCAACATCATACACCATCGACATCAACTCGTATTCACTCTCAATGATATCCATTTTTCCGGACTCTATTTTAGAGAAATCAAGAATGTCATTGATAATCGTAAGCAGCGATTTCCCGGCGTCCTTAATCTGATTGATGTAATTCTTTGCCGCAGGGGGGAGCTGTTCCCTGAGCGCCATCTCCGCCATGCCGATTACCGCGTTCATGGGCGTACGGATTTCATGGCTCATATTGGCAAGGAAATCGGACTTCATATGGGACGAGCGTTCCAGTTCCCTGTTTGCCTGATAAACAAGGTATTTGTGGTATGCCATCTCCGACAAAACATCGGCAATCAAATGCAGAAATTTAGCCGCGCTGTCAATTGTCTTCTGCTCTTTGATGGTTACCTTTTTTACCGCCTCCACATACTCGTCTTCCTCCACGCCTATTTCAGCCGCAATCCTCCTTACCTGCGTAAGGTCGGGAGACTCGGTAAGCACCTGGCCGCCGATAAAACAACCAACCATTTTATCATCCGCCATAATCGGCGCTGCAAAATCCATCAGTCCCGCATGGCAGAAATAAACGACGGATTCGCCGCGTTCCAGCGCAAGGGCCGCCCCCTGGCTGTCGCATTGTTCGCAGCGCGCGCAGCCAAGCGCAGAGCCTCTTGTATATTTCATGCAGAAATCGGAAAAGTTACTGCCAGTCGTAACCGGTTTCCCATTCGTTTCTGTGGTAATCGCCGCCATTCCGCTCATATCCGAAAAACCGTCCTGGATTTTCTGTAAAATCTCTTTGTCGATTAAATCCGTCAGTTTCAGTTCTTTCTCTTCTATGCCCATGTTTCCACCCCCTGCCATATGAAGGTTTAAATGTTTCCACACGCCCCCTGTCTTTGCAAACACTGCCGTCTCCCCTGGTTACCCGATAAGCTTTGCAATCTCTTCGAGAAGCTTATCGCGGTCAACCGGTTTTAACAAATATCCCTGCGGCTTTAAGACAAGCGCTTCTTTGATCTTCTTGCGCTCGGTAACACCGGTAAGGAAGATCACCGGTATATCTTTCGTCGCATCTTTCGCCCGCAGTTTTTCCAGAATCGAAAGCCCGTTTTCCTCAGGCATCAAATAATCCAATAAGATCAAATCTGTCGTCCTTCGCTCCAGGAATTTCAGGGCAACCCTGCCGCTGACAGCCGTCGCCACATCATATTTCTCGTGGAGATGTTCGTTGATGAGCTTGAGCATCATCGGATTGTCATCCACCACCAGGACATGTTTTTTATGTAGAACCGGCTCTTCCTCCTTCGCTGCGTCTGACTGTGCATCGGGCTCCTGCGTACCCATAAATCCATCCGCTCCCGTCCAGGCCATATCGTCCTCATCTGAGCCCTTAATTTTCTTTTTCTGCATGAAATCCAGTATCTTCTCCTTGATGGCAGTCGCAGAAAGCGGCCTGTGCAAAACCAGGGCTGCAACATTTACTGCAATCCGCTCAAACTCGTCACAGTCCTCCTTAGATCCGAGAATCACACAGGGAATGCCTGACCGCATAAGCCTGGAGTTGATGCTTAACATCTGGACAATACTGTCCCTCGCCTCATTGTAAAGGCAGTATACAAAAACATGCGGCGCAAAATAATCTATATGTCCTACGATATCTTCATAGCGCGTTGAAGAACTTAAGACAAAAAAGTCATCCGTAATCTGCTCAAAAAAAGCAGTGATTGCCGAATCATTTCTCCCCGTTACCAGAACCTTGTATCGCATAACGCTCCTCCTTAAATTTATATTGTAGATCTACTTCGCTGGGTCCCCCTCAGGTCATTTTACTTCATTGGAACCGATAAGAGACCTCAGGACTCTCCCCAGCTGCGCTGGGTCCCCCCTCAGGTCATTAATTATACCATTGATTTTTGCCGAAAGCAATGATATAATGCTGAGTGGCGGTTCACGCACCATCAAGTAAAATAATTCAAAGGAGGGTTTTTCACATTGCAAACATGGCATATTGTTTTGATTGTAATTCTCGTCATTCTTGTGGCTGCAATTATTGCACTTTACATACTTGGCAGGAAATCACAAAAGAAAAAAGAAGAGCAGGAGGCACAGATTGCCGCTGCCGCACAGACTATATCAATGCTCGTGATTGATAAGAAACGCATGAAACTAAAGGATTCCGGATTACCCGCCGCGATTTTGGAGCAGACGCCCAAGATTATGCGCCGTTCCAAAATGCCTATTGTCAAGGCGAAGGTAGGGCCCAAAATCATGACATTTATCTGTGAAGAATCTGTTTTTGAGGTTATTCCTACCAAGAAAGAGGTAAAATCCGTTGTCAGCGGTCTCTATATCACAAAAGTAAAAGGGATGCGCGGTTCCATAGAACAGGCGCCCAAAAAATCAAAATTCTGGCAGAAATATGAGGAAGTCAAAAGACAGCGCGGCATGAAATAACAAAGAACACATTTTAAGAGCAGTTGCAATCCATTTACTTATTGCGGCTGCTCCTTTTTTGATTCCTCAAATTTCTTTGCACGGTACTCCTTGGGAGACATCCCTGCCTGCCGGGTAAAATCCCGGGAAAAATGCTGCGGATTTTCCCGATAGCCGACCTTGGACGCCACCTGTTTGATTTTCATATGGGAATTTTCCAGATAATTTTTCGCACGCTCCATACGAGCCTCAAGCAGCCAGGCGGAAAATGACGTTCCTGTATATTCGCGGAACAGCTTTCCAAAGCTGCTGTAGCTGACCGCCATTTTCCGCGCCATCTCCTGGGCGCTTAATTTTTCCCCCACATGCTCGCGGATATATGAAAGCGCATCTTCCATCCGGAATACGCCGGTTTCCTCCTCTGCACCTGCATTTCCCGCCAAAGAGGAATCATCCTTTTTCGCCATCATTTGACAGGCAAGTTTTTCCACGCATTTCTCCAGTTCCGAAAACGCAACCGGTTTTAAAATGTAATCCCACGCGCCCATCTTAAACGCGTTCCTCACATATTCAAAATCATCGTACGCACTGAGTACCAGAAGGGCGCAGTCCGGATTGTGCTTATGGATTTCAGACACCAGGATCAGACCGGAACCACCCGGCATATTGATGTCGGTGATTACAAAATCCGGTTCTTCACGGTAATAGGTTTTCTGTGCCTCCGCCACCGACTGTGCAAGAAACACTTCGTATTCCCACGGATGCGCCATGCGCTTAAAATCCGCCCGGATACTTTCACAGATGAGCGTTTCATCATCAACAATCAATACTTTCATCTTTCCTATCCTTTCCGTTTTTGTTATAATGATAGCAGCTTTTGATATGACAGATGGCAGCAGGAAACTTAAGGAACGGGAGGCATAGCTTATGAAAACACATTCTTTCAGGGATTCCATTTATATGAAACTTCTTCTGGAACTCCTCATTCTCGCCTTCATCCCGATCGTCCTCGTCATCAGTATCTTTTTCTATCTGAACCAGCAGAATAACGCCGACACAAAATATGAGCTAAACAACCGGGTAACCAGTTCCATCATCACAAATATCAATAACAACCTTGCATTTACCACAAGAACCACGCAGTCGCTGTTATCAAGCAATGAGCTGATTTCCTTCTTAAACGACGGTTACGCCATGGATACGGACTACGACAATTACACTTCTTCCATCCAGAGCTATATCCAGGCCACCATCAACGCAGACCCCCGCTCCGACATTTACATTTATGTGGACAACCCCACCATTCCCATGAGCATGGACGTATTCTACCACCTGTCCGACATTTCAAAAGAAACGCCAGTCAGAAGATTTCTAGAAAGCAGCCGGGTAGAACAATGGTTTTGCGAATCCGACTTTGCGGGCGTCTCCAATCCCTACCTGTTTAACACCGGGAAATGTTTTGTCTATCTGCGCAAGGCCTATGATTTCCGCAAAAATTTCCTCGGTTTGATTGTATTTTCCATTCCGGAAAAATATTTTCTGTCGTTTGAGAATGAATTTAACGAGACAGTCATTTCCTCCGGAAAAAATCGCATCATCAACTTAAGCGGCGATACCCTGTCAGAAGACACCTTATCCATGATCTACGGATCCAGCCAATCCCAGTCTCAGATGGACGGCTACCTCGTCACCTTAAACCAGCAGGAAGATTTTCCAATCACCATTATTACCGTTACGAAACATTCGAATTACACGCAGTTTATCGGTATTTTCCTGCTCTTACTGGGGCTGTTTGCCCTCCTGTCCGCCATCCTCTGCCTGCGAAGCCTGATGCTCACACAGGCCGCGGAGCTGTCCAGACAAAAGATCCTCAAGGAAACGTCCAACAAGGAAAGCCGCCTGATTGCCTTACAGCACCAGATCAACCCTCATTTTATCTACAATACGATGGAGGTTTTTTCCTCAAAAATGAAGCTTTACGGACATTTCGAGGAGTCGGACTGCCTGGTGGCCTTCGCGAATATTTTTCGCTATAATATCTCTACCAACGACGCGCTCGTGGAAGTATGCCTGGAATTAGAGCAGCTTAACAATTACCTGCGCATTCAGAAACTCCGTTACCCGCAGCTGTCCTTCGAAAGCGATATCCCAGAGGATCTTATGGCAGCGCTGCTGCCTAAATTCACACTTCAGCCTATCGTGGAAAACGCCATTTCCCACGGGATTTCAGACAGCAGCCATGCGCTGTCCATCCATATTTCTGCTGACAGAAAGGAAGAACGCCTGCTGTTCCACATAAAAGACAACGGCACGGGCATTTCTCCGGAAAAATTATCACAGCTAAACCAGATGCTGCACAGCGCAGGCAATGCGCCGGACATTGTTTCCGATGGACATTCCGTGGGACTTAAAAATGTCAATGCGCGCCTTACGCTCTACTTTGGAAAAGACAGCTGCCTTTCCATCACAAGCGTTCCCGGACAGGGAACCTGTGTAAGCTTTGAAATCCCCTGTAAGTTCCTGTGATAAACCCCGCCTTCTACTGGTTCAGTTTCTTTTTTGCCTCCTGATAGCGCTTTCTCTCGAAACTTTCCAAATCCTTTAGCCCCAGTTTTTCCATATGCGCTATTGCCTCCTGGTATTCCAACGTACACTCTTCCCGGGAACCCGCGGTAAGAACCTGAATCTCCGCCCCGCGGTAATAATTTTCTATCTTTTCTTTTAATTCCTGCATCTGCCTGTCCGTTCCCACAGAGACGGCGGCATCCGCAGCTTTGCTGTCGTAAATGCTGCATCCCCGGTACTGCTCTTTGAACGCCTGTGCTTCCGAGGGCGGCTGGTATTTCTGCACAATCGTCCAATCCACAAAAAATTCCAGATTCAGGAAATATTTCTCTGCTGCCCTCTGATAATTTTCCTCAAATTCCTGTTTCACCGAATCCCTGATTACGTAATGCCCGTCTACGATATCGTATGTTTCCGTTCCTACAGACGGGGCGGCGTCCAGCGTTGCTTCCTCCTGCGTCATATAGGAAATAAACTTTGCAATCTCCCGCTTATGCTTTGCTCCTCTATGAACCATCGTCACGGTCCAGCCGCCGGAAGAAACAGATTTCAGGTTCGGCATATTCTGCCTGTCTCCCCGCACCTGCCCGACATACATCATCTGTGCATGTTTGTCATTGCTGTACAGGATATCCTTTGCATCCTGAACATTGGAATACCCGGTACAGAAGAAAATACGCCCGGACTGCACCTGCTTTCTCCTCTGGCTCAGGCTCTCCGTAAACTCTTCCGGCAGCATCAATCCTTCCCGGTACATCTGATTGCCAAACTGCAAAGCTTCCAGCCATTCCGGCTGACGGTATTTTGACAGATAATTTCCCTCTTCATCTTCCGTCTTCATTCCAAACTGCTCCGCAAGATTTTGCGTCCACCAGCCGGAATACGGTATCACATCCTGATTTTTGTAAGTCAGCCCTTTTGCCGCACGTAAGGCCAAAAGAAGCCCCTCTTTTGACTTCAGCTCCTCCATGGAAATTCCGGTTTGTTCCAGCAAATCCGTTCTCACATAATTGTTATTGTGTGTTCCGAGATAACCGCCAAATTCCTCGTTCACCCGCTCTTTCCCATAATAGTAACTGGCAATGGAATACCAGTTGCCATCTGCATTGCGATACCATTCTTTCATGGAATCCGGAATGTTCACATCCGGCGCATAAGTCTCAAATAATGGTTCCAGCGGCTCTGCCATCCCTGAATTTTCCAGCATGTACCGCTCCGCCGTTTCCGCCTCAACAGTAATCAGATCCGGCAGGGAATCGGTCGCAATCAAAGCGTCCAAATCCGTCAGATCCCCGGATTTCACTTCCAGATTTACCCCGGTATTGCGAAGAATTTTTGCATCGGCAAGATTTTTCCATGGATTCCATGTCTTGGCATAGCCCTCCTCGGCTACAAACCAGGTAATCGTCACCGGCTCATCCGCCCCTGCATCAGGTTCCAAAGGATGCACCTGTTTTTTTCCTGCCATGCACAAAAAGATTCCCATGACTACCACTAAAATTACCTGAACGACCTTCTTCAAATCCATTCCCCGCCTTTCTATGCGCCCAAAGCCATTACGGACATAAACTATTCCGGCAAATAAAGGACTTTTATATTTGGAAAAAAGAGGTCTCCTGCGAGACCCCTCTCTCCTGTATTGCGCAACAAATGTTATACTGTTATTTCTTAATTTTTACTTTGACTGCCGTACTGTTCGCGCCATAAATCTTCTTGCCCGTACTGTCCTTTTTGTATGCACAGACCTTCACGTAATACGTCTTGCCCTTTTTCAGTTTCTTGATCGTCTTGCTCAGTTTGGTGGAAGTTGTCTTCTTTACCGTGCCCTTCTTAAACTTCTTAGACGTGGAATAGGAAATCTGATACCCATCCGCTCCCTTCACTTTCTTAAAGGTGACTTTCATCGTCTTCTTCGCAGAATTTTTTACTTTTGGTTTCTTTACCTTCGCCGGCTTTGTAACCTTCTTCCACTGTGCATACAGCGTCTGATCCTTTGTCAGATTGGCAACACTGTCTGCTGTAATCTTACTTCCGCCTGTCCTGGCTGTATACCATCCCGAGAATGTGTACCCAGCCCTCTTAGGCATCGGCAATGTTCCATATTTCTGGCTGTTTGTGACAACCTTGCTCTTTGTGCTTAACTGTTTTCCTCCGTTGACGTCAAAGGTTACGTTATATTTCTTCGGCTGCGTAATATCGCCTGCGGGCAAATCTCCCTGCCGCATCAGGCTGATATCATCCACGACAACCCAGGGCGCCAGTCCCGCTGCACCTGCGACTGCAAGCCGGCTTCCAACAACCACGTTTTTCACATTCCCGTCAATGGGAATGTCTGTTATAACTGCCTGGTAGAAATCCTTCCAGACATTGTTAATCTGAATCTTTGTCTTATATTCCTTTACGGATCCATCCTTGTAATTCACAACCGCATACAGTCCTGCCGTATCCTTTACCTGCCCGACGGAAGTTCCCTGATACCACGCATACAGCGTATACAGTCCGGTGGGAAGGGTGGAAACCGTCTGCTCCACCTTAAAGTCAATGTCTTTTCCAACTTCCGCCCAGCCGGTGTAATAATAGGAACCAGACTTCGCATTGGCGGAATTCGGCTTATCTATGAATGCATTGTTATAATCGTTGACTTCCATGTAATTGGTAAGCGTCCATCCGGTCGCATTTTTGCCGTCATTTTCCTCAAAACTGCCGTTTGCCACATAATTCTTGCCGGCAATTGTCACGAGACAGGTCGTCTTCCATGTGTTTGCCGCCACGTTGATGACACTGCCGTCACCGGCATTCGTATAGGAAAATGCCCCAATGGAACCGTTTACCGTGTATTCCCCGAAAATTGCCGTCTTAAGGTTCTCCACCTGCGCTGCATCCCAGGTCACCGGAACGTCAAGAGAAGTTCCGTCATTTAAGTTTGCCTTGACCGTCTGCGGAAGTTTCGGCGTTTCTTTGTAGCCCATTTCACAGGACGCCGTATCTATCGTGCTCACTCTGGTAGGGCCTTCCGCTCCCGTGTATACCCATTTGTAAACGTTGATGGACCTATTCTCTGCGCCTCCCCATGCGGGGAGGACCCCTTATCCCGAGGTTACGGGGTCAGTTTGCCTAGTTCCTTGACCGTGAATCTCTCGAGCGCCTCGGTATCTTCTACCCGACCACCTGTGTCGGTTTCCGGTACGGGCCGGTCTGGCCTCAGACGCAGGGCGCGGTTTTTCTCGGGAGTCTGCTCCATCACGGTTGTCGGTCGCCGCATGCGGCTCCCGTACTCTCGGGTATCGGCCCCGGCGTTTCCGCCGCCGGGTGATGCCTACCTCCCTTCAACGCGCTATTCCGTCAGCGCGCACGTCCTTCGCTACTCCGTCACCGCTCCTGCTCGGACAAACCGGGTTGCGGAATATTGACCGCATGTCCATCCCCC
>CAJUOE010000038.1 GCA_910587895.1 uncultured Lachnospiraceae bacterium
ATATGTTCCTCAAAGTTATGGATTACCGCCGCATTTAAATCTTCCACTTCTTCCTTTATTTCCACAATGTGCATATCCATCCGTTTCACTGCATATTTTTTCCTCAATGTATCTATTGCGAATCCCCGTGTGATTTTCCCTAAAAAAGCTGCCAGTTTTGAGGGCCTTTTGGGCGGGATATGTCTCCATGCCGCAAACCATGTGTCATTCACACATTCTTCTGAATCCTCCCGGTTTGTGAGGATTTTCCATGCAATGGAATAACAAAAAGCATTATACTTCTCATCCACTGCCCTTATTGCATTTTCGTCTCTGTTCCAAAACAAATCTATTATGTTGGCATCATTCATTGAGCATTCCCCTTTTATCTGTCCTTCTGTCAAAATGAGCAGCCAAATCAATCTTGTGAAAGCCATTCCTATTAAGTATATCGTATTTCAAATACAAAAGTTACGTTTTTGCATAAAAATTTAGTTCCTTCAGCGGCTCCCCCCTGTTTGATGTGCATATAACGTATCATAAACCTTTGGGTTTTTCTGACATGTTCCCATAGTTCAATATAGCGCAGGGCAGATGTTTGCTTTGCTATGTGCATCGACCGGCTTAACTATAATTTTTAATGCTGAAAACATCCAAATATACTATACTTTTATGTGAAACCATGTTAGAATAACTTTATAAACACTGGTTATTCATTTAGAGCATAGCCACAAACCTAAAACAGCTATAGGCAGAAAGGAACATTATGAAAGGAAGAACCAATAAAAAAGATGGCCGATGTTTCATTATGAATCAGATTACAAATACCCGGATCCATGAAATTGGCTGTCTGGACATGTCTATTTACAAGTGTATCAACGAAGATTATGTTACAGATAAAATCATTATAACAGAAAAACAATTGGCGCATATCAGGGAAAGACATCCTGAATCATACGATGATACCGTCCGCAATATTAACCAGATTTTGAAAAACCCGGATTATATCATCAAGGATAAACGTCCGAATACCGGATTAGTAATTAAACGGATTTTTTCCAATCCCAAAAATATATTGCTTGTCCTCCGCATTTGCACATCCCACAGCCAGCCTGATTATAAAAATTCTATTATTACAAGCTGGGAAATCAGTAATGATAGATTGAATAACTATTTAAGAAACAAACAAGTTCTTTACAAAAGAGAATAAAGCAATTATAATATACATATGGTAGTAATGAGGTTATTTGAGGTGGTAAATTCCGTTGCAACCACGCACCCTATGGGTCAAAAGAGATGCAGGAGCCGCGACGCCTGCCAAATAACCTCTTAAATATTCAAGACAACCTATAGGTTGTCTTTTTTTATGCGGAATAGCGGAGACCGCCAATTATATACTGTGCTTCTTTATAGCACATGGCCATTTGCGCCGGGGTTGTCGTTACCATAGCCCTCCAGAAGATTTACGACGCCCCATACTGCCACGCCCGCGCCGATAGCTGTCACTACTGTTTTAAGCCCTGTAAACACCGAATAAAGTGATATTTACAGCGAAATTGTTCTGTAAATTGGGATTTTCAGTTAAGAATTGTTTATTTCCCCGCCCCATCCGGCAGACTGCCGATGAAACGGTAATGAATTTCAATAGACTGGACTTTCTCACCATCGACCTTGCGGACATCGCCCACATAGATTTTGGTAATCAGTTCCCTTATGATGCCTGCCGTCAGTTCCTGCAGGTCACTGTACTTGCGGATCAGCGCAACCCACTTTTCAGCGTTCTGTGCTGTTTCCCTCTGTTCGTTGCTTTCCTCTTGGAACAATGCAAGCTGCTCTTTCAGTTCCCCCTGTTCCTTCCGGTACTTGGGCAGGAGTAAGTCAACCTCGTCCGCCCCCGCCTTGCCTAAAGCGTAATCCTCATAGAGTTTGGCAATGACTTTCTCGACCTCACCCAGACGCTTTTCAAGGGAAAACTTTTTCTCAATAACTGCGCCAGCGTCAGCCTTGTTCCTGTTTTCATGCTCCATAACTTTGTCAAGGACTGCCTTCTCGTCTTTCAATGCCAGCTTTGCCCACTCCCGTATGTCCTTTAGGACTGCATCGTGCAAGTCCTGTTCATAGATACGGTGCGGCGTGCATCCCTGCCTGCCAATCTTGCGGTATTCCTGACAGGAGCCTACATAAATCTTCTCCGCCCTCTCCGGCACAAATGATATGCGTCTGTTGCAGGTATCGCAGAATACCATTCCCGAAAAGATGCTTGCCTGCCCCGTCCTCTTGCGTGACCTTGTGGGATTGGCAAAACTTTCCTGCACCCTCTCCCACAGCTCCCTTTCCACAATCGGCTCAAACACATCCTCTACAATCACCCATTCCTCTTTCGGTCTAATAAAGGACTTGCCGACTTTGAAGATATGCGTCTGCCTCTGCGCCACAAGGTTCCCGATATAGACCTCACGCCGGCAGCCAAAAAGTAACACATCCCTTCCGTCATCAGCATTCTCCTCCTCTGCCTCTTCGTCATCCCCACACATTCCATAACCTCAAGCTCTTTCCTTCTGGATATGACCCCCGTAACCATTACATTCAGAAAATTAGTCAGCCCCGCGAATAAGAGCACTGCGCTGATGCTCCCGAAGATCATACGGCTCCCCCGGATATACCCTTCGGCTCCGGCTAAAAGCTCCGACTTGCAGACCGCAAAAATCCCGGCTTCCCCGCTTCCATCTTCCCCCGTCCCAGGCACCTCCTCCCGTCTCTTATTCTCCTCCAGACAGATATTTATGATCTGCCTTTTAACCTCCGGCTCCATTTCCTCCTCTGCATCCAGCTCCATGCAAAGCGTCTTTTTCTTTGCAGGCAGTCTCCCGAACCCTTCCTCACTGATCAGGAAATAGATCAGCCCCTCGGAGCCATGCCAGGTCTGCCGGATGCGCGGGAAGCCCTCCGCCCGGTTATCGAGATAGCCGCACAGGGAAAAGATCTCCGGCTCTTTTTCTATCCCCTCCGGCTTCTCTACCCCTTCCGGCTCCTGTACCTCATCCTGCTCCCATTCCTTTACATCATCTGCCCTCATCCGGCTCTGCATCTCCTCCTTCGTTCCAAGCGCAGTAAAATACACCGGCTCCCCCACAAAAATATATCCATATCCTGCCGCATCTGCTCTC
>CAJUOE010000039.1 GCA_910587895.1 uncultured Lachnospiraceae bacterium
CAAGCTGATTTGGTCAAGTTTTGACCGCGATGAAATACGCCGGGGATACTCAATACTTATACTGGAGGCGCAAAAGGGCGAGCAGCTTCAGGATGTGCTGTCCCAGCTGATCAGCACCGGTGAGGCAACCAGAAGCCTGAAGGGCGAAAGGCTCCAGACAGGCGTGAAGACGCTGCCGGATTTCCGTAAGGATGCTACGGATCGTAACCGTACTTCACCGTTTGCATTTACCGGGAACAAATTTGAATTCCGTATGGTTGGCTCCAATGATTCCATTGCTCCGCCAAACGTAGTATTGAATTCCATTGTTGCAGAGGCATTTTCCGATGCCTGTGACATCCTGGAGAAAGCGGACAATTTCGATGAGGCAGTGCATGATTTAATCAAGCAGCAGGCATCCGAACACCAGAGAATCGTGTTCAACGGCAACGGTTATTCGGATGAGTGGATTGAGGAGGCAGAGCGCCGCGGTCTTCCCAATATTAAGAACATGGTGGATGCGGTTCCGGCGCTTACAACTGATAAGGCAATTGCATTGTTTGAAAAATTCAATGTATTTACAGAGGCAGAGCTGCAATCCAGAGGAGAAATCCTCTATGAAAACTATGCCAAGGCCCTGAACATTGAGGCGCGCACGATGATTGACATGGCAGGAAAGCAGATTATTCCGGCAGTCATTAAATATACGACGTCGCTTGCAAACTCCATCAATGCGGTAAAAGCAGCCTGTGACGCGGACGTCAGCACGCAGAGCGATTTGCTGAAAGAGGTTTCCGGATTGCTGGCAGAGGCAAAGAACGCGCTTGTGAAATTGACGGAAGTTACGGCGCAGGGCGGCGCAATGGAAGAGGGAAGGCAGCAGGCAATTTTCTTCCGCGATGATGTGAAGACCGCCATGGATGGACTCCGGGCTCCGATTGATAAGCTGGAAATGATTGTCGATAAGGAAATGTGGCCGATGCCATCTTATGGCGATTTGATCTTTGAGGTTTGACCGAAGGAGAGACCCATGAAGTGAGGGGGATGCCTTAGGTCTCCCCCTGAGGGGTCGCCAAAGCAGGTACAAAGGGAGGATGCCAGGAAGTTTCCACCCCCTGGCATTTATTATGAAAAAGTTTATTCAAAAAGTGATTTCTTATATTCATTTGTTTGTATTTATTATATGTGAAAGAAATGAAATTTCCATGTAACGAAAATTAATCTTTTTTGAACCAAAAATGAATAAACTGTGAACAACAAAAAAGACGGTACTTTTTACGAGACCACAAAGCTGTGGGATACGGGAAAAGTGCCGTTTTTTATATATGTGGAGAGTGCAGAGCGCATTCTCCTGAAAAATGAAAGAGGAGGAATTATTATGACACAAGAATCAATTATCAGTTTGGTAAGCGAGCATACTTTCGGCATCTGGTTTTTAATCGGAGCCGCATTGGTGTTCTGGATGCAGGCAGGTTTTGCCATGGTGGAGGCAGGATTCACGCGGGCGAAGAATGCGGGAAATATCCTCATGAAAAACCTGATGGACTTCTGCATCGGCACGGTAATGTTTATCCTGATTGGATTTTCCCTTTTGCTTGGAGAGGATATGTTGGGATTGATTGGAAAACCCGGATTTGATATTTTTACGGCATATGCGGATTTTGATTTTTCCAATTTTGTGTTCAATCTGGTGTTCTGTGCCACAACGGCAACGATTGTATCGGGAGCCATGGCGGAGAGGACAAAATTTTTATCGTACTGTATCTACTCCGGCGTAATTTCAGCATTGATTTACCCCATTGAGGCGCATTGGATCTGGGGCGGCGGCTGGCTGGCGCAGATGGGATTCCATGATTTTGCCGGTTCCTGTGCAATTCATATGGTTGGCGGCATCTCCGCACTGATTGGCGCAGCGATCCTCGGGCCGCGTATCGGCAAGTTCAGCAAAGACAAGAGCGGCAAGATTACAAAGGTAAATGCATTTCCCGGACACAACCTTCCGCTGGGATGCCTGGGATGTTTCATCCTCTGGTTTGGATGGTATGGATTTAACGGCGCGGCAGCGACTACGATTCCGCAGTTGGGCTCCATTTTCCTGACAACAACGATTGCTCCGGCAGTTGCAACTGTGGTATGTATGGTGTTTACCTGGGTGAAATATGGAAAACCGGACGTTTCTATGTGCTTAAATGCGTCTCTGGCTGGTCTGGTGGCAATCACTGCTCCCTGTGATGTGACGGATGCGTTTGGAGCGACTGTGATTGGCGCAGTTGCAGGGCTGCTGGTCGTATTTGGCGTATGGCTGTTAGATTACAAGCTGCATGTGGACGATCCGGTAGGAGCAGTTGCGGTTCATATGATGAACGGTATCTGGGGTACGATTGCGGTAGGCCTTTTTGCCACGTCTTCCGCGCCGGAATCCGAAATTGACGGATTGTTCTACGGTGGTGGATTCCATCAGCTGGGCCTTCAGCTGCTTGGGTTTGTGACGGTTGCCGCATGGGCGGCAGTCTGCATTACGATTACATTTTATGTGATTAAGGCAACAATCGGATTGCGCGTGACGGAGGAGGAAGAAATTACCGGACTGGATGCAACGGAACACGGCCTTGCCTCCGCGTACTCAGGATTCAGCATTATGGATGTATCAAACACAATGACAATGGATGTAAATGAGAATACCGATCTGGGCGTGTCGGAATACGAAAGTGCGTCCGAGGCACAGAAAAATGCGGCTGTTCCGGTGGTATCCACTGTTCCGGGCAAAACGACAGGCATGTACAAGGTAGTGGTGATTGCAAAACTGTCACGCTACGAAAAACTGAGAAAAGCGATGAACGACCTGGGCGTTACCGGCATGACCGTGACGCAGGTTATGGGCTGCGGAATCCAGAGAGGAGCAGGCGAGAAATATCGTGGCGTGGAAATGGATGCGACGTTACTGCCCAAGGTCAAACTGGAAATTATCGGTGGAAACATCCCGCTGGATAAAGTCATCGAGACAGCGAAGAAGACACTCTATACCGGACATATCGGCGATGGCAAGCTCTTTGTATATGATGTTGCGAAGGTTGTCAAGATTCGTACGGGAGAGGAAGATATGGCAGCGCTTCTGGATGTGGAGTAACAGTTTTTTCATATTCTTCTGGATTTTTCTCACGCGGGAGACTATAATGAAATTATGTAACAAGCATATTTCTAAGGCGAGGAAAAAGTATGGAAAATAATCTGTTATTTGTGAATCAGAATCATGATATTATCCGACAGTTTCTGGATGTGATGCGGGAATATAATTTTGAAATTGATACGGCGGACAATGGACGGGATGCAGTTGCTTTCCTGAGAAAGAGAAAATACAAAGTGATGATTACAGGCATGGATCTTTCGCCGATAGACGGCTCGAAACTGATTGCCTTTCTGAATCAGTATTTTCCCCGCACAGTCTGCATTGTGTATACCAGGAGGCTGGAACTGGCACATTTAAAGCTTCTGGTCAACGAGCGTAAGGTATTTCGCATTTTCCAGAATACGGCGGATTTTGGCGGAGAGATTTACAGCGCGATTATGCAGGCGTTTGAGTATTACGACGTTGGACAGGAAGAGATGCAGAAACGCCAGATTTTGGAGCAAAAGCTGAAAAATGGGCATATGAGCCTGAAAGCATTGAAACAGGCCGCGCTGGAAGACAAATCTGAGCGGGAAGAGATAGCGGTGTTTTTGAATACGCTGTTTCGTGTGTACGCAAAGAATGTCAGGATTACGCTGCCCCGCAAGGAAAGACAGTTGTTGTTTGCCTATGAAATGCATTTGATTTCAAGCCTCTTGGACGGCTCGGCACGGGCGGAGGATCTGGAGGAACTGAAACAGAAGCTGTTTCAGGCGTGTGACAGCAGGCAGCAGCAGAACCTGGCTCCGATTATTGAAGGAATTCATCGGACAATCGAAATCAAATAGAATTTATATTGTGAATAAGGCGCCACCCGGTCATTGTAAATAAGATGGCCGGGCGGCGCCTTTTTTATCTTGTGACAGAGGAAATTTAATCCTCCTCATCCCTTTCAGAATCTTTCTTGTTATTGTTCTTTTTGGGTTTTTCTTTTTTGTCTTTTTTATTGCTTTCAGGAGTGGCGCCGTCAAGGTCTTCCGGAATCTCTATGGGAGGGATTTCCGGAATGATGCTCTCGGCTGTGTGGACGGTGCAGTAATTGTCTTCTGCCAGGGCAGCAGGCAATAAATACGGGCCGTCGTCTGAATTACCGGAACCGCCGACAATGTAGATGCCGGCCTGCCTTGTCTCTGCGGGGCAGAATTCGTTTGCCAGAAGTCCGGATTCTGTGCAGATAGTTGCGCTGACGTGATGGTCGCAATACTCTGTGGGAACTGTCCCGGCAGCAAAATATTCGGTCGCTACCATGCTGCCTCTGGGGTCAGAATCACATAGCCCGCTAACGGCAAGCTTGCCGGATTTTTTGCATATGGCGGCGGTGAGAATACCTTCCGGCTGGGTAAATTCCCGGTATTCGAGATTCTCATGGATACGTCCCATGATATGGTTCCACAGCGTCTTGGGATTGGAGGTCAGTGAACCGTCCTGCGGGCTGTTGTCGTCGTAGCCGCACCATACGGTGCAGGTATAGTATGGCGTGAAGCCTGCAAACAGGGCGTCGCGGTTGCTGGTCGTAGTTCCTGTTTTCCCGGCAATCGGCATATTGCCGAAATTAACGGCGCCTCCGGTTCCGACGTTGACGACGTCTTGCATGGCGCTCGTTAAGAGAAATGCCGTAGTCTCCTTGAGTACCGTGTGCGAGTCAGCGGTATTGTCAATCAGAACATTTCCGCTGTGATCGAGAATTCTGGTATAAAAACGTGGTTTGATATAGTTGCCCATGTTGGCAATGGTGGCGTATGCTCCGGTCAGCTCCAGATTCGTTACGCCGCGCGTGATGCCGCCCAGTGACAGTGATTCTACAATATCATCCTGTACCAGGGTGGTAAATCCAAAATTCTGCAGGTAATCATAACCAACCTGTGGAGAGATGTCGGAGAGTGTCTTTACCGTCACGACGTTGATGGATTTTGTAATCGCATAACGGATGGTAGTAAACCCGCGGTAGGAATTATCGTAGTTTCGCAGGGACGTACCGTTTGAGTAAGTGTAGGGGGCGTCATCCTGAACTGTGGCAAGCGTCATGCCGGCGGTATCCAGCGCCGGCGCATAGGCGGCAAGGACCTTGAATGTGGAACCAGGCTGCCTTGTGGTATCTGTCGCACGGTTTAACGTACGGCTGCCAGTCTTGTCCCCCCTGCCTCCGACAATCGCTTTTACATCGCCGCTATACTGGTCGATAATTGTAACTGCGGCCTGTGGCTGGAGCGTAAATACGACCGATTCCCCGCCGTCCACGATCGTATCGCCGGGTTGTATGATTTCTGCCTTATAAGCGTCAATGGCTGCCTGAGCCTCCTCAATGCTTGCAAAATTCAGCGAGTAGTCCGGGGAAGAGGCGCTGTAATGTGAGATCATGGTCTGGTCGCTGTAATTTTCCATTGTACCGTCAGATTTCTTGACCGTCAGGCGGTAGGAAAAAGAGTATTTTGCCTCGGTTGAATAGTTTTCCGGCTTGTTCACTTCTTCGTCGCAGATTTGCTGAATTCCCATGTCCTGCGTGGATTCAATCGTGAGGCCGCTGTTGTAAATGGCTTTGTATGCCTGCGTGTCCGTATATCCTTTTTTCTCCACCAGATCCTGTACCACCTGGTCGATGACAGCGTCCACAAAATAAGAATTGGGGTTTTCTTCTGCGTATACGATATTGACCTGCTGGATCCGGGAATAAACGTCATCCAGAATAGCCTCGTCGTATTCTTTTTCAGAGATGTATTCCTGTTCACGCATGTTTTTCAGGACAAGCCGCCGCCGCTCATCGTTTTTATCCGGATGGCTGACCGGATTATAGGCGGAAGGATTTTTGGTAATTCCGGCGATAACGGCTGCCTCAGACAGGGTAAGTTCCGAGACGTCCTTACCGAAATACCGGCGGGAAGCAGACTGTACGCCCAATGTGTTCTGTCCAAGGTTAATGGTGTTCAGGTAGTTTTCCAGGACCCATTCTTTGGATTTGACTTTTGAGAGCTGAATGGCAAGGTATTGTTCCTGAATTTTGCGCTCAACCTTCTCTATGCCGGACTGGGTTGTCCAGCCTTCAAATACATTGTTTTTCAGCAGCTGCTGCGTAATCGTGCTGGCGCCCTGGTTGAAGTGGAAACCGTTTGCAATGCCCGTGAATCCGGCGCGGATAATCCCCTTGATGTCAATGCCGTTGTGGTCGTAGAATCGTTCGTCCTCAATGGCGACAAACGCGTGCTGAACCGTTTGCGGTATTTCGTCCAGCGTTACATACACACGGTTGGAGCCGGAAGCCACAAGCTTTGCAGTTTCATTTCCCTGGTTGTCCAACACAACGGAAAGGTAGCCTGTGGGCGAGGGGTCTATATCAGAAATATCAGGAGCGGACGCTATGATGCCTTTGAATACGCCGATCCCGGCACATCCGCCAATCACTGCAACGGCCAGAAAACATACCAGCAGTGATTTCAGAAATATGACAGTAAATTTCTTACGGATCAACAACGCGGAGGAGGTGATCTGTTTCTCTCTTTGTGCTACGCCTTTTTTTCCATAGTTCATAGCAAAGCCTCCTTAAAAATAAAACAAAAATTAATATTATCCAGATATTATATCAAATATGATATGGAAAATAAAGAAAAATATCAGTTTCCAATAAACAGTAGCAGTTATCGGGTTCTAAATTTTGCAAATAGTTATCTCGGAAAATGTTTGCAATCTATATCTAACCATGCTATGATAAGGAAAAGCATACCCTCTTAGGCAGACTGTTATGTTATCTGGTTTGCTCTGAGGCATATTTTCTAACATACAAATCTAATGTATCTTTATCTTGCATTTCAGAAAATCCATGCTTTGAATCCTATCAATATTTCATATGGCTGGAGATTCTGAAAGAGGGTTCTCCGGCGCCTGCTGAATATTTATGCAGGAAATTATCTGCCAGTAAAGGAGGACAGGAGATGAACGATACAAACAATGGCATGAACATGCAGCGCAATTATAAGGACACGGTGTTTCGGATGTTATTTTCTGAGAAGGAGAACCTTCTGAGTCTGTACAATGCACTGAATGGAACATCCTACACGGATCCGGACGGGCTGATTATCACTACATTGGAAAATGCAGTTTATATGAATTACAAGAATGACATTTCTTTTGTACTGGATATGGAACTAATGCTTTATGAGCATCAATCCACGGTGAACCCCAATATGCCCTTGCGAAGTTTGTTTTATGTGACAAGGGTGATACAGGGGATCACGAGAGAGAAGGACCTTTATGGACGCAAACAGGTAAAAATACCGGCACCCAGATTCATAGTTTTCTATAACGGGGCGGAGCCACAGCCGGAGCGGCAGACATTAAGACTTTCGGATGCATTTGAAGGTACATTGTCTGATGGTGGAAGAAAGCCGGGAGAATTGGCAGGTGGGGATTTGGAACTGATGGTGACTGTGTATAACATTAATTTAGGGTATAATCAGAACATAATGGAAGGATGTCAGATACTGAAGGAATATGCGCAGTATGTATCTCAGGTCAGAAAGTACGCAAAGGAAATGGCATTTCCGGAAGCAGTGGAAACAGCAGTAGATTACTGTATCAATAATAGGATATTGGCAGATTTTCTGGCGAGGAATCGGGCGGAGGCGATAGCGGTGAGTATTTTTGAGTATGACGAGGAAAAACATATCAGGAATGAAAAGGAGCTGTCTTACCAGGAAGGGCGTAAATCCGGGATAGAGACTGGAATGGCAGAAAATCTGATAAAAAGTGTGTCATCTTTGATGAACAATTTAGGACTTAATCTGCAAAAAGCCTGTGAAAGCCTGGGGATAACTGTTGGGGAATATGAAGACGCAAAAGAGAAAATTGCACATCAGGAGAAAAATACGATGGTATAGAGTTGCATAGGATTATCTTTGATAGTGTTTTGTATATAAGAGAAAAGAAACGGAGCCGATACCATGCGAAACAAGTCCATTAAAATTTTATATCAGGGCGGCAGCGGTGAAATCGTAGAAAAGAAGTCACGGTTTATTGCTACGCTGGAGAAAATAGAAACGGAGGAGGAGGCTCTTTCTTTTATCGCCCGCATGAAGAAACAGTATTGGGATGCGAGGCATAACTGTTATGCCTTTGTGGCGGGGAAGAATCAGGAATTGCAGCGGTGCAGCGATGACGGGGAGCCGAATGGAACTGCAGGCCGTCCTATGCTGGATGTACTTTTGCGGGAAGATGTGCATAATTTAGCGGTGGTTGTGACACGCTATTTCGGAGGAACCCTTCTTGGAACCGGCGGGTTGGTCCGCGCTTATCAGAAAGCGGTGCAGGAGGGGCTCAAAAACAGTGTTATCATAGAGAAAACGTCGGGGAGAAGCCTTGTGATTGGCACGGATTACAACAGCATCGGAAAAATTCAATACATCCTGGCGCAGCAGGAGATTTTGACCATGGACTCTTCTTATACAGATAAGGTGGAGTTAAAGGTCATGGTTCCCACAGATAAGCTGGAGGAGCTGAAAGAAGCGATTACGGAGGGAACGAACGGAACCGCACATTTCGAAGTGGGTGAACCGGTAGAATTTGCCGTGGTGGAAGGGAAAATTGAGCTGCTGTAAAAAAAATAAAAAAAACACTTGCAATTTGGAAAAAACTCGTATATAATACTGTTTGTTGAACGACAATGGCCCATCGCCAAACGGTAAGGCAACGGACTCTGACTCCGTCATTTCAAGGTTCGAATCCTTGTGGGCCAGCTGGATACCTGTCACTTACAGTGATGGGTATTTTTATTCTCTTATAGGAAAGACCTTGTCACGCTAACCACAGGAGGAAATTATGTACAGTTTTCACAGCAGGATCCGCTATAGCGAGGTGGACAACAGGGGACGGGTTGCGCTGCCTGCGATTATAGATTATTTTCAGGATTGCAGTAATTTTCAATCAGAAGAGCTGGGAGTAGGGGTCTCGTTTTTGACTGAGCACCGGCTGGCATGGGTGGTGTCTTCCTGGCAGATTGAGGTTAATCGTTATCCCGGTATGGGAGAACGTGTAAAAGTTAGTACCTGGCCGTATGAATTCAAAGGATTTTTCGGCTACCGTAATTTTACGATGGAGACAGAAGAGGGCGAGCTTTTGGCGTATGCCAATTCCATCTGGACGTTGCTGGATACAGAAAAGGGAAGACCCGCGAGGCCTTTGCCAGAACTGCTTCTGGCGTATGAGATGTCCCCGCAGCTTGCCATGGAATGTGATTCCCGAAAGGTGCCGTTTCCGGAACAGATGGAGCCTAGGGAGCCATTTCCGGTGCATAAGTACCATATTGATACGAATCAGCACGTAAACAATGGCAAATATGTCAGTATGGCGCAGGAATATATTCCATCCGGTTTTGAGATTTGCAAATTACGGGTAGAATACCGCAAGGCAGCGGTCTACGGGGATACGATGTTTCCATTTATTGCGGAAGAACAGGGAAAGATTACAGTAAAGCTTGCAGATGGGGAAGGAAAACCCTATGCTGTCATAGCGCTGGAGGAAAAGAAATGATTCGACTCGGAGAAAAACAGAAACTTGTAGTAGTGAAGAAAGTAGATTTTGGCGTATACCTGGCAGAAAACATGGATTCAGAGACTAGGGTCCTGCTTCCGATGAAACAGGTGCCGGAGGGTACGCAGCCTGGAGATGAACTGGAAGTGTTCATATACAAAGATTCCAAAGACCGCGTGATTTCTACCACGCATGAGCCTAAAATCAAAATGGGCCAGCTGGCTGCGCTTACCGTGCTATCCGTTCAGAAGATTGGAGCGTTTTTGGACTGGGGGCTGGAAAAAGACCTGTTTCTGCCGTTTAAGGAACAGGCTGGCAAAGTCCAGGCCGGGGATGAAATACTGGTGAGGCTGTATATTGATAAGAGCAGGAGGCTCTGCGCCAGCATGAGGGAGCTTTACGATATGCTGGAAACAGACTCTTCTTATGAGAAAGGGGATATGGTTCAGGGACGTGTCTATGAGTTCAGTGATAATTTTGGTACGTTTCTTGCTGTCGATGACAGATATTCTGCCAGAATTCCCAGGCATGAGGATTGCAGTTCCCTGCGAATCGGGGATGTGGTGGAAGCCCGTGTTGCAGGCGTCAAAGTGGATGGCAAGCTGGATTTGACCCTGCGGGAAAAAGCATACATTCAAATGGATCAGGATGCGCAGCGTATCATGGAGGTTCTGGAAGAGTTTGCCGGCGTTTTGCCGTTTAATGACAAAGCATCTCCGGAAATTATCATGCGCGAAATGAAAATGAGCAAAAATGCTTTTAAACGTGCAGTCGGGCGGTTGTATAAAGAACATAAAATAGAGATTACTGATAAAAATATCCGAAAGATATAGGAGGGCGTGATGTCTCAGAATAAAAGTGTGAACCGTTTATTTTTAACAGTGGTATTGATTTATATTGGCGGCAGTCTGGGACTCAGCGCATTGTCGGCATTTACGCCGATGGGGGACCTGCCGATGTATGTTTCCCTGCTGTTGTCGCAGGCAATGGTCTTTGTACCATGTTTTCTCTACTGCAAATGGAAAAAGATAAAAATCAGGGAACTGATCCCATACCGGAAAATCAACTTCGTAACAATCATACTTGTAATCATCTGTACGTATCTGATGTATCCGCTGATGATTGTTCTGAATGCCATTTCCATGCTGTTTTCCACCTCGGGAACGGCAAATGTCATGGAGCTTATGCAGGGACAGAACTTTGTTTTGAGTACGCTGTTTATGGCGCTTTTACCTGCCTGCGTGGAAGAATTTATGTTCCGCGGCGTATTATTTCATACATATCGGAAGAGCAAAATGCTGCCCGCAATTTTTCTGAGCGCGTTTTTGTTCGGATGTATGCATATGAATTTAAATCAGTTTATGTATGCGTTTGCACTGGGCGTATATCTTGCATTTCTGGTGGAGGCGACCGGAAGCATCTTCAGTTCGATGCTGGCACATTTTACCCTCAATTTTACCAGCGTGGTCATGAGCACATTGCTGCCGTATTTTTATGAGATGATGGGCGTGCCTGAGACGGAGATGAGCCCGCAGGTTGGAAATGGAGGACTGGCCACTGCTATGCCGGGCGGCGAGGTTGCCATGCTCCTGATGGGAATTATGGTTTGGGCGGTGGTTGCAATTGCAACGACCTGCGCAGGATTTGGCATTTATATGGCAATCTGCAAGATTAACGGCCGCTGGGGATATGTCAAACGGATGTTTAAGAACGGAACGAAAGAGAGGCTGATTTCGTTTTCGCTTATTTTGGGAATTCTTATCACTTTTGCATTTATGGGATTTACGATTTATCTGGAATATCTGTGATAGCGGGTATTTTCAGGTGTAAAGTACAGGAGCAGATTACACATGGTAACCTGCTCCTGTCTGTTAGATGCTGTCAGAGGGAAATGTCAACATTTCCTCCCAGGTGAGGAGTAACGGATTGTTCCATGAGCTTTATCATGGAGTCTCCCATTGTCTCTGCTGCATCCAGCTGTTTGCCAAGCATGAGAATGCTGATATCATTGTTCAGCTGCGTCATGCTCAACGCGGTTGATAAGGAAGCAATATCCATTTTACATTCCTCCTTTCCATGCTTATTATGACATGAAAATGGGGAAAATGCAATTAGAGGAGGAAGGCAAATGCGCAGCATTTCCGGAATGCCTTCCGACGACATGGCAGGAGACGCAAAGCGTCGCGTGCCGTTACATTGATGTTAGGAGGTTGATTATGGTATATGATGTAATTATTCTGGGGAGCGGGCCTGCGGGATTAAGCGCGGCTGTCTATGCACAGCGCGCACGTTTCCACACACTTATTATAGAAGAAAAACCTTTGAGCGGGGGGCAGATCCTGGACACTTATGAGGTAGATAACTATCCGGGCCTTCCGGGAATAACCGGGTTTGAGCTGGGACAGAAATTCCGTACTCATGCGGATCAGTTTGGGGCGGAGTTTGTGAATGAACAGGTGAAGGAAATTCAGGTTGAGGGCGATAAGAAACTGGTTGTTACAGATAAAGGAAATTATGAGGCGAGGGCTCTGATTCTTGCAACCGGAGCCAGGCATCGGAAACTCAATGTTCCAGGAGAGGAGAAATTTACCGGAATGGGCGTCTCCTACTGCGCAACCTGCGACGGTGCATTTTTCCGTGGGAAAGACGTTATGGTTGTTGGCGGCGGCGATGTTGCGCTCGAAGATGCGCTGTTTCTGGCAAGGAGCTGTGAAAAGGTCTTTCTCGTCCATCGGAGGGAAGAGTTCAGGGGCGCACGGATTTTGCAGGAACGCGTGAAAGAGACAGGGAACATTGAACTCGTGTTGAACTATAACCTGAAAGAGATTCGCGGGGAGGAGCAGGTATCATCCGCGTTGCTGCGTCACAGCACAGAAGATGCCAAGCGCGAACTTCAGGTACAGGGTATCTTCATCGCAGTTGGGGTTGAGCCGAACACGACGGCAATCCAGGGTATGGTTGCGCAGGATGAACAGGGGTATATCATTGCCGGGGAAGATACAAGGACAAGTGTGCCGGGAATCTTTGCAGCAGGCGATGTGCGCACAAAACAGCTGCGTCAGGTTATCACGGCGGCAGCGGACGGCGCGAACGCGATCACATCCGTAGAGCGCTATCTCAGCACGATTTGATGGTTGCGGATTATCTGGATATCATGGGAATAAAAACGCTATGAACAATAATCGGGGGCATTATTGATATAAATTTGTAACATATTAATGGTTGACATATGGTATACCCTTTGCTATAATTATCCCTGTAATAAAATTGTAACAAATGAGAAATTCCGACAGGAATTTGTAACAATAAACAGGATAAAAATGGAGGGTAAGATGAACAGAAATTCAATCAGAAGAGCAACTACATGTTGCCTGACCGCAGCAGTTGTATTGTCTAGCAGTTCGTTTGTAACAAATGCAGCAAATGCAGGCGTAGGAAGCCTGATTTCGGCGAATCAGGTTGAAGTACAGGTTGGAAACGAGATAAGCTCTACCGCCGGTGTTTCAGGAACAATCGCCAAATCTCTGGGGAAGAAATCAGATTCCGCTCAGGTAGCGCAGAACGAGAAGGCAGTTGTAAAATCTGAATATGATGATATAGCAATCGCTCAGGTAGATAATTACGTAAATGTCCGTTCAACCGCAGGTGAGGACGGAGAGGTACTTGGAAAATTATATAACGATTCTGCATGTACGGTTCTTGGAACCGAGGGTGACTGGTACAAGATTCACTCCGGTGATGTGGAAGGCTACATAAAAGCAGAATTCCTGGAAGTTGGAAATGCTGAACTGGCAAAATCCGTTGGACGCCGTGTGGCAGATGTCAAGACGGATTCCCTGAATGTTCGTTCAGATGCGAATACAGATTCAGAGGTTCTTGGACAGGTTCCGGAAGGTGAGGAGCTTTCCGTAGTAGAAGAGAAGGACGGCTGGGTAAAGGTTTCCATCGAGGAAGGCGAAGGCTGGGTTTCCAGTGAGTTCGTTGATTGCAGTACCCACTATATTGTTGCAGAGTCCAAGGAAGCAGAAGAGGCTCGCCTGAAGAAAGAAGAAGAAGAGAGAAAAGCAGCAGAAGAGGCAGCAGCGGCAGCAGCAAGAAGGGCATCCGGTAGTTCCTCAAGATCCGCTGGTTCTTCCAGCTCCGGCGGCAGTGCAGCACCGAGCAGAAGCTACAATCCGCCAAGCGGCGGCAATGGACAGGCAGTTGCAAATTATGCCTGCCAGTTCGTAGGTAACCCGTATGTATACGGTGGGACAAGCCTTACAAATGGAGCAGATTGTTCTGGATTTGTTATGAGTGTTTACGCAGCATTTGGCGTAGGACTTCCCCATTCCTCCAGCGCCCTTGCAGGTGTTGGCTATGGAGTTGACCCGGGCGCAATGCAGCCGGGAGATATCGTTTGCTACAGCGGACATGTTGGAATTTATGTAGGAAATAACACGATTGTCCATGCAAGTACCGAGGCAACAGGAATTAAATACACCTCTCCTGCAAACTATCGTGCAATTGTAGCAGTAAGAAGAATTTTTTAAGGAAATGTAAACGAAAGATAACCGGATTACAGTTAAGCTGTAATCCGGTTATTTTTATCTTACAGGAAGAACCTTGTCATGCGAAAGAAGGAAAGCGCCTTCCTGTGAGAAAAAATATAAAATAGCGTCTACAGGACGTATTTTGCGAAATTGTTACACAATTCATACTTTTTCGACAAAGATTCTTTTCCATAAAATACAAAAATGATTTGACAAAAAACGACTTTAACAAAATGCACAAAATCTTTGGGCTGACATAAAATTACAGGATTTGACGTAAAAGTTATCCACAAAATATTTGCCTGTAAAAAACCAGAATTTTGAGTTATACACGAAGTTATCAACGTTATCCACAAAAAATACGACAAAAAGCGAGTTTACATAGTAAATGAATCAAAACATGTGTTTTGTGGAGTTGTAATAAATTTGACATTTCAGGAAAAAAATGGGGAAAAGAATTGACAATCAAAAAAACAAAAAATATTATTTCCATTACAAAAATGTCTGTCAATTATTCAAAAACGGTAGTTGAAAAAAATTCCTTTATTTGGTATACTTCTAAAATAGTTTGTATTTATGTCTTATAATATGTCTTAATGTGACAGCCCCCATTCAGGTAAAAATTATATTGATGTCTGGTATGACAAATATTCATCAGTAAATGGAAGAGTATGGTGTAGTATGGTGAAAAAGTTAGAAATCCTCGGCATAAAACTTAATAATTATACCGTTCGGGAAGCGATGCTTAAAATTGAGGTGTGTTGGAATAATACCATTATGAGTACCGTGGAAACCATTTCGATGGACACGCTGGTTAAGGCGCAGTCAGATGAATTGGTAAAAAGCTGCATAGAAAATCTGGATTTGGCAATTATTTGTGATAAAGAGATTTTGAAAGCGGCAGGGCTTGTCTCAACGCAGCGCATGAAAGAGACGGTGGAAAATGAATTTATGAAGGAATTTCTGAGGCGTGCCGTGCGCAACCGGCGTACCGTTTATCTTCTGGGGGAGACAGAGGAGCAGATTGAACTGCTGCGGGAATTTCTGGATGAGAAGTATGAGAGAATCAAGATTGCAGGCATATATGCATTATCTGCGTGCAATGGGGATTATGATACCGTTATCAATGAGATTAATATTGCCACGCCGGATGCGATTCTTTCGGTAATTCCTACGCCGGAACAGGAGTATTTTCTGAAAGAGCACAAGGAAAAGCTCAACGCCAAGATATGGTATGGCCTGGGCGGGGATTTTGCGGGCAGGCAGGGAAAATCCGAGGTGGCAGGTTTTGCCCGGAAACTGATACAGAAAGGAATTTTGCATACGCGGCTGATGCGTTATAAAAAAAGCGACGGTGAGGAAGGAAATGAATAAAGTTTCTGTGAATAAAAGGAATCCTGTGGTGTTGTATCTGGCGATTATCGCCGGCACAGGGGTTTTGGCGTTTGCCATCAAATGTATTTTTGATCCGGTAGGTCTTGTTACAGGGGGATTTACCGGTATTGCAATTTTGCTGAAAAAACTGACGGAATTTTTCTACGCGGGAGGCATACCGCTCTGGTTTGCCAATCTTGCCCTGAATATTCCATTTTTTATTATTGCCTTGTGGCTGAAAGGAAAGCGCTTCATCTGGAGGACCGGGTTTGCCACAGCGCTGCTCTCGGTATGGCTGTATGTGATACCGGAGATAGATTTCGTCGATGGAGATTATATCCTGGCCGCCATTTTTGGCGGCGTGCTCGTGGGCGTTGCCATGGGAATGATTCTCTGGGCGGAGGCGACCACCGGCGGTACGGAGATGGTGGCGGTGCTCATGCAGGGGTGGCTCAGGCATTATTCGGTAGCGCAGATTATGCAGGTGTTGGACGGGCTTATCGTAATCGTCGGCATGTATGTGTTTGGCCTGCGCCCTTCCATGTATGCAATTGTGGCGATTTTTATTTCATCGAAAGTGATGGATAATATTTTGGAGGGTGTGAAATTTTCCAAGGCCGCATATATTATTACAGATTCCTATGAGGAAATTGCAAAGAGGGTGATGGAGGAACTGGAGCGCGGGGTGACCGGAATGGAGGCGCATGGAATGTATTCCGGCGATAAGAAATGCGTGCTGTACTGCGTGGTGTCCAAGAAAGAGATTGTCCGTTTGAAGGAGCTTGTGCATCAGGTAGACAAGGATGCGTTTGTGGTCGTTGGTGATGTGAGGGAAGTGCTGGGTGAAGGGTTTGTATACTATGCCTAAGACAAAAAATCTTATATTTCGAAAAATAATTGAGGAAATGCATAAAAAAATGATATTTTCCTCTTTATTTTTTTGTGCTTTTGCATTAAAATATAAATTAGGTTATTTTTTTGCTGGAAAATAGGAGAAATATAATTTGTGAAAGTTGCATAGTCATAATGTACAAGTGTGTGAGTGAAAGCAGTAGGAGTAAGAGACAGAAAAAGGAAAGGGAGTGCATAAAATGATTTCAAATCAGATACTTCAGAATACGATTGATGGTTTAAAAGGTATTACCAGAATTGATTTGTGTATTATTGATACGGAGGGGAAAGTTCTGGCGACAACTTTTCAGGATACGGATAATTATGTCACAGCAGCGCTTACCTTCGTTGATTCACCGGCAGACAGCCAGGTCTTTCTGGGATGCCAGTTTTTTAAAGTATTTGATGAGCACCAGTTAGAATATGTTCTGCTCGCCAACGGTGACAGTGATGATGTATTTATGGTGGGGAAAATTGCAAGTTTCCAGCTCCAGAATTTGCTGGTAGCGTACAAGGAGCGTTTCGATAAAGACAATTTTGTGAAAAATCTTTTGCTGGATAATCTTTTGCTGGTGGATATTTATAACCGCGCCAAGAAACTTCACATTGACACAGAAGCACGCAGAGTCGTATTTATCATAGAGACCGCCCTGGAGAAAGACGGCAATGAAATGGAGAAAGTTCGCGGGCTGCTGGGCAGCAAATCCAGAGATTTCATTACAGCGGTAGATGAGAAAAACATCATCGTTGTCAAAGAAGTGCTGGAAAATGAAGGATACGACGATTTAAACAAAACGGCAGAGATGATTTTGAATATGTTCCATGGCAGCGATAATCAGGAAATCCACATTGCCTATGGAACGATTGTAAATGAGATCAAGGAGGTCTCAAGGTCTTATAAAGAAGCGCGCATGGCGCTGGACGTTGGCAAGATTTTCTTTGAGGAGCACCGGATTATTGCGTATTCCACGCTGGGTATCGGACGTTTGATTTATCAGCTGCCGATTCCGCTGTGTAAAATGTTTATCAAAGAAATTTTTGATGGGAAGTCGCCGGATGAATTTGACGATGAGACGCTTACCACCATCAATAAGTTTTTTGAGAACAGCCTCAATGTATCGGAGACGTCCAGACAGCTCTACATCCACCGCAATACGCTTGTCTACCGGTTGGACAAATTACAGAAGAGTACGGGACTTGATTTGCGTATCTTTGAGGACGCCATTACTTTTAAGATTGCATTGATGGTAGTAAAATATATGAAATATATGGAGTCTTTGGATTATTAGATTAGGAGGCCTATATGATAAAACTTGAAAATGTCAGCAAAGCATATGCGGCGGGAATACCGGCGTTGAATGACGTCAGCCTGCATATCGAGACAGGGGAGTTTGTCTTTGTGGTTGGGGACAGCGGTTCCGGAAAGTCCACATTGATTAAGCTGCTTTTAAAGGAACTTGAGCCTACGAGCGGCAGCATCATCATCAATGGACAGAAACTTGGCAATATCCGCCATCGGGATATACCGCGGTTTCGCAGGAACCTTGGAGTTGTATTTCAGGACTTCCGCCTGCTCAAAGACAGGAATGTATATGAGAATGTAGCCTTTGCCCAGCGCGTCATCGGAATGCCGGTGAAGAGTATGCGCCGGAAGGTGCCGGCGGTGCTTTCCATGGTAGGGCTTGCGGCAAAATATAAATCTTATCCCAGACAGATTTCCGGTGGGGAACAGCAGCGTGTGGCAATTGCGCGGGCGCTTGTAAATGAACCGAAAATCCTGCTTGCAGACGAGCCTACCGGGAACCTTGACGCTAACAATGCCTGGGATATTATGAAACTGCTGGATGAGATCAATCAGAGAGGGACGACGGTTTTGGTTGTTACGCATAATCTGGACATTGTCAAGACCATGAAGAAACGTGTCATTACAATGAAGAAAGGCGTTGTCGTCAGTGACGAGCGGATGGGTGATGACAATGAGGATTAGTACATTTTTTTATACGCTCAGACAGGGCGCCAAAAATATCTGGAAAAATAAAATGTTTTCCCTTGCCTCCATTGCAACGATGTCAGCCTGTATCTTTCTGTTCGGGGTATTTTATTCTGTGGTGGTCAATTTTCAGAGCGTTGTGCAGGAAGTGGAATCCGGCGTGGCAGTTACCGTATTTTTTGTAGACGGTACGTCCCAGGAGCAGATAGATGAGATCGGCGAACAGATCAGCAAGCGCGCGGAAGTATCGAAGAAAGTATTTATTTCTGCGGAGCAGGCCTGGGCGGAATTTCAGAAAATTTATTTTGAGGGAGCTGAGGACATGGCGGAAGGATTTACGAATGATAATCCGCTGGCAAACTCGGCACATTATGAAGTTTATATGAACGACATTTCCATGCAGGAAGCGTTGGTTACATATCTGGGGTCTCTGGATGGAGTAAAGGAAGTCAAGAGTTCTGATATTGCGGCAAACACATTGACGGATTTTAACCGTCTGATTGGTTATGTTTCTGCGGGAATCATCCTGATTCTTTTGTGTGTGGCAATTTTTTTGATTAGCAACACGGTTATGATTGGAATCGCAGTCCGGCGGGAAGAGATTGCGATTATGAAACTGATTGGAGCAACGGATTATTTCGTGCGCGCGCCCTTCATTGTAGAGGGAATCCTGATTGGGATTATTGGCTCGGCGCTGCCGCTTACGGTGCTTTATTTCATGTACCGCAGAATTATCTTTTATGTGGCAGAGAAGTTCCGATGGCTCAGTAGTATGCTGGAATTCCTTCCGGTAGATAAAGTGTTTGCAACCCTGGTTCCGGTCGGCTTGATTCTGGGCGTCGGGATTGGATTTGTAGGCAGCAGCCTGACGATACGCAAACATCTCAGAGTGTAACGATGGCAGATGAAATAATGACATAGGAAAGAGGGATAAAATGGAAAAGCAATCGAATGAGTCGCAGGAACTGGATTCCCAGAAACAGTTTGGAGAAGAGTACGCCCGCATAATAAAAGAACGCTATAGTGATCCGGATGCGTTTTTGCCGAAAAAGAAAGGCCTGGGATTTGGCTCAGGTATTTTGATTGGAAGCATCTGTACGATGCTGGTAATTTTCGTCGTGTTTGTCGGTGGTTATACCATTGTGAATACTATGGGTTCCTCGATTGACAAGGATTCAAATGACGAGAAATCGTTAAAAGAAGAGCTGGTCGATGATTCCTTCGAGAAAAAAGTGACGGAGCTGTCCAAGCTCATAGACCAGTATTATTATGAAGAAATTGATAAGAATGCCCTCGTGGAGGGCATGTACGCCGGAATGGCGGAGGGGCTGGGAGACCCTTATTCCGCATATTTTTCTGCGGAGGAGTATGCCTCCTTCAATGAAAGCACGACAGGCGTTTATTGTGGAATCGGCACGGTGCTGACCCAGGATGTGAAGACGAATGTGGTGACAATCCTGCATGTCTATCCGGAAACTCCGGCGGAGGAATCAGGAATTAAGGATGGGGATATTATTGTTAAGGTGGACGATATTGCGGGGGACAGCATGGAGCTGTCTGAACTCTCAAACCATATCAAGGGGGAAGAGGGCACGAAAGTCCACATAGAGGTCATGCGCCAGGGAGAGAGTGACCACCTGGGATTTGACGTGGAGCGCAGGAAGATTGAGGTGCCTACGGTTGAGTACCAGATGCTGGAAGGCAAGGTTGGGCTTGTCCGCATTACCGAGTTCTCCAATGGCACGCCGGAGCAATTTGACAAGGCAATCAGGGAATTGCAGGAGCAGGGAATGGTTTCGATGATTGTGGATTTGCGCGATAATCCGGGAGGCGTGCTCCAGTCAGTATGCGAAATGCTAGACAAGATTTTGCCGGAGGGATTGCTGGTATACACGGAAGACAAATATGGAAACCGCTCCGATTATAAATCGGATAAGGACTGCATGGACATTCCGATGGCTGTTTTGATCAATGGAAACAGCGCAAGCGCCTCTGAGATTTTTGCGGGTGCGGTTAAGGATTACGAATACGGAACGCTGATTGGGACGACGTCGTTCGGAAAAGGAATTGTGCAGACGATTATCCCGCTCAAAGACGGCAGCGCAATAAAGCTTACGATGGCGAAATATTTTACGCCCAAAGGAAATTATATCCATGAGGCAGGCATTTCCCCGGATATTGAGCTGGAGTACGAATATTTGAACGAGGATGACGAGACATACGATCCCATGCACGACAATCAGGTGCTGAAAGCCCTGGAGGTTCTCGGCGGGGAAAAATGATATTTATTCCCGCGAGGTTTTTGATTGACAAAGCAGACGGAATCATATATGATTATAGACAACCAAATAAACGCAGAGGGACTGCATAGCAGTTGAGAAGGTTAAAACCTGACTCTTTGAACCTGTCAGTTAATACTGTCGTAGGGAGCGGAACGTAAACAGAAAGAAGACGCTGTCACGGCACGTCTTCTTTTTTCTGTTATCCGGTTTCCTTCAAAAGGAGAAAAGGATTATGAGAAAATTTGCAACACAGATGGAAGCGGCGCGAAGGGGCATTGTAACCGAAGAGTTAAAGAAGGTAGCGAAGAAGGAGCGCATGGCGGTGGAAGAGCTGCTGCCGTTGGTGGCAGAGGGAAAAGTTGTAATCTGCGCCAATAAGAACCATGCCTGTATTGAGCCGGAGGGCGTGGGCTCCATGCTGAAGACAAAAATCAATGTCAATCTTGGCGTTTCCAGAGACTGCAAGGATTATGATGTTGAGATGGAGAAGGTAATGGAAGCCGTGAACATGGGCGCACATGCCATCATGGATTTGTCTTCCCATGGGGATACGATTCCCTTCCGCAGAAAACTTACCTCGGAATGCCCGGCAATGATTGGCACGGTTCCGGTATATGATTCCGTCATTCACTATCAGAGGGATCTGGCGACATTGACGGCAAAGGATTTTCTGGATGTGGTGCGCCTTCATGCGGAGGATGGTGTTGACTTTGTCACGCTTCACTGCGGGATTACCAGAAAAACCATTGAGCAGATCCGAAAGCACAAACGGAAGATGAATATTGTATCGCGCGGTGGTTCCCTAGTCTTTGCATGGATGTGCATGACCGGAGAGGAGAATCCGTTTTACGAATATTACGATGAAATTCTTGAGATATGCCGTGAGTATGATGCGACCATATCACTGGGGGACGCCTGCCGTCCGGGCTGTCTGGCGGACGGCTCCGACGTATGCCAGATCGAAGAGCTGGTGCGCCTGGGAGAGCTTACCAAACGTGCCTGGGAGCGCGACGTGCAGGTAATGGTAGAAGGACCGGGGCATATGCCGATGGATCAGATTGCAGCCAATATGAAATTGCAGCAGACCATCTGCATGGGCGCGCCTTTCTATGTGTTGGGACCGATAGTAACCGATATCGCGCCGGGATACGACCATATCACATCGGCAATCGGCGGGGCGATTGCAGCGCAGAATGGAGCAGCATTTCTCTGTTACGTAACGCCCGCAGAACACCTGGCGCTGCCGAACGTGGAGGATGTCAAACAAGGAATCATAGCCTCCAAAATCGCGGCTCATGCAGCGGATATCGCAAAAGGCGTGCGCGGCGCGCGGGAGATAGATGATAAGATGGCAGACGCCAGGAGGGCGTTGGACTGGGAGGCACAGTGGGCGTGCGCCATGGATCCTGAGACGGCGAAGAGGATTCGGGAAGAACGGAAACCGGAGCACGACGATACCTGTTCCATGTGCGGGAAATTCTGTGCGGTGCGCAGTATGAACAAGGCTTTGTCCGGCGAGTATATCGACATTCTGTGATGCCAAAGGGGGAAAGTCATGAGATTGAACGTTAAAAAACTGGCGCTGGCAGGAATGATGACGGCGCTTGGCGTGTGCCTGTCAACGTTCTCGATTCCGGTGGGGGTTTCCAGATGTTTTCCAATACAGCATCTGTTGAATGTGCTTGCCGGTGTATTTCTGGGACCGGGATATGCACTGGGATTTTCTTTCTCTACGGCGCTCATCCGCAATTTTTTAGGAACGGGAAGCCTCCTTGCCTTTCCGGGCAGCATGGCAGGAGCTTTTTTGGGCGCGTTGTTCTACCGTTACAGTGGAAAGGTCTGGATGACATTTGTCGGTGAGATAGTGGGAACCGGGATTCTGGGCGGTATGCTGTGCTATCCTGTGGCATTCCTTTTCATGGGGAATCGGGAGGCGGCGGTATTCACCTATGTCCTTCCATTTTTAATCAGTACGGTGGGAGGCTGTATGATGGCGGCAGTGCTTTTGGGGATTCTGTTTAAGTCAGGCGCCTTCCGTTGCCTGAAAAGCATGGTGGATGAGCAGCCGGCCGTCCGGAAAGGGAAACCGTCATGAACCTGGGCTATAAAATAAGACCGGAAGAGATTGCCGGGATATTTCAGGAAATTCGCAGGAAAAGGCCATTGATACATATGTTGCCGAACGCGGTTTCGGCGTCTTTATGCGCAGACGGATTGTCTGCGCTCGGGGCGCGCCCCCTTATGGCGGTGGCAGCCTGTGAGATGGCGGAAATTACGCAGCAGGCGGATGCAAGCGTCATCAATCTGGGACAGCCTGATTTGGAAAAGCTGCGGGCGGCAGAGGCGGTGGTAAAAGAGGCGGCAGGGAGCGCCAAACCGCTGGTGCTTGATCCGGTAGGGTGCGGAGCGTCCCGGTTTCGCCTGGAGTCTGTGCAGAGAATCTTAAATATGCCGTGGCAGGGAATTGTCAAAGGAAATCGTTCAGAACTATACAGCATCCAGCAGAATTGCCTGACAAAAGAAGGCGTTGACGCCATCGCGGATTGGGAATTGTCGGAGCAGGTTCCCGCGGGCAGGGTATATTTGGCGACTGGAGAGCAAGACCTGATTCTGTGGGAGCAAAAAAGCTTGAAGATTCCACATAAAGAGGAGCATTGCCCCGGAAAAAAGAGCCGATATAACATTGTAGGCAGCGGCTGCCTGACGGGGGCGGTGGCAGGCGCATGTTATGCGGCCGCCTTAAGCCTGCAGCCGGACATGAGGGCAATTTGTGATGAGGAAGTTCATGCCCAAATGAGGGTGAAGGCCGTCCTGGCCGCGTCTTTGGGCATGGCTTTTAGCTTGCGGCGTGCAGATAAAGCTTCCGGTTATGGAATGGCAAAGACGGCTTTGCTGGATGGCTTATGCCTGCTTGCCAGAGAAGAATTTGAAGATTGGATAAGGCAGAACGTGCAAACTGATATTTGAAATAACCTGGCAGGATAATGGCAGATGCATGGAAATGAGAAAGAAGGTGCATGATATGGGAAGATGGCTGTATTTGATTGCGGATTTCTCCTGTGGAGAGGAGGCTATCAGGCAGTCTCTGGAGGCGGGGATTGATTACATCCAGCTTCGGGAGAAAGAGATTACTTCTGCAAAATATTTAAAAAGGGCAAGAAGATTACGCGAGATGACGGCGGATTTTGACACAAAACTGATCATCAACGATCGACTGGATATCGCGATGCTCTGTGATGCGGACGGCGTACATCTGGGACAATCCGATATTCCTGTGCGGGATGCCCGTATGCTGCTCGGCAAAGGGAAAATTGTCGGGGCTACGGCAAAGACCGTGGAGCAGGCGAAACAGGCGATGGCAGAAGGCGCCGATTATCTGGGGAGCGGCGCATGGTTTCCAACGGAGACGAAAAAGGACGCCGTTTCTCTTTCGGAGGAAGTTTACCGTGCCATTCTCAAAGCGGCGCCCATACCCAATGTGGCGGTGGGCGGCATTACTGCAGATAACTGCAGAAGGCCGCTGGAATGCGGCGCGGCAGGGCTTGCCATATCCGCTGGGATTCTGAAAGCGGAGAGACCGGCAGCAGAGATTGCCAGGATTCGGGAATGCCTGCAAGGATTTTCAGGAGGAAACGTATGAAGACGGTACTTACGATAGCCGGCAGCGATTGCAGCGGAGGAGCCGGAATACAGGCGGATTTAAAGACAATTACAACGCGGGGGCTGTATGGTGAGAGCGTGATCACTGCACTGACAGCACAGAACACCATGGGGGTAGCGGAGATTCTTCCGGTATCCCCTGACTTTTTGGAGAAACAGCTGGAGTGCGTGTTTACGGATATTGTTCCTGATGCCGTGAAGGTGGGAATGATTACCGGCGTGGAACAGATGGAGGTCATCGCAAGATGCCTGAAGAAATATCAGGCCAGGCATGTTGTGGTGGATACCGTGATGGTATCCACCAGCGGCAGGCATCTGATGGAGCCGGAGGCGATGGAATATTACTGTACGAGGCTGCTTCCGATGGCAGAGCTCTATACGCCGAATCTTCCGGAGGCGGAGGCTTTGTTAAAAACAACTGTCAAAACAAGAGAAGAAAGGGTTGCGGCAGCCAGGGAGTTTGCGTTACAATACAGAGGTATCATTTATTTGAAAGGCGGACATGACGCCGTCTGCGCAGATGATTTGTTTTATGATGGGAAAGAGTTTATGTGGCTTGAGGAGAAACGCATTGAAAGCAGCAATACCCATGGGACGGGCTGTACGCTGTCCTCAGCCATTGCCTGCGGACTTGCAATGGGGCTGTCCGCGAAAGACAGCGTCCGGCAGGCGAAGGAGTATGTTACGGGAGCAATTGCAGACGGCATGGAGTTAGGGAAGGGAAATGGACCGCTGAACCATATGTATCAAATGAAAAAATCATAAGGAGACTGAAAATGAGAAAGAAAATATTATTGCTGGGACTGAGCATCTGTCTTTTTGCAATATCTTGCAGCGGCAAAGACGCACCGAAGGAGAATGTTTCAGAGAACACCGAAGAAAGTGAGAAGACGGAAGAAGGAAACGGCGGGGAATCCGAAGGTGAGCCAGGCAAACAGGAGGACAAAGAGGATTCGCCGAAGGAACAGCCAAAATCAGATGGAGAAAAACAGCAGAATAATACCGTGCAGAAAGAAATTACGAAAGTACCGCAGGTAACGTTTACAGACTACTCACAGAATATTGAGGAAGACGGCGTATTGATGCTGGCAGTGACGGAAAACTGTCCGGTTATCACGGTCGAGGAAAGTGAAGATATTGCGCAGCGGATGAATATGGTATTTGAGCAGCAGCATGTTACCAATCAGGATGAGATACAGAGGAAAGCGGAAGAGGCCAAAGCGTTCTATAAGGGATTGTCCAAGGAGGAGGTTTCTTCCTGGGCAGGTTATGGCTATGGAATGAGCTATAAGATGATGTACGCCTCTACGAAGATTTTGAGCATAGAGTCGGAGAGCTATGACTGGCAGGGAGCCTCACAGCCTGGTAAATGGACTTCCGCATATTGCTTTGATGTGACTAGCGGAGACCTGCTGTCGCTTGTGGATGTGTTTACGGATGAGGAGGCAGTGAGAAAGATTGTCTCGGAGCATATTAAGGACACCATCACGAAGGATCCGTACAAAGATGCGCTGCTGGATGATTATGAGAGCTATGTGGATGACGTTATGACCGAAAACACATTTTATCTGAATGAGAAAGGACTGGTTGTGATCTGTAATCCTTTCATGGTCACAGGGGACACCGTGGGTACGATAGAAGTTGAGGTTCCATATAAGGAGATAAAGGACAGGATGAATCCCGAATATGTCCTTAATTAGAGACGCGTGTTACGATAGGAGAATACTATGCACAAATCACCGCTGACAACCCTGTGCTATATCGAGAAGGACGGCAGGTATCTGATGCTGCACAGGGTAAAAAAGCAAAAAGACGTCAATAAAGATAAGTGGATCGGAATTGGAGGACATTTCGAAGATGGGGAGAGCCCGGAGGAATGTCTGCTGCGGGAGGTAAAGGAGGAAACCGGCCTTACGCTGACCAGTTTTTCATTTCGCGGGATTGTCACATTTTCCGCTATCGGCTGGCCGACGGAGTACATGTGCCTGTATACGGCGGATCAGTTTGAGGGAACGCTGGCAGAATGTGACGAGGGAACGCTGGAATGGGTGGAAAAGGAGCGCCTCATGTCCCTCAATCTGTGGGAAGGGGATAAGATTTTCTTCCGCCTGCTGATGGAGGACGCGCCCTTCTTTTCCCTGAAACTGAGTTATGATGGAGATGAACTGACAGAAGTAGTATTAAATGGAACTACTATGGAACTGCCAGGAGCCAGCAGTTAGCCGGTCTATGTGTTTAAGCAGGGATATAGTTTTTCCTGCCAGTGTTCCTGCAGACGGGTGATGGACCATGCAGCATTTGCAGGGCTGGTGGAGGGGAGGGGCTGGATAGTTCCGATTTCTGCAAAATCACAGAGCGTAGGAGTAATATATTTCTCATATAAATCACAGGCTTTCTTTCCGTTGCCGAAGACGGCAGAGATAGGAGCCTGTTTCAGCAGGCCGGCAATGTCGGCGGGAACTACGTTTCGGATGCTGCTGTCGGAAGAACCGATGATTTCGCAGCTCAAAATGACGTCCCACACGGCAATGTTGTGGCTGAGGAGAAGATGTTTCTTTTCTTCGATGGTTGTGGGAACCGGTTCTTTTGTGATGTGGGCAAGCACTTTCCAGAACCGGTTCTGGGGATGTCCATAATAAAATTGCTGTTCCCTTGATTTTACCGAGGGAAAGGTTCCGAGGATTAAAATTTTGGAATGATGATCAAAAACCGGTGGAAACGTGTGAGTGTGCTGTTCGTATTCTGCCATAGGGAGACTCCTTTCTCAGTGCAGGGTTATTAAAATTATTATACACATGCGTGGGAGGAATTACAATGGATGAGACGATGAGGAACAAAGGAAAACGTTTAAGTCAGTATGTCGGCGATTATGTCGTATTTGACTTAGAGACCACGGGCGTACGCGCCAATTTAGATGAAATAATAGAAATTTCTGCCATCCGTGTGCGGGAACACAGACCTGTGGAAGAATATTCCACGCTGGTTCAGCCGGGAATGCATATTCCGGCGGCGGCCACGGCGGTGAACCATATTACGGATGATATGGTGAAAGATGCGCCGAAGATTGCCGATGCCCTTAAAGGGTTTCTGGAATTTGCAGGAAATGATATTCTGGTGGGCCATAACATTCAGCAGTTTGATTTGAAATTTATTTATCGGGATGTGATGGACATCTCAGGTAAGGAAGTGGAAAACGATTACATTGACACGCTTTACATGGCGCGGCAATATTTGCCGGAGCTTTCCCATTACAGGCTGTCGGATGTATCAGAGTATTTCGGCATCAACACCGTGGGCGCCCACCGGGCGTTAAACGACTGCGCGATGAATCAGAAGTGTTATGAGGAGCTGGGGAAAATCCTGCAAAGAAGGCGCGAGGAGCAGCCGGAAATCCTCTGTCCGAAGTGTGGTCTGGAGATGGTGAAACGCAGTGGAAAATACGGGGAGTTCTATGGATGCAGTGATTTTCCGCGATGCAGGGGAACGCGTAAAATATAGAGAGTTGAAAAGCGAAAAGAAAGGCGCCGGAAGGCTTGGTGTATGGTTATGAAATCATTGGTAATTGCAGAAAAACCCAGCGTGGGCAGGGATATTGCCAGAGTGCTGGGTTGCAGACAGGGGGGCAATGGCTATCTGGAGGGAAAGGACTATGTGGTGACGTGGGCGCTTGGCCATCTCGTGGAGCTGGCAGATCCGGAGAGCTATGGAGAACAGTGGAAAGAATGGAAGATGGAGACGCTTCCGATGCTGCCGGAACATCTGGAAATTCAGGTCATCAAAAAGACCGGACATCAGTATCAGATTGTTAAGAAGCAGATGCACCGCAAAGACATCGGACAGATTATTATCGCTACGGACGCGGGCAGGGAAGGGGAACTGGTGGCGCGCTGGATTATCCAGAAATCCGGCGTCAGAAAACCAATGAAACGGCTGTGGATTTCTTCGGTAACGGACAAGGCGATTCGCGAGGGATTTTCGAATCTCAAAGACGCCAGGCAGTACCAGAAATTATTTGAGGCCGCCGTCGCACGCGCAGAGGCGGACTGGATGGTAGGGCTGAACGCTACGCGCGCATTGACGGTGAAACATAACGCGCAGCTCTCCTGCGGCCGGGTGCAGACGCCTACGCTTGCGATTATTGCCAAGCGTGAGGCGCAGATAAAAGCCTTCCAGCCCAAGGAATATTACGGCCTGAAAATCAAAGGAGAGAACGTTTCCTGGACATGGAAATCTTCACAGAACAGCAGCAGCACATTTCAGAAGGAGGAGGCAGAACGCGCGCTGGAACATGTTTCCAACAGCACCGCAGTCGTGGAGGAAGTTAAGAAGAAACAGCACAAGAGTTATGCGCCGCAGCTTTACGATCTGACTTCCCTGCAGCAGGATGCAAACCGCATGTTTGGATTTTCTGCAAAGCAGACGCTTGATTTTATGCAGGGCCTTTATGAGCGCCATAAGGTTGTAACCTATCCAAGAACCGATTCCCGTTACCTTACGGCAGACATCGTGGAGACGATACCGGAACGCCTCAGGGCATGTCGAACCGGCGCCTATGCACAGATTTGCGGGAAACTGTTAAAGACCACGATCAAGGCGAATAAATCTTTTGTGGACGATAAGAAAGTGTCAGACCATCATGCCATCATTCCTACGGAGCAGGGCGTGGACTGGAAGAATCTGGAGTACGGGGAGCGCAAAATATACGAGCTGGTAGTTTCTCGTTTTCTTGCCGTTTTGTTACCGCCGTGCGAGTACCAGCAGACGGAAGTGACGGCAGTATGCCAGGGGGAACGTTTTTCTCTCAAAGGCAGGGTGCTCATACAGCCGGGCTGGCAGGAAATCAAAACCATTCAAAAAGAGGCGGGCATTTCCGAGGATTCCCAGGAAGAGGATGAATTTCAAAATGGAGACATGGGAATTCCCGATTTTGCCAAAGGGCAGAAGGTTTTGTTTACAGACGGGAAAATTACGCATGGGAAGACGAAACCGCCGGTGCCTTTTACGGAGGCAACATTGCTGGCGGCTATGGAAAACCCTGTCAAATATATGGATAATACCGATAAGAAACTGAAACAGACGCTTGGAGAGACTGGTGGGCTGGGAACGGTCGCTACACGGGCGGATATTATCGAGAAATTATTTCACAGCTTTATGATTGAAAAGCGTGAGCAATACATCCACCTGACTTCCAAGGGCAGGCAGGTTCTGGAGCTTGCGCCGCAGGGGCTGACGTCTCCGGAGCTGACGGCAAAATGGGAGCGGGAGCTTGCAGATATTGCCGCTGGAAAGACGAGGAAAAAAGACTTTGAGTCCAGAATCCGCGTATACACGACGGATATTGTAAAGGATATCCAGGCATCCTCGAAAACCTACCGCCATGATAACCTGACCAATAAGAAATGCCCGCAGTGTGGAAAACTGATGCTGGAGGTCAACCACAAGAACGGCAGGATGCTGGTGTGCCAGGACAGGGAATGCGGCTATCGCAAGACGCTTTCCCGGATTACCAATGCCCGCTGTCCCCAGTGCCACAAGAAGATGGAACTGGTAGGAGAGGGGGAAAACCGCAAGTTCATCTGTGCCTGCGGCTACCGGGAGAAGTTGTCGGCATTTGAAAAACGCCGCAAAGACAGCGGAGGCGGAGTGTCTAAAAAAGACGTTTCCCAATATATGAATAAGATGAAACGCGAGGCAAAAGAGCCGGTAGGCAATGCGCTTGCAGACGCTTTGTCGAAACTTAAATTATAAGTTTGTGTTTTGCGTGAATGTTACGTGAAATCTAAGTGAACTTCGTGCGAATATGGCTTGATTTTTGAAAATAACCTATGGTAAAATAGGATGGATATATGGCTGATGCCGTAAGGATTCAGCGGGTATAAATTATTTATTTAATGGCGGGATGATAGCGCCTGGAGGTAATGGCAATGGAAGAACATATCATACTAATTGCGGATGACATAGAGATAAACCGCAAGATGCTCAGTTTTATTTTTGAGGAACAATATGAGATTCTGGAGGCGGCGGATGGTGTTGAAACCATAGATCTGATTGAGAAGTACGGAGAGAAACTGTCGCTGATTTTTCTCGATCTGATGATGCCCAACAAGTCGGGCCTCGACGTTCTGGAATACATGTCTGAGAAGGGATATATCAACATTATTCCGGTGATTATGATTACCGGGGAGGCAACGACAGAGAGTGAAGTAAAAGCATATGAATATGGAGTTTCCGATATTATTTATAAGCCGTTCGAGAGCAAAATCGTTATGCGGCGTGCGCAGAATATTATTGAACTGTTCCAGAACCGGAGGGATATTGAGAAGAAACTGGAGAAACGTACGAGGCAGCTGCGAGAGAGCAGGGAAAAACTGGAGCGCAGCAATGAGTTCCTTGTAAATGCACTCAGTTCCGTGGTGGAGTTCCGCAGTCTGGAATCCGGTGAACATATCCAGCGCGTGAAGTATTTTACAAAGATCCTTCTTAGATATATGAAAGCTGAATTCCCGGAGTATGGACTTACCGATGAGACGGTAAATCTTATCACCAATGCGTCCGCGCTTCATGATATCGGGAAAATTGCAATTCCGGACAGTATTCTTCTGAAACCGGGAAGGCTGACCAAAGATGAGTTCGAGGAGATGAAGAAGCATACGGTTTACGGATGTGAGCTGCTCGAGAATTTCAAGCAGGATGACAATGAGTTTTACAGATATTGTTATGATATTTGCAGGCATCATCATGAGCGTTATGACGGCAATGGTTATCCGGACGGGCTGGCAGGTGAGGATATTCCCATCTGGGCGCAGGTTGTTTCCATTGTGGATGTATATGACGCGCTGGTGAGCAAGCGCGTATACAAGGCAGCTTATGCGGTGGAAGAAGCAGTGCGCATGATTAAGGATAACGAGTGCGGCGTCTTCTCCCCGAAGATCCTGGACTGCTTTGATATGGCGAAGGTTGAATTCTTCCGCGCAACTGAGGAAAAATTCTCATTTGTAGACGCTAATATGTAAAATAATGGGGTCGTTCGTTTGCGATGATTCGTAATACGGACGGCCCCATAACCATTCACGCGGGCGTAGTTAATAATGCGTCCGGTTCTCCGATAAATATAGAGAAGATATAAGAGACAGGCAAATTCAGGCGAGGAGGACAGCATTATGAGAATTACTACACAGATGTTAAATGCATCCATGAGGAAGGCGGGGCTGCCAATCAACAATGTATCGCTGCTCAATTACGTCAATGGCAGCAGCAGCCAGGGCAACAGCCTTTTGAGTGCGTTGAATAAAAATGGAATCAAGGTAAACGACAGGGGCTATGAGAAGTTAAAAGGCCTGGCGGAGAGCTTGCAGGAATCGGCGGAGAAGGTGGGCTCCGGGGATGCGTTTGAAGAGGCGCGTAAGAGCGGAGATAAAGAGCCAATTTACAACAATGCCAGGGAGATGGTAAAGAACTATAACAACACCATCAAGGCTTTAAAGAATACTTCTTCCCCACTGGATCAATATTACCGTCAGATGCTTGGCGAAGTAAGCACAGATGCAGAGGCTCAGTTAAAGGAAATCGGAATCACCAGGGCGTCGGACGGCACGTTAAGCGTTGACAAGGACAAAATGACGTCAGCAGATATTGATAAGCTTGAAGAGATTTTGGGTGCAGACGGTACTTTCACTTCAAGGATTTCATTTCTTGCAAACCGCATTGCGGACAATGCCAAAGCGAATGCGGCCAGCGCATCCAGCCAGTATAATGCTTTTGGTGACGCTTATTTTGCAGCGGCCAGCAAGTATGATTTCTGGGGATAGGAGATGCGCTCCTTTTGAATAGTGTTCTCATTCGGTTTCCAGATAAAATTTCGGAAAATGGGACATAATAGCCTTAAAATTTTAAAAAATTACAATAAAATATAAAAACTATATGTAAATAAGGTTTTTTTGTGCATTTCCTATAGTTTTCGGGGATGTAAAATAAGATACAATGTGCAAGAATGACATTGTATTTGCTATAGGATGCCCAAAACCGGAAAAGGTCTTTGCATCTTTGATGCATGAGACCTTTTTTTGTACTGGAATTCAGGAACAAAATCTATTAAAATAGAGAATAGGGAGGACCGGATGAGAAAAAAAATATTGACAACATTGGATAACTATAAACTTGGAGAGAAGTTTTTGATTCTTTTTCTGGTTTGCGTACTGATTCCCCTTATTACTACAAATGGATTTATCCTTTGGAGTATGAAAAGGGGCATGGACAAGGAGCTAAATCAGAGGATGGAAAGCATAGGGGAGCGACTGAAACTGGAACTTGCCAGCGATATCAGCAAGCAGTTGTCAATTGCAGATTATCTCGACCGAAATGTGAACCTGCAGGAATTTCTGGAAACACAATATGCAGATGCATCTGACTATTACGAAGCATATGTGGAGTTAATGAGCAATCAGGTCATTCAGTATTATTACACGGCGCAGTCCGCTTACAGTATTATTATCTGTACGGAGAATGAGACGATAACGAATGGCACCTATTTTGTAAAAAGGCAAAGCGTGGAAAATACCAGCTGGTATCGGGCGTTTCAGGAGAGTGGCAGAAATATTTTACTGTACAGTTATTATGAGGACGGAAAGGAATCCGGCGGTTATATTCCCAGGGGCAGGCGTATGGTTCTGATTCAGCGTATGGTTCACTGTGGGCAGGGTAACATCATTATGCTGGAACTGGATTATCAGCTGCTGATGGAAAAAATGGAGCTTATCTGTGAAGATGTGGATGGATACCTCTGTGCAAAGGACAAGGTCTTACTGGCTACCCGGGATAAAAACAGCCGGGACAAGGAATTCTGGGATTTGGGGGAAATACAGGAAAAGGGATGCCTGTTGAACATACCACTGGAGATGTATGGGCGGGATATGGAATTTATTCTTACGACGGAGCCGTCGATTATGTTTGATGTGATCCGCAGGCAGAAAGTGTCGATCCTGCTTTTGTATTTGGCGAATTTGATTCTGCCCAGCCTGTTTATCTACATCTTATACCGTTCCCTGCATGACCGGGTAGAGCTGACGCAGGAATATTTGGAGCGCATGGAAAGAGGAACCTACGAGGTGATTCCAATTGAAAAAGGAGCCGATGAGATTGGCGGCATGATACAAAGCTATAATCTGATGGCGATGCGGATTAAAGAGCTGATTGAGGTGGTATTTAAGAACAAACAGCGTGAGCAGGATTTGGAGATTTCCAGAAAACAGGCGGAATTAAAAGCGCTTCAGAGCCAGCTGAACCCTCATTTCATATTCAATGCCTTAGAGAGCATACGAATGCACAGTATTTTGAAACAGGAAACGGAGACAGCAAAGATTCTGGAAAGTTTTGCGGTTTTGATGCGCAAAAATATCCAGTGGGATCAGGATTTTGTCACGATCGAGGAAGAGGGCGACAATGTTCGCAGATATCTGGAAATACAGAAATATCGTTTCGGGAACCGGATGGAATTTTATTTACATATCCAGGAGGAGTGCCGAAACCGCCTGATTCCCAAATTCACCATCATTACATTTGTGGAAAATGCGTGTGTCCATGGGATTGAGAAGAGCGTGGAAGGAGGTTCCATCACCGTGATGGTATCGGAAGATGAGGAAAGCCTGTTCTTTGAGATTATGGATCAGGGAAGAGGCATGGAACCGGAAGAGCTGGAACATCTCAATAACCTGGTAAAACAGGCGGATATCCAATATATCCAGGAGGCCAAAAAGAGCATTGGGATTGCCAATACGGTGGTGCGGCTGCATCAGTATTATGGAGAAGAAGTACAGATTGACATTAACAGTACCGCAAAGGAGGGAACCGAAATTTGCATTCAGATTCCCAAGGTGGGGAAGGCGGGTGATATGAATTGATTAAGGTATTAGTGGTAGATGATGAGCAGTTTATCCGTCAGGGCCTGTGTCATCTGGTGGATTGGGAAAAATATGGCTATCAGATTGTGGCTGAGGCAGAAAACGGCTCGGATGCTATTCGCATTCTTGAGGAAATAGAGATAGACCTGGTATTTGTTGATATCCGGATGCCCGGAATGACAGGGTTAGAACTGATTTCCTATGTACATGAAAATATCAAACGTCGGGTAGGGTTTGTAATCCTTACCGGATATGCAGATTTCAATTATGCAAGAGAGGCGTTGCGCTATAATGTACTGGATTATATTTTAAAGCCTGTATTGGAGGAAGAACTGCTTGGCGTCCTCAAAAAGATAAATAATGAATATCAGGATTACCATCAGCAGCAGAGGGATAAATATGATTTTCATATCTCACAGATCCTTCTTGGTAAGTTCTCCGATAAAAATGTAAGGCAGGTGCGGCGTTATTTATCGGGGGAAGGCAATATCAAATATGTGAGCGTGGAGTTTGACCAGAATCAAAAGGAATTTGCCTTGCTTACAAGAGAGCAGAGGATGGAGCAGCAAAGAGGGCTGTATCAATATCTTCGTGATTTGCTGGAAGAATTCTCTTATTATGTGGTGCCGCTTGTGGAAGCGGAAGAGGGAATCTTCGGCGCGGGGATTTTGTTGACGCAGCAACTGTGCAGCAAAGTGGATACGGATGAGAAAAGCTTTTTGAAGAATATCCAGAAACGCGTCACATGTCATTTTCCCTGCCCGATTCAGATTTATGTAGGGCAGGAAGTGGAAAAACTGGAGCAATTGTCGCAGTCATTCCTTTCGATCCGTGTGGCACGCTGTTTTCACGGACTGGCGCAGGAAGAATCTCGGGTGCGGAATTATGAGGATTTTGGCCATCGCAAATCATCCATGAAGATTCAGGAAAATGATGTGGAGGCGCTTTTAGAGGCGGTAAAGGAGAACCGCATTTCAGATATTGAATCCTGTGCGGAACGTATTTTTGCCCAGATACGGGGCAGTGATATGAATATGGAAATGGTCAATGCAAGCATTTATTATATACTGTATCGTTTGATGGAAATGGTACAGGAGTTTGATGACGAGACCAACCAGCAGGAAATTCTGGAATATATCGGTAAGGAATCTTTTAACAAACTTGTGCTCAGTGGCAGCACGGAGGAGATTACCGGATTCTTTTCCGATTATGCCGGGTATCTGGCACAGGTACGCACACAGGAATCGAAGAAGGTTCTTGACCGGGTGGATGATTATGTGCGGGAAAACTATAAGGAGAAGATGAGTCTCAAATCGCTGGGTGAGCTGTTCTATGTAAACAATGTCTATCTGGGGCAGCTTTACAAGAAGAAATATGGAATCGTGTTCCGGGATTATCTGAACAACATCCGTCTGGAAAAAGCACGGGAACTTTTAATCAATACTAATTTGAGGATTTATGCGATTGCGGAAGAGGTAGGATTTGCAAAGGCGGAGTATTTTATCAATAAGTTTGTGCAGAATTACCATATGACGCCCAATCAGTACCGTATGCGCAATCGGAAACAGGAGGAAACAGAGTAAGGTTATGGAAGGGAAAGTTAGAAAACCGGGAAAAATGATGTATGTGTGGCTGCTGTTGTTGTTGTTGCTGACAGCGCTCTCTTTTGTGGCGTTTCGATGGATACTGCGTAAATCAGGGCATGAACAGAAGTCGTTTACCGCTTTTATGGCGGTGCCGGGTGAAGAAAAGGCGAAGGATAACCGTATCTGCAATAAGATTGCAGAGCTTACGGGCGCCCGCGCAGAGATCGAATGGCTCGGTGGACAGACGCCGGAGGAAAAGATTGAGACCATGATTCAGAAAGGGGAGTATCCTGATTTTATCAATGGCGCGGACGCATCCAGTATGTTAATAGAAGCGGGGGCGCTGATACCATTGGAAGACTATCTGGAAGACTATCCGTATTTATATGATTATTTAACACCCAAACAATGGGAATCCATGCGCAAGGAAGATGGGCATATTTATTATATTCCGCCGTTTGGGGTTGTGCAGGGACGCAATACCCAGACGATGCTCTCCGGTGAGGCATTCTGGATTCAGAAACGGGTGCTGGAATGGGCGGGATTTCCTGAGGTGAAAACACTGGATCAATATTTTGACCTGATGACATCTTACCTCAAAGAAAATCCGCAGTCCGACGGACAGGCGAATATTGGATTTGAAATCTTATGCGATGACTGGCGGTATTTTTGCCTGGAAAATCCGGCAATGTTCCTTGCCGGTTATCCGAACGAGGGCTGTGCCATTGTGGATGAAAAGACACAGAAGGCGGCGGTATATGATACGATTCCCGAGGCAAAACAGTATTACCGGAAATTATGTGAGATGTACAATCAGGGCGTCATTGACCCGGAGACATTTACCCTGTCTTACAGCCAGTATATTGACAAGCTTTCTGCGGGAAATGTACTTGGGTTTGTGGATCAATACTGGGAGATTATGGATGTGCAGAACAGCCTCTATGCCAATGGCAGGGAGGACAGGACTTATGTTCCGCTTGCCATTACGGCCAATGAGGAGATTGAGGGTAAATATAATTGTACCGAAATCAGCCTGAATGTAGGAGCGGGGGTTGGGATTTCCGTAGATTGCAAGGATGTAGAGGGGGCGTTGCAGTTTCTCAATGACCTGCTGAAACCGGAGATTATGACGCTGCGCTACTGGGGCGAGGAAGGCGTTGATTATGAGGTTGATGAGCAGGGATTGTTTTATCGCACGGATGAGCAGAGAAACAACTGGGGAAATGGAGATTTCTTAAAAGAAAACACCTGTAGCTACACGTATTTTCCTGCATACGAAGGAATGTCCGCGGACGGCATCAACACGGTTCTTCCGTCGGAACAGCCCGCGGAATATTATCAGAAACTCTCGGATTATGATAAGAAAGTTCTGGACGCCTATGGATTTCAGACATGGAAGGAGTTTTTGGGGGAAGAGACGGAGGGTAGTCCCTGGTTTCCGCTGTATTCCTGCGTTGCGGACTGGCCGGCAGACAGTGATTACGGGCAGGCAAGGGCTGATATGGAGCGGGTAAAACGTCTGTGGCTGCCGAAGGTCATCATGTCTTCGGAGGCAGAATTTGAAAAATCGTGGTCGGACTACATGGAAACCTATCAGAATGAGGTGAATGTGGACGCATATCTGGAACAACTGAACCTGGAAATCCAAAAGAGGGTGCAGGAGGCAGGGCAATAATTATTTAATCATGGAAGGGAATATATGGTAGACAAAATAACATTTATGGAAACACTGCATTCCGTGCAGGAAATTGTGAAGGCAAGTTCCAAGCCGCTGACGAAGGAAGAAATCGGCAGCTACTTTCAGGACATGGAGCTATCAAAAGAGCAACAGGAAATGGTATATCAGTTCCTGCTGACACCGTCAAAGGAGACGGCACAGACAGAAGGGAAACAAGGGTTTCAGGCAGAGTCGAAATCTCAGGAAAAGGCAAAAGATAAAGCAAAAAATCCGCATTTCCAGATGTATCTGCGGGAGATTGCCGCAGTGCCTTCCCTGACAGAAGAACAGCAGAATATATTGTATCAACGCTTACTGGCAGGCGAGGAATCCGTCACGGAGGAAATATCAGGTCAATGGCTGAAAAAAATCATCCACATTGCAAAAGAGTACGCCACTGCAAATGTGTTTTTGGAGGATTTGGTGCAGGAGGGGAATATCAGCCTCCTGCTTGCAATGAAACAGCTGACAGGCAAAGGGGCAGAATATGGCATGGAAGGCGCAGGAAAGTTGGATACAGCGCAGCAGAAACGCCTGGAGAACCATCTGGAGGAACTTATACGGGAGGGGATGCAGCAGTACCGCCAGGATCTGGAAGGAGAGGCGGACAGTGAGAATACCATTCTTGCCAAGGTGAGCCTGGTATATGAAGCGAGAAAAGCGCTGGCAAAGGAGAATGGGACGGATCCGACCGTCCAGGAGCTTTGCGCCTATACAAGGATACCGCCGGAGGAGATAGCGGATATTTTAGCATTGCATGAGAAAGCGAGGGAACAACCATGAATTTAGGACCGATGGAATATACGGTGGCACGGATTGACGGAGATTACGCATATCTGCGGCAGGTGGATCAGCCGCAGGAGGAAGAAAAATGTGTGGCAAGGGCATTGCTGCCCCCGGAGATAGCAGAGGGCAGCAAATTACATTATGAGATGATGGAATACTCATTGGCATGAGGAGTCCTGATGCCTTGTAGCGTGGCCGATAAAGTTAAATGGTATGAGGGCTTCGAATCACCGGCTGAATCTGTTTTCCGTTCAGCGCGGCGTCAATCGTCTCCGGAAGGAGTTCTGTAAAAGCCGTCATGGAGTTTGGTTTTGCCTGGTAATCGTCCTGTCCGAAGGGGACGAAATAAATATTTTTCGTATTCAAAAGAATGCCGATATTTTTTAAATTCATCCCCAGGGCATCATTGGTGGACAGGGAAATAACCAGCGGGCGGTTGTTGCGCAGATGGGATTTTGCAGCCATCAGCACAGGCGTATCGGAAATTCCATTTGCCAGTTTGGAAAGCGTGTTTCCGGTACAGGGAGCTATGACCAGAATATCCATCAAACCTTTGGGGCCAATCGGTTCCGCTGCAGGAATTGTGGTAATCGGCGCATGGCCGGTCAGAAGCTCTGCGCGCTCCAGAAAAGACGCGCTTGTGCCAAAGCGCGAGTCCAGGGAGGAAGCGTTTATCGAAAATACCGGGAGAAGTTTTGCGCCGGTCTGTTTTAAGTCTTCCAGTGTCCGGAATATTTTTTCATAGGTGCAAAAGGAGCCGGTAAAACCGATTCCAATAGATTTATCATGAAAATCATAAAGCATGTTCAGCCATCCTTTCTATCGTCCTGCCAATCATTTCACCGGCAGTAACAGGAGAGAAACGTCCGGGAATGCCCGGGAGCCTAAAATGAGGCAGCAGGCATTGCTCTGTAATATCCGCCGGAAAACCAAAGGGGGAAGAGGCAATGTCGAATATATGGCAGGAACTGTGCAATTGCGCTAACTGTGCGGTGTCCAGGATGGGAGCCGGTACGGTATTGATTACGAGCCGGCATTCTGGCAGTATATGGGGAAAATCGTCGGCGCAGATGGGAGAGAGCCCCTGTTGCCTTGCATTTTCCTGTTTTTTCATGTCCTGCTCAACCAGATAAATATTTCCACACATTGGGAGGAACAGTTTGCTGATTGCCGCTCCGCAGAATCCGTATCCCAAAAGCAGGATGTTTACGGAGGAAAGGGCAAACGGCGTACAGCGGATAACCTCTGCCAGAACCCCTTCAGCGGTAAGCGCGGCATTTTGATTCTGGAAAAAAGCATCATTGCCAAAATCCAGAATTTCACAACCGCTATTTACCAGTATTTTGCGATATTCTTCAGGCAGGTTACAGACTGCCAATCTATGATTTGAAGTGAGTAAGTCCCACAGGTCATCCAGAGGACAGGGCATGGCATTCGTCTCTGCCTGATACAGGTTCTTTTTGTCACGCGTCAATGGTGTAGGCGCAAGGATCATACGGCAATGTTCCAGGGCGTCTGTCAGGGAATCCGCCTGTATAATTCCGGATTTATATGGGAAATCCGGCGTACGGCAGCACGTGACATTCCAGCCAAGAGAATGCAGGTATTGTGCAGCATAACATTGTCTCATGTCTCCACCGAGTATGGTGATATTTGGCATCTCCATAAGTTTCCTCGAAAAGAAATAATCCCTACAGTATATGTAAAAGAAAGAAAAGTGTGTTTGTACGCAGCTTGGGAAACAGCCGGTCGTTGTCTGATTTTATGCGGCCATGCAGTTTAGACAAATTTAAGACTTTTTTAGAAATTTTCCATAGGAATTCAGAGAAGAAGTTGATATAATATGACCTGAGGAGGCTGGAAGAGCAATTATGAAACTGAGAACCAGATTGATTATCTCGTTTTTTATCATTATATTGGTGCCGGTGCTGCTTGCCGGAGCTACTATGTGGGGATTTGGCAAATACCAGATGCGGGCGATGCGACAGATTTATGATACGGATGGAAATGCATACGACTATTTTGTTAATTCTTTTGAGGCACTCAGCCATTTTACCAAATCCACATACGAAAATTTGCAGAAAGTGGCGAAGGAAACGCCGGAGAAATTCGAACAACAGGAATATCTGAATCAGGTGAATGCCGAACTTGAAAAGAGATATTCTTATCTAATTGTAAGGCGCGGAGAAGAGCTGATTTACGAGGGGAACAAAACTGCCAATCAGGAACTCAGGGAAAATCTTCCGGAATATGACAGCGATGTGCTGCAGAGTGCGGGTTCCGGATTTTATCTGGAGGGAGAGGAGCAGGCGCTAATCAAGCAGATTGACGTTGCGTTTGCGGACGGCAGCCGGGGAAGCGTTTTCATTATCACTTCTCTGGAACAGCTTTTGCCGGACGTTAAGGGCGTGCTGGTTGATTTGATGATTTCCGTGCTGTTGATTTTGATATTTACGGCGGGGATGCTGACGGTGTGGATTTATCAGGGAATTATCAATCCGATTCACAAGCTGCAGGTGGCGGCGCAGAATATCAAAGCCGGGAATCTGGATTTTACCGTGGAGGCGGAAGGCAAAGACGAAATCGGGGAATTGTGCCGTAATTTTGAGGAAATGCGTTTTCGCCTGAAAGAGTCTGAGGAGGAAAAACTGGAGGGAGAGCGTGAGAACCGTGTGCTCATCAGTAATATTTCCCATGATTTAAAAACACCGATTACCGCCATCAAGGGATATGTGGAAGGAATTATGGACGGCGTGGCAGATACACCGGAGAAACAGGACAAATATATCCGCACCATTTACAATAAGGCAAATGAGATGGATACGCTGATCAATGAACTGACGCTGTATTCCAAGATTGACACCAACCGCATTCCCTATAATTTCAGCCGTATCAATGTGGCGGATTATTTTGAGGATTGCGTGGAGGAAGTCGGCCTGGATCTGGAGGCGAAAAATATCCGCCTGAATTATATAGACTATGCGGATAAGGACGTGTTGATCATCGCGGATCCGGAGCAGCTGCGGCGCGTGATTAACAATATCATCAGCAATTCCATAAAATATCTGGACAAGGAGCAAGGCTTTATCAACATTCGTATCCGTGATGTAGGTGATTTTATACAGATGGAATTTGAGGATAATGGCAAGGGGATTCCCGCCAAAGACCTGCCGCATATTTTTGACCGCTTTTACAGGGCGGACGCATCCAGAAATTCTTCTACCGGAGGCAGCGGCATCGGTTTGTCTATCGTGAAGAAGATCATAGAAGACCATGGAGGGAAGATTTGGGCAAATAGCAAAGAGGGGACAGGCACTATCATGTATTTTGTCATTCGAAAATATCAGGAGGTAGTAAGTTGAGTAAAATATTGATTGTGGAAGATGAAGTGGCGATTGCCGATCTGGAGAAGGATTATCTGGAACTAAGCGGTTTTGAGGTGGAAATTGAAAATGACGGAGAACGCGGCCTTGCGCGTGCGCTCAGTGAAGAGTTTGATATGTTTCTTCTGGATTTGATGCTGCCCGGTGTAGACGGATTCGAAATCTGCAAGAAAATCCGTGAGAATAAGAACACGCCCATATTGATGGTGTCGGCGAAAAAGGACGATATTGACAAAATTCGCGGTCTGGGGCTGGGGGCGGATGATTACATTACGAAACCGTTTTCTCCGAGCGAGCTGGTAGCAAGGGTCAAGGCGCATCTCTCGAGATATGAGAGGCTGATTAACAGCAATGTCCAGGAAAATGACATGATAGAAATCCGCGGTCTGAAGATTGACAAAACCGCCAGAAGAGTGTGGGTCAACGAGGAGGAGAAACAGTTCACCACCAAGGAATTTGACCTTTTGTCGTTCCTTGCACAGAATCCCAACCGCGTGTTCAGTAAAGAGGAGCTGTTCAGTAAGATTTGGGATTTGGAATCCGTGGGCGACATTGCCACGGTCACTGTCCATATCAAGAAAATCCGCGAGAAAGTAGAAATCAATACGGCGAAGCCCCAGTACATTGAGACCATTTGGGGCGTTGGGTACCGATTCAAAGTTTGAAAAGATGAATAGTAAATTGGAAATTATTTATGAGGATGACGCCCTCATCGTCTGCCATAAGCTGCCCGGCATTCCGGTGCAGACAGCAAATGCTAGGACGCCGGACATGGTGAGCCTTCTGCGCAATTATCTGGCAGCCAAAGGTGAGGAGAATACGCAGGTATTTGTGATACACCGCCTTGACCAGCCTGTGGAGGGCGTCATTGTATTTGCGAGGAACAAGCAGGCGGCGGCAGAGTTGAGCCGCCAGTCCAGAGAAAGAAATATGAATAAATCGTATCTTGCGCTGGTGGAAGGTGTATTTGATGAGCCATCGGGCGTATTGGACGATTACCTTTTGCATGACCGAAAGGCAAATATGTCACGTGTAGTTCCAGCGGGTACGCGTGGCTCCAAACGTGCGATACTCAGATACGAAGTGGAGAAAGTGCATAAAATACAGGAAACGGATCATGCCAGCCAGCAGGAGTGCCATTCTGAAATCCCTGTTGCGGAAAATGGCGCTGTCAGCCTTGTGCGGGTGCAGCTGGAGACTGGACGCCATCATCAGATTCGTGTACAGATGGCAAATGCGGATCATCCGCTCATCGGGGATAAGAAATATAATCCAGGCTGCACAGCGGGTTATCTTCCAGTGGGGCTTTGCGCAGAGAGGATTGCTTTTATACATCCAGTTACCGGGAAGAATATGGAATTTGCGGTGGAGCCGAAAGGTAAGATTTTTGAACATTATTTTACAGATTAATACATATGACACGCCGTTTCATTGTGATTATGGGAAAAATATCGAACTGGGAAGAAACTGGAACAACTTTCCATCGTGATTGGTGCAGGGAGCGTTGTGATCCATTTGATATCTGCAAATTGCGTTGCAGTAGGTAATCCCTGTAAAGTTATCCGGCGTTTTTGAAATATAAAATCTTTAGTGGGAAGGAAGGTGCTGTATATGAGTAACAGAGAAAGGATAGTTGAATTATTGGATGTTATACCAGATTATAAAATCGGCTATGTGTTAGCGTACGTTCAGGGGGTGGCAGCTGATGAGGAGGCAGACGATATTTTTTGCCAAAAAATGGTAGAAAATTATGAGAATGCACCAGATGAAGACAAGGAAGACATACCGTTTGAGGAATGTTTAAAAGAATGGGGGCTTGATTGATGTACCAAATTATCATCAAAAAGAAGGCTAAAAAATTTATTGACAGGCTGCCCATAAATGAAAAAAAACGTGTTGTATCTGCAATAGAGCGACTTCCAAATGGAGAGGACATAAAAAAATTAAGGGGACATGAAAATTTGTTGAGATTGCGTGTGGGTAATTATCGTATTGTTTATACTATAGATAATGGAAAGCTAATTGTATATGTTATTGATATAGATAATCGTGGAGAAATATATAAACGGTATTAATCGGGAGGAAACAGGAAATGTATATTGCAGATAAGTATTGGAATAACTATATTGGCGACACAGACGACAGCTTATGACGTAAGTCAAATGTGTCCGGAGGAAGATTTGCAGGAGATGGCAGAAATCTGTGAAAGCTTAAGGAAAGAACTGTATGGAGAAAGTGAATGAAATTCTGTTCTATCGTCGGGCATAAACTAAATCTACCATCCCATTATAGGTGCGTGTTTTTAGCAATTTCAATTTAATTTCCTGTCTGCCGTGTCCCCAAAGGCGAATGCCGGAACCTAAGAGAACTGGAACCACAGTAATGTAATAGCAATCTATGATATCTCTGTTTACGAACTGCTGGACGACATTAGCACCGCCGCAAATCCAGATATTTTCCGCATATTTTCAGTCCCCTCAAATTTCTGAAAGCCAGTAAAATTATTTCAAATAGGAATCGGCGATTTGGATAGATTTATCCGGGAAGTCCGATTTCAGGCTGACCAGATATTGTAATGCACTTCCCTCATAGGGCAGTGTTTTATCGAAAAGCCCCATCTCGTAGCAGTTGCGGATAACATTGATAATGCAGTCCTCGACGTGGTCTTCCTTGCAGTCTTTGCATTCTTTTAAAATGTGTGCAATTGCAACTTCCAATGCCATCTCGTCAAATGTTTTATAGTCCGCCATAGGAATCTGTTTTGTGCCGCCTGGAACTTCCTTTTTCGGTTCTTTTTCGAAGTTTTTGATACATTTTTTGGCGTAGCCTATAACACATTTTTCGCTTTGGCATTGACTGCACACAGAATCTTCCATGCAGCAGTTTTGCAAATCCTTCCATATCAGTTCCGTGTTCAATCCTTCCTTGTGTTCATCAGCCATTTTGAAATTCTCCTTTAATTTTTTCGTCCAAATGTATAATAAATTATGGTTATCTGCCGGATATGTTATCATAGGGCTTATTTCATGTCAAGATTATTGAAGAAACATGTACAAGTTTTGTAAAATAGAAGTTAAAATCCTTATTTCTAAAATATTGAATAGCACCATATAACCTGCTATAATCAATGTTAAGAGAGAACATGGCATAAAGTGGATTTTGTTGACGGAATTTGGGATATCGAACGTCAGGAAGGGGGATTTTGCGATGATGAAATATGCAAAACATATCATAGCCGTACTTTTAGTGATCACCATGCTATTTACAGGGGTAGGTTTTGCAGCGGCAGAAGGAAATAACGACGAATTTCAGGAATGGGTATTGGAAAATGTAAAGTTCGGGCATCTTGGCATTTCTTTTGAATTTGGCGGTTTACTGCCGCCACAGGAGGCAAGGGCTGTCATTTCCTCTTCTTCAGAGGAAGAGCCAATGGAAATTAGCATAGATTTTATGATAGAAGAAGGGAAGAAGGGGTACCAGCTTTCAATTCCCGAAGGTTCTTATCTGGAAAGCGGAAAGAACTATTGCCTGAAATTATATGGGCAGAATGGAGAAGAGGCGTCTGAAAATGGGGAAGTAGAATGCGATTTTTCTGCTGAAATATATTATGAACGCGATCGGGTGGATATTGATTATAAATCGGACTGCAAAATAGTGCAGGCGGTGGCAGAAGTGGATTCTGTCGAATACGAAGGGGTGATTCAGGATAACAATATTGTTATTTTGTATCCGCAGTTAGAAAGTGACCGAAAGGTAACGGTTAAGATTTCTGACGAATATGGCTGTGTGCGGACATATACAGGGAAGACGGAAATGTCGGATGTTTTAAGATACATGGTTCTTAAGGCATTTCCAGATGGTATAAGATTTGAAAAGTATGTTGGGTTTACGCAATTTTCTGCGGATGAGAGGATGGCAGTAAAGGTTGGGGAAGAGGTTTATTATACGGAATACGGTTATGAAGCGGATAGGGAAACCAGGTTTGGAAGTGTGCAGTATCCTTTGCAGCAGCCAGGCACGAGGATTACTGTTTGGATGGAAAATAAAAGCGGGGTCATAACCCTGAAAAAGAAGTTTACCATCAAGGAATGTAGTTTTTTGACAGCATACAACAGGGCATATCCGGAAATGCTGACAGGAAACGTGTATGAAAGATCTTTGAAACAGGTTCCGACGAAGGTTCGTGTTCGAATTGGAGGAAGGGTTTATGAAGAACGTGTTGACCAATATGGCAACTTTACGGTTATGTATCCGGAGCAGCGGGAAGGCGCGGAGCTGACGTTCGACCTTATGGATGATCATGGATGCTGCCTCACACAGACGACGCGTGTGCTGAATGAATTTGTGGATGTTTCTGTATTAGAGGAATATAATGACAGAGATAGTATATTGGATGTCACTGCGACAGCAGTATATGCAAAATCAATAATACATGGCAGGATTTGCGTACAAATTGGCGAAAATGTGTATAAGGGATCTGATGAACATGTTGAGCATGATTCAGGATGGTGTGTTATGGTGAGCTATCCGGAGCAGAAACCGGGTACGGCAATTACGGTCTGGTATGAGGATTTAAACACGTCGAAGGGAACAAAAATGAATTTTAAAATTCCCAGTCCGCCCAAGGTCAAGCTTGACATCGTGGAGTTCACGTATAATTATATTGAATTTGAACCATATTTTTATCTCGGTGATTCTGAATATTCGGAGGATATAGAGAAAGCATATGCATATATCAATGGCAAGAAATATAAGGCAAAAGGTGGCGGTGATGATGTTGATGATACTTTTTATATAGAGTATTCTGTGAAAGTTGGGTCTACAATCAAAATTATCATTACCGATGAAGAGGGCAATGATTATGAAGTCGCCTATAAGATACCGCATACGCTGTCGGACATTCATCTGAACAAGGTGGAGTCTGGAAGCTGGAAGGTTACAGGGGACACGGTACCAAAGGCTTCCGTGTCGGTAAAAATTGGCAAAAAGACATACAAGTCGAAAGCCAAAAAAGATGGCAGCTTTTCTGTCAAGGTTAAGCCTCATAAGACCGGGACAAGAGTTACATTGTTCGTAAAGACGAAAGAAGGGGCTTATGGGAAAAGGACAACGAAGATCAAAAGGGCAAAAGGAACGATAAAATTTACCAATACCATTTTCCGCGACAGCGGGAAGGTTTCGTGCAAGGTTACCGGTGCATACAAAGGCGATGTCGTGACAGTGAATGTGGGCGGCAGGACTTATAAGAAAAGAATAACGTCGAATAAGAGAAGGCAGATTGTGACTATTCCCATAGGTTCGGCAACGGCTGGGGAACAGGCAAGGGCAACCTATAGCGACAGGTTTAAGAAACGAAAGGATTATGATTCCCGCATGGTTTATTATGGAGATTCAATATATGTGGGGATGTCCATTGGTGATGCGTGTCTGACGACCTGGGGCAGTCCAAAGCAGAGAAATTATTATGGGGGGAACTGGGAACAATGGGTTTTCTCCAGCGGTGGAAGTATGCTGTTCGTTTATGTGCAGGATGGCAAGGTTGTCCTCATTCAGAGAATGAATTAATTTAGAAGAGATAAAGAAAAATTAAGATTTACTTACATTCTATAACAATGAACCATAACGTGCAGGGAGGGTCAACCCCTCCCTGTCATTTTTTAAATTTATATTTTCCTTTTCCGTGCCCGGATATGGGTTCGATGATATCTGCTTTTTGAGGTTGGATGTCCACTTTTTGAGTTTGAATGTCCGCTTTTTCAGCTATGAAGTCCACTTTTTGAGTTCCAATGTCCACTTTTTCTATTTTCCAAAGTCTGCTTATGTGCAGGTTTCGGTTGTGTAGTTCATTTTTTTCACCCAGAAGCAGGTTTCTGAGGAATATTTCCAGATATTCTGTAGTTTCGTGTAGTCCTTTTTGCAGGTTGGTGTAATTTGCGCGCACAAGTGCATTTCTGAAATACCACGCATTTTCCGCAAAAATATCATTTGTTGCTGAGAAATCTTGTAGGGTAATTTCTCCTACGATATTCTGAATGATGGAGAAAAATCCGGCGAATTTCCAATATGATTGAACTGCAAGTTATCATTAAAAAAGTGCAATCCGTACAAAAATGCCCAAATTGATTTCTTGGTGTTATAGAATAAATAAAAATTAATCTGGGTTATCCCGGAATTAAGATTGGAGGATGAGATATTTTGAAGAAACGAGGAAACTTAAAGAGGAGAATTGGTTCGCTTGCGCTGGCAGCGGCAATGGCAGTGACTTCAGTTCCGGCGCTTGGCAGGGAAGTCCATGCGGCTGGGACGTCAGAGCCCACCAAGTTTGCGACGGTAGAACAGCTAAAGGCTTTCAACACGGATGAAACGGACGGCACAAATTCGGCAAAGCTCTATTTTGGAAAGGACAACCAGGAATGGTGGATAGCGGGAAGCCAGGGCGGGGACAGCGTGACGCTGTTTTCGGCAAGCCCGCTGATGGAAGAGACAACTTTTTGCAGCGGCCTTAGCAGCGATAAACCATATGAGGCTGATTCTGGTTGTATTTATGAAACAGAGCCATCACGAGTATATCATAATCATTATGGGACCAGTCCGATGAGAACGAAGGTAAAACAACTGGAAGCATCTTTCTTTTCAACGGAAGAGCAAGGCCTGATGAAGGATACAACGATCTATACGTACGATACGTATAACGAGGTATATTATGCCACAGCCGATAAACTGTATCTGGTAAATGGCATATATTCAGCCGGTAAATCCAATTGGCTCATAGTGGGAGAAAATGGCCCTGGCGATTCATATTACAATGGCTTGCGTGTCGATTCTATATATTGGGGAGAGGAAAGTAGTAATTATCATCCGAACTTTTGGCTGCGCATACCCGCGAAACCGTTCGGCTCTAGTTCGTACGGCGGTGATGCTATGTGTGCGAAGCTGTATGATGGATGGGGAAACGTTAGCAGCTCTTCACCTGGCTCCTCCAAGCGTGAAGTGCGGCCCACTTTCGAACTGGACCTGTCCCCTGTCCTCTTCGCGTCTGCCGCGGAAGCGTCATTGACGGAAAGCACAGGGGCAAAGATAGGGGACGATGCGGCAATGTCATTGAGGCTGGACGGCGCCGACCGAAAGATAGGAACCGTGAAATATGACAATGGGATCGATGGAATTGTGGCGCAGAGGGATGCAGACGCAGAGGCAATCGTCTCCCTTGTGATCCAGGGCAATGACGGGACCAGCGACTGGTATTACAGCGTGCCTGTAGGGGAAGTGGAGACGGCTGTCACAAAAGAGCAGATCCAGGAAACCTGCCAAATATCCGGGGACATTGACTTTGCAGACTGTGTGTTCTGGCTGGAAATGACATTGGGCGAAAGCAAGATGCCTTATGCCAAGATGGGCAGGAACCCCTTATTGAAACCAGGAAAAACAATCGTGCTGGAAGGAGCAACCATAAAAAACACTACGTATGGCCAGGTTCAAATAGACAGGGGGCACGACGGGACGAATGACGTGAGAGTCGAGCTGCCGGGGGGGAAGGGCAACGTCCAGGTTGCCGAGGATGGCAGGGTTACCGTGCCTGCCGGAGGAAAGGTACGGGTCGGGAACGAGGAGTGGATGACCCTGCCAAACGGCGGTATCGTTGACATATTCGGAAACGTAGAGGCCGACGGGATCATCAGAGGGGGGATCACGGCAGCGGCGCCGGAGGGAGGAAAGGTCACGACGGACGTGGATGGGAAGATTACCGTGCCCGCCGGAGGAAAGGTGCAGACTGGGGAAGGAGAAGAGATGGGGCTGCCGAACGGCGGGACCGTTGACAAGGACGGGACCGTAGAGGCGGACAAGATTGTCCGAGGCGAAACCACAGTAACGGCGCCGGAGGGAGGAAAGGTCACGGCGGACAAAGATGGGAAGATTACCGTGCCTGCCGGAGGAAAGGTGCAGACCGGGGAAGGAGAAGAAATGGAGCTGCCGGAGGGCGGGACCGTTGACAAGGACGGGAACGTGGAGCAGGCAGGAACCCCGGGAAAGCCCTTTGAAGGCTCAGGAACGGCAGAAGACCCATACCAGATTGGCAGCCGGGCAGACCTGGAGAAGCTGCGTGACCTTGTCAACGGCGGGGAAAGCCAGGAAGGCATCCATTTCAAGGTAACTGCCGACATAGACCTGGGCGGCAGCGCAGGGAACCCATGGACACCGATTGGGACGGAGGAACACCCATTCAAAGGGATATTGGACGGAAACAGCCGCACGGTAAGCGGGCTGTACATCAATGACGCCAATGGGAACAACCAGGGGCTCTTTGGGGTCAATGGGGGAACCATCAAAAGCCTTACCGTGTCAGGAACCGTGACGGGCAAGGACAACGTGGGCGGAATCGCCGGGAGCAACACAGGGGCGATCAGGGACTGCACCACTAACGTGGACGTGAGCGGGGAAGACAACGTGGGCGGAATTGCCGGAAAGAATGAAGGAACCATTATGGGCTGCATGAACAATGGAAGCGTGACCGGAACTGGAACCGGCGTCGGAGGCATCACCGGGAACAACGCGGGAACCGTGAACGTAAGCGGCAACACAGGCGACGTAAGCGGCAACAGCAGCGTGGGAGGAATTGCCGGAAGGAACGACGGAACGCTGGACAGCGGCACCAACACCGCCCCCGTGGCAGGCAAGGACGACGTGGGAGGAATTGCCGGAACGAATGGAACGAATGGAACCGTAGAAGGCTGCACCAACTCCGGGAATGTGACAGGCACGGGAGATGGAGGCGGCAAGCCGGGAGCCATCATAGGAAACAACCAGAACACTAATGGGGACGCCGTGAAGAATGACTACTACCAGAAGACGGAGAACATCAACAAGGACCTGACCGGAATCGGGGAAGGCACAGGCTCCGGGACGGACCCGGCAGGGATTGCCTCCGGGCAGACGCCGATAAACCCAGGCAAGCCGTTCAATGGTTCAGGAACAGCGGAAGACCCCTACCAGATTGGCAGCCGGGCAGACCTGGAGAGGCTGCGCGACCTTGTCAACGGAGGGGAAAGCCAGGAAGGCATCTATTTCAAGGTAACTGCCGACATAGACCTGGGCGGCAGCGCAGGGAACCCATGGACGCCGATTGGGACGGAGGAACACCCATTCAAAGGGACAATAGAGGGGGAAGCCCGCAATGGGGACTCGCCCACGGTAAGCGGGCTGTACATCGATGACGCTAGCAAGGACAACCAGGGACTCTTTGGAGTCAACGGGGGAACCATCAAGAACCTGACGGTGGAGGGAACCGTGACAGGCAGGGGCAATGTCGGGGGAATCGCTGGAAGGAACGACGGGACGATCATCAGCTGCATGAACAGAGCGACCGTGGCTGGAAACGGAAATGACGTGGGAGGCGTCGCCGGGATCAACGCGGGAACGATAAGGGACAGTTTCAACACAGGGACAGCAAGCGGCAAGGACAACGTCGGGGGGATTGCCGGGACCAATACAGGGACGGTAAGCGGCGGCGGAAATTCAGGAGAGGTGAGCGGCAGCAACAATGTGGGGGGAATCATAGGAAACAATGCCGGAGAGGCAAGCGGATTCTTCAACAGCGGAAAAGTAGACGGCAAGGACAACGTTGGGGGGATTGCCGGAACCAGCACAAGCTCCGTAAGCATGAGCAACAACGGGGGAGAGGTGAGCGGCGTCAACAATGTCGGGGGAATTGTTGGGCACAACACAACGTCGGCAGGCAAACTCGGCAATGCGGGCAACAACACGAACTTCGGGGACGTCACCGGGACTGGGACAGGAGTCGGAGGGATTGCCGGGAAGAATGACAGCATGCTCAGCTACAACGTCAACGAGGGGAAGGTCACCGGGGGGAACAATGCCGGGGGGATCGCCGGGGACAACGGCGAGAACGGCAGCGTGAAAAACGACACGAACTCCGGAGAAGTCACCGGAGGGGACAACGTCGGCGGAATTGCCGGGAACAATGCCGGAACCATAAGCGGAGAAGAGAACACAGGCGACGTAAGCGGAAACGACAATGTCGGGGGAATCACCGGGAACAACGGTGGAACTGGCATCGTGGAGGACAGCACGAACAATGGAACCGTCACCGGGGGTGGAACCGGCGCGGGAGGAATCGCCGGAAGGAACGACGGTACGCTGAAAGACGACACGAACACCGCCCCCGTGGCAGGCAAGGACGACGTGGGAGGAATTGCCGGAACGAATGGAACGAATGGAACCGTAGAAGGCTGCACCAACTCTGGGAATGTGACATCTACGGGAGATGGAGGCGGCAAGCCGGGAGCCATCATAGGAAACAACCAGAACACCAATGGGGACGCTGTGAAGGACGACTACTACCAGAAGACGGACGAGGTCAACAAGGACCTGACCGGAATCGGGGAAGGCACAGGCTCCGGGACGGATCCGGCAGGGATCACCTCCGGGCAGACGCCGATAAAGCCGGGGGATTCCAATATGGACCAGGCAGCGGCAGACCATGTGAAGGGGCTGATCGACGCCATCCCCAGCCCTGTTAAGCTGGATGGGGAGACAAAACAGAAGATTGACGCCGCCAGGGCGGCATATGAAGGGCTGACCGCCGCCCAGAAGGCATTGGTTCCGGAGGGAACCAGGAAGAAACTGGAAGACGCGGAGAAGGAATACAGTGACCTGGAAAGGCTGGCAGCCCTGCCACCGGAAACGAAGAAGCAGGTCGAGGACATCGCGGAGACACTGGGCATCAGCATTGAGGAGGCACAGGAGATCCAGAAGATTGCAAAAGACCTGGGAGTGGACTTAGAGACCCTGCTGATCACCGACGACAGCATCCTGGGGCAGAAGTCGGAAAGCGACATCCGAGGCTCAGTGTTCAGCAAGCTCCAGGCAAAGGCGACCAAGATAACTGCGACCAAGGCCACCCTGACATGGAAGAAGGTCAAAGGGGCGGACGGCTACCTGATATACGGGGCAAGCTGCGGGAAGAACAACAAGCTGAAACTGCTGAAGACATTGAAGGGCGGGAACAAGCAGAAGTACACCCAGAGCAGGCTGAAGAAGAACTCCCCGTACAAATACGTGGTGCGCGCCTACAAGCTGGTGGGCGACAGGAAAATCACGATCTCAGCCTCCAAGATGCTCCATGTGTTCACGACCGGCAAGTATGTGAACGCCAAGGGAGTGAAGCTGAACAAGACGAAGGCATCCATAAAGAAAGGGAAGACCTTCCGGATCAAGGCGAAGGTAGTATTGGGCAGCAAGAAAGGAAAATTCAAGCAGCACCGCAAGATCTGCTACGAGAGCAGCAATGCAGCGGTGGCGACCGTGACGAAGAAGGGCGTCATCAAAGGAAAGAAGAAAGGAACCTGCAGCATATATGTATATGCCCAGAATGGCGTATACAAGACAATCAAGGTAACTGTAAAATAGCCTGCATGCCCCGGAAGGGGCATATGCAGGAATAGAAATTTCACAAAGTGCGCATACTGATTCCATGCGGAATGAAGTGAAAGAAAACGTACAGAAAATAGCAAAGATTTTGGGGATTACACTGGCAGTCTATGTCTGCATCCGCTGGCTGCTGCCGCTTGTAATCCCCTTTTTTATGGCGTTCCTGTTGGCGAAACTTTTAAATCCACTGGTGGGAAAGCTGGAGGAAAAATTGAGATGGAAGAGAAGCGTCTGGTCGTCCCTGCTGGTGGGACTGTTATTTCTGATGCTGGGATTTTTGGTGGTTGTGTTTGTGAGGACTTTGCTCATACAAATCAAGACCGTGGTTGAAAATCTGGACAGTTACAGACGGCAGACGGGAGATTTTTTCTATGAATGCTGCTGCCAGGTGGAGAATTTTACAGGAATACAGGCGGACATGATTCATGATGGCGTACAAAAGCAAATTCCGGGAATTATGCAGCATATGAAATCAAATGTCGTACCGGCATTGATGAATGGGACGATATCGTATGCCAAAAATTTGTTTGTGTGGATCGGCATCTGTTTTGTCGTGATTATCAGCACGATTTTAATTCTGAAAGATTACCAGAAAATACGGACAGCGCTCGAACGCCATCCTATCGGGCAGATAGGGCTTAAGGTCTGTAGGCGCACCTACGAGGCGGGGGGCGCGTATATCAAGGCGCAGTTTATCATCATGCTCATCATTACGGCTGTCTGCGTGGCTGGGCTGTATTTGTCCGGCAATGAATATGCCCTGCTGGCAGGGTGTGGAATCGGGATTTGCGACGCTATGCCGTTTCTGGGAACCGGTACGATTTTTGTGCCCTGGGCAATAATTGAGATGATGCAGGGGAAATATATGCTGGCGGCAATTTATACCGTTATCTATACGATTTGCAGCCTGCTGCGCGAAATATTAGAGCCAAAACTTCTCGGAAATAAGCTGGGGATGCATCCCCTGTCGGTGATTGCCAGCATCTATGTCGGGCTTGGGGTTTATGGCTTGTGGGGATTTGCCCTGGGACCTTTGTCTTATATCCTGATTCGGGAAATTTACTTGACAATCTAAACGAATTATCTTAGAATAGCCGTAGTTGTAAAGAGAGAAAATCGTTAGCAGGAGAGGAATCATGGCGAAAGACAAGAAATTAGTAGAGGCCATCACATCTATGGATGTTGATTTTGCACAGTGGTATACAGATGTGGTAAAAAAGGCTGAGTTGATTGATTATTCCAGTGTCAAAGGCTGTATGGTAATCAAACCGGCAGGATATGCGATCTGGGAAAATATTCAGAATGAATTGGATCGAAGGTTTAAAGAGACAGGGGTAGAGAACGTTTATATGCCGATATTTATCCCGGAAAGCCTGCTCCAGAAGGAGAAAGACCACGTAGAAGGATTTGCACCGGAGGTAGCCTGGGTGACGCATGGCGGTTTGAATCCATTGCAGGAGAGGATGTGTGTGCGTCCGACATCGGAGACACTGTTTTGTGATTTTTATGCAAACGATATCCAGTCCTACCGCGATTTGCCGAAATGTTATAATCAGTGGTGTTCCGTGGTGCGCTGGGAGAAGGAGACAAGGCCTTTCCTGCGTTCACGTGAATTCTTGTGGCAGGAGGGACATACTGCGCACGCGACGGCAGAAGATGCTGAAGAGCGTACGATACAGATGTTGAACCTCTATGCTGATTTTTGTGAGGAAGTTCTGGCGATGCCGGTAATCCGGGGAAGGAAGACGGAGAAAGAGAAATTTGCAGGTGCGGAATCGACCTATACGATTGAGGCATTGATGCATGACGGCAAGGCATTGCAGTCCGGTACCAGCCACAATTTCGGTGATGGTTTTGCGAAAGCATTTGATATTCAATATACAGACCGTGACAACAAATTACAATATGTGCATCAGACCTCCTGGGGCGTGAGTACCCGTATGATTGGAGGAATCATCATGGTACATGGGGATGATTCCGGTCTTGTACTGCCGCCAAGGATTGCACCTGTGCAGGTCATGGTGATACCGATCCAGCAGCATAAGGATGGTGTGCTGGAGAAGGCAGAAGAGTTAAAGTCTGCATTAAAGGCAGCGGGTATCCGTGTGAAGTTGGATGACAGTGAGAAAAGCCCCGGCTGGAAATTCTCAGAACAGGAGATGCGCGGCATCCCGATTCGCGTGGAGCTTGGTCCCAAAGATATTGAGGCGGGAAAATGTATCCTTGTGCGCCGTGATACGCGTGAAAAGCTGGAATGTGGGTTGGATGAGGTTTCAAAGAAAGCAGCGGAGTTATTGGAAACAATTCAAAAAGATATGTATGCGCGCGCAAAAGCACATCTGGAGTCCCATATTACAGATGTAAAATCTTATGCAGCGTTCAAAGACGCAGTGGAACATAAGCCAGGATTTATCCGCGCTATGTGGTGCGGCAGTGAGGAATGTGAAAACAAGATTAAAGAAGACACTACGGCAACCTCGCGTTGTATGCCAATGAAAGAGGAGGAGCCAGTTTCAGACGTATGCGTTTGTTGTGGGAAACCGGCGCATAAACTTGTGTACTGGGGAAAAGCTTACTAAAATAAGCGGGTAATGTATGTTGGAATTTTACAGATGAAAATCTAACAGAGTAAGGCTGCATCGATATCAATCTATCTGATGCAGCCTTTTAAGATATACTGTCCATGGGACTTTCCTCATTCTTTCTGAAATCTCAAATTCTCTATCCGAAATTTTTTCGCCACTGAATCTTTTGTATGTATCCATATCTGAACGTTTCCGGCTGGAAGTGCATACCATTTTTTCATTCTCTTTCAGGGATTCGTTATGAAAATTCTTGATTTCTATTTTAATCATCAAATCTTTTTTAATTATTACTTCTGCAAATTCCAGCTCTTTCTTTCAATTTGAATCGTTGCTGCCTGTGAATCGTTCCGCCGATTTCTCCATTCCGAAAATACAAGGTCGGATGCTTTCGCGTTGGTAATATTTCACTATATATTTTCCTGGGATGTGGCAGTTATCGTTGTGGATGAACCGCTCCTCTTCCTTTTAGAAAACTTCCAGTTTCATGTTGCCGTTCGGGAGAAGAACCTTATTGTAATTTCCCATTCCAGAAATCCGGGTTCCTATCAATGACAATCGACTGATTCATCTCAAAAGTGTAAGTTCCTTCGTCTGCTTTGGTAAAATTTGTTTAAAGATTTAATGGTAATTCCTGTATCTCTCTGTGTTCATTATCCGGAGAGAATATCAATTGATCTGTTCGGTGGACTGTACCTCTCTTTCTTAAATTATGGGGTAGTTCGTTATGTTTTGATTGGACTGTACCTCCTGTTCTTGTTTGTTTCTTGTTGTTTGTTTTGATGTGTTTATTATATCTAACAAAAAAGAAAAAGTCAACAACTTTTTTAAAAATTACATATTAAACATACTTATAATAAAAAACAGATAAATAAGTATGTGAATATTCTGAAAATTTAAATGCAGGAGACGGAAAAACCATGGTATTTTACTTGTACGGGAAATCCTGTCTGCCTCGCAGGCAATCCCCCTGATTTCATAGAAAATTCATAATTAGTTCACGGGTTTAAGTATTGTTTAACGGCAGTGAAAGTGTTACAATGTAAGAAGTTGTCCGTGTAGACGGAAGTAAGATATGGCAGGTTCCTGCCGGAATAAATATAGGAGCATTGTAAGATGAATATTGTAAGCAAAGTATTTGGCACACATAGCCAGCGGGAATTGAAAAGGGTCTATCCGATTGTAGATAAGATCGAGTCGTACCGCACGGCTATGATGGAGTTGACAGATGACCAGTTAAAGGATAAGACGAAGGAATTTAAGAAACGTCTGGAAGATGGACAGACACTGGATCAGATTCTTCCGGAGGCCTATGCGGCAGTCCGGGAGGCAGCCAGAAGGTCTATCGGTATGGAGCATTACCGGGTACAGCTGATTGGCGGCGTGATTTTGCATCAGGGACGTATCGCGGAGATGAAGACCGGTGAAGGTAAGACGCTGGTGTCCACGCTTCCGGCATATTTAAATGCCCTGGAAGGCAACGGCGTCCACATTGTCACGGTCAATGATTATCTGGCAAAGCGTGATGCGGAGTGGATGGGAAAAGTACATGAGTTTCTGGGTCTTAATGTCGGCGTTGTTCTGAACTCCATGGATAATGACGAGAGAAGAGAGGCGTATAACTGCGATATTACCTATGTTACGAATAATGAGCTGGGCTTTGATTACCTGCGTGACAATATGGTAATTTATAAGGAACAGCTTGTACAGCGTGATTTGTGCTATGCGATTATTGACGAGGTCGATTCCGTGTTGATTGACGAGGCGCGGACGCCGCTTATTATTTCCGGCCAGAGCGGGAAATCCACCAGCCTGTACGAGGCCTGTGATATTTTGGCAAGGCAGATGGTACGTGGCGAGGATATGCCGGAATTCAGCAAGATGGACGCCATTATGGGTGTGGAACATGAGGAAACCGGAGATTTCATTGTCAATGAAAAAGACAAAGTGGTAAACCTGACGGAACAGGGTGTCAAGAAAACGGAGAAGTTCTTCCGCATTGAGAACCTTGCAGATGCGGATAACCTGGAGATCCAGCATAATATTATCCTGGCTTTGCGCGCCCACAATCTGATGTTCCGCGACCAGGATTATGTGGTACAGGACGAGAAGGTTGTAATTGTAGATGAATTCACCGGACGAATTATGCCGGGACGTCGTTATTCGGACGGCCTGCATCAGGCAATAGAAGCGAAAGAGCATGTTAAGGTGAAACGTGAGAGCAAGACGCTGGCAACGATAACCTTCCAGAATTTCTTTAATAAATATAAGAAGAAGTCCGGCATGACAGGTACGGCATTGACGGAGGAAAAGGAGTTCCGTGATATTTATGGCATGGACGTTATTGAGATTCCGACCAACAAGCCGGTGCAGAGGAAAGATTTGCAGGATGCCGTATATAAGACGAAGAAAGAGAAATTCCGCGCCGTTGTGGAGGAAATCAAAAAGGCTCACGAAAAGGGACAGCCTGTATTGGTTGGAACGATTACGATTGAGACTTCAGAATTACTCAGCGGCATGTTGAAACGAGAAGGAATTCAGCATAAGGTATTGAATGCAAAATTCCATGAGATTGAGGCTGAGATCGTGGCAGAGGCAGGACAGCATGGAGCGGTTACGATTGCAACGAACATGGCAGGCCGTGGAACGGATATTAAGCTGGATGATGACGCGAAGGCAGCGGGGGGATTGAAGATCATCGGTACCGAGCGCCATGAATCGAGACGTATTGACAATCAGCTGCGCGGTCGTTCCGGTCGTCAGGGAGACCCGGGAGAATCCAAGTTCTTCATTTGTCTGGAAGATGATCTGATGCGCCTGTTTGGCTCTGAAAAGCTGATGAACATGTTTAATACGCTGGGTGTGCCGGAGAATGAAGAGATTCAGCATAAGATGCTTACGAGTGCGATTGAGAAAGCGCAGATGAAGATAGAGAGCAACAACTTTGGAATCCGTAAGAACCTGCTGGAGTATGATCAGGTCATGAACGAGCAGAGGGAGATTATCTATGCAGAACGCCGCCGCGTGCTGGATGGAGAGAGTATGCGCGATGTAATTTATAAAATGATTACAGACCGCGTGGAAAATACGGTAGATACCTGTATTTCGTCCGAACAGGAGAGTGAAGAGTGGGATTTGAATGAGCTGAACCAGCTTCTGATTCCGATTATCCCTCTGAAGGAGGTAACGCCTGAGGATGTTAAGGGAATTCGTTCCAATGAATTGAAACATATGCTGAAGGAGCAGGCTGTCAAAGCGTATGAGATGAAAGAAGCAGAATTTCCGGAACCTGAGGCAGTTCGCGAGTTAGAGCGTGTGATTCTGCTTAAGGTGATTGACCGCAAATGGATGGATCATATTGACGACATGGATCAGCTGCGTCAGGGAATTGGCTTGCAGGCGTATGGACAGCGGGATCCGCTGGTTGAGTATAAGATGAGCGGTTACGATATGTTTGACGGTATGATTGCCAATATTCAGGAAGATACCGTGCGTCTGCTGTTCCATGTACGGATTGAGCAGAAAGTGGAACGTGAGCAGGTGGCAAAGGTTACCGGGACGAACCGGGATGAATCAGCGCCGAGGGGACCGAAGAGAAGAGAGAATGCCAAGGTATATCCGAATGATCCCTGTCCTTGCGGCAGTGGCAAGAAGTACAAGCAGTGCTGCGGCAGGAAGTAGTAATATAGTATAGATTAAGGCAAGAAGTAAAAAGAACCGAATCGTCTGTAATAGATGATTCGGTTCTTTTTGTATGATGAGATTTCAAACGGTTTTTGGTGAAAATGTAAGTTAGTCTTCTGCTGCGATTTCTTCCTGTACTTCTTCGTCCGTCTCCTCCACGTTGTTGTACTCGCTTTTATCCGGTAATACGAAATGTCCGATAAGCTCGTCGAGGACAGATGCCTGCGCGGATAATTCTTCGCTGGTTGCTGCAGATTCTTCGGCTGTAGCGGCATTGCTCTGAATGACTTCTGAAATGACATTGATGCCGGATTCTACACGGCGCATTGCCTCTGTCTGGCTTTCCATCATGACTTTCAGATTTCTGGAGAAATCTGCAGTTTCTTTGATGCCTTCTATTACGGACTGGATGGCATCGGCTGCATGTTCTGCCGCACGGTTGCCTTCATTTACTTCGTTGATTGATTTTTCGATCAGTTCTCTGGTATCAATGGCAGCCTGTGCGCTCTGGTTTGCCAGTTCACGGATTTCGTCAGCAACAACTGCAAATCCCCGTCCGGATTCTCCGGCTCTTGCAGCCTCTATGGAGGCGTTCAGGGACAGGAGGTTGGTCTGTGAGGCAATGGACTCAATCTCGGAAATGATATTTCCAATTCCGGTTGTGGCAGCGTTGATGCGCTCCATGGCAGTCATCATGCTGTTCATTTCCTGGCGTGTATTATCTGCTTCGCTTGCATATAACTGTGCTTTTTCGTAAGATTCGTCTGCGCTGTTGGCGCCGCTTTCCATATTGGAAGTGACATCGGAAATTGTCTCATGCAGTTCCTGTACGGAGATGCTCTGGTCGGTTGCTCCTTCCGCAAGCGCCTGAGATGCCTGTGCCAAGGAGTCCGAGCCGGCAGATACCTGCGTGGATACTTCTCCGATGGCTAATAAGGTCTCTGACATCTGTCCCTTCAGGGAGCGCATTGACTGGTATAATTTCCGGAAGTCGCCGGTGTAGCGGTTTTCCGCGCCAGACTTGACGGCATAGTTGCCATTTGACATTTCACGTAATACCTCTTCGATGTCGAAAATAATTTCATCTAACTTCTCAGCCATTTCCCGGGCGTCATTCTCAATGGCTTCTATTTCGTCGCCTGTTTTGATCATGGGGAAGGGAGCCGTCAGCTCGCCGTTGGCAAAAGTCTTAAAGCGTTCACCCAGACTTCCAAGAGGATCTGCTATCCGCTTGGAGAATTTTTTGCCAAGCTTGGTTGACAGTACCATCGTTGCGCTTATAACAAGGAGAATTACGACAATCAGAATCCATAAGGAAATCGTCAGCATAGATGAAAGGCTGTTTCCTTCTTTTACTTTTACATCCAATAGTTCCGCCATCTGGTCGTATATGCTTTGGTAGATAGGAGCCAGTTCTGTCAATGCCATGTCCTGGGCCTGCTTGCAGAGTTCCCGGTCTGTGGTCGCCCCAAGTTCCATTATTTTATTATCCAGTTCCCAGTATGTATCCAGTTCAGCCTGTATTTCATCATAAGTGGCTCTGCCGCTTTTGGAAACGATCGTGTTCTCAATTTTGGCAAAAGATTCTTCGAAACTGGCTTTTAATTCACTGTGCTGCGCCACGACGGTTTCGATGGTATCTTCGTCATCATAACCAATGGCTGCGCGCAGCGAAGAACGGATATCGGCAAACTCGAACATGGCAGTTCCAATGTCTCCTTGTGCAAATCCAAAGTTCTTCAACGCATAGGAATATCTGGTTGATATAACGACTAAAGAAATTAGGGTAAAAACCACTACCGCCGCCATAATGGATGCTATCTGGAAAAAAGACTTTGTCAGCCGTTTTTCTATGTTCTCTTCGTAATTCATTTGTAATGTCCCCCTTTTGGAATATTGCGTGATTTATTTCTTGAATGTGAGAAAATAAATCAGATTTGTAATTATTATCTGAAACTTCAGATAATAAATTAATTACCATATATCCATTATAGACCTTTTAAGGAAAAAAACAATACGTAAAATGACTTTTATGTAGAAATATGAAAATTGCATACAGAGTGGCTGGAGCCAAAATTGACATGTTTGCAGCCAAAATTGACATGTTTGCAGTCAGAATTGACACGTTTGGAGACAGAAGTCTGTCCAAAATAAACACCGGTGTCATAACTGCCGTAAGTCTTTCATACATTATAAAAAAAGTAGTGTATGAGGGTATTTCGTTGAAAGGATACATAGAGGAACGGGCAGTGAATATTGCTAACTATATAATCGAGGAGAATGCAACCGTGCGGCAGACTGCAAAAAAATTCGGCATCAGCAAGAGCACGGTACATAAGGATGTCACAGAACGACTAACCCAGATTAATCCGACACTTGCCGCTGAAGCGCGCAAGGTTCTGGATGTCAATAAGTCAGAACGCCATATTCGGGGCGGTCTGGCAACCAGGGAAAAATACCTGCACCAAAAAGGGGCTGTCTGATACAGCCCCTATTTGTATGACAAAATAAATCAATAAAAATGATTAAATTTATCACTATACAAGATGTTCTTTGTGTGTTAAGATAAGAAACATGAAAAACGAGGAAGAGGAAGAGTAGCTGTGGCGGAACTTACAGAGAGCCATCGGTGGTGGAAGATGGCAGTGACAAGACAGTGAACTGGCCTTGGAGTTTCCGGCTGAAAAGATGGTACCAGGAGAGGCAGATTGAACTGTTTGCCGGGTGGGAAAGTAAGCCAGGACGGGTTCTCCCGTTACAGGGATATGCATGGAAGTGTGCGGCAGATTTTGAATGGAGAAATGCCGGGACAGGCACGGAGTGCAGATGAGGGCATGGAAACATGAAGTAGAGTGGTACCGCGCAGGATTGCATAATCTTTCGTCTCTATTATCGTCAGGATAGTGGATGCGGAGGATTTTTTCGTGTCTTCTGATTATGACGATACGAAGAATTTTAAGATAATATAAAGTGAGCGGAAGCGGGGATGCCTGCTTTGTCATAAAAAGAATGGAGGACATGATGAAGAATTTTGAAAAGTATCAAAGACAGTATTTTATGCCGCCCCAGGTCACATATGACTGGGTAAAGAAGGAATATATTACCAGGCCGCCCATTTGGTGCAGCGTTGATTTGCGGGATGGCAACCAGGCGTTGATTGAGCCTATGAGCCTGGATGAAAAACTGGAATTTTTTCAGCTCCTTTTGGATGTCGGTTTTAAGGAGATTGAGGTAGGATTTCCGGCAGCTTCCGATACGGAGTATAATTTTATGCGCACATTGATTGAGCGCGATATGATTCCTGATGATGTGACGGTGCAGGTATTGACGCAGGCGAGAGAGCATATCATCCGCAAGACCTTTGAGGCGGTAAAAGGCGCGCCTCATGCGGTGGTGCATCTGTATAATTCAACTTCCCTGGCACAGCGTGAGCAGGTATTTAAAAAGAGCAAGGAAGAGATCAAGCAGATTGCGGTGGAGGGCGCCATACTGCTGAAACAGCTTGCAGATGAGACAGAAGGCAATTTTACCTTCGAATACAGTCCGGAAAGTTTTTCCGGGACAGAGGTGGATTATGCGTTGGACGTATGCAACGCTGTGCTTGATATCTGGCAGCCGACACCGGACAAAAAGGTGATTATCAATCTGCCGACAACTGTGGAAAATGCCATGCCTCATATTTTTGCTGGGCAGGTAGAATATATGAGCAAGCATATGCATTTCCGTGAGAACGTCGTGCTTTCCCTTCATCCGCATAACGACCGCGGGGTTGGAATCTGTGATGCGGAATTTGGGATTCTTGCCGGTGCGGATCGGATTGAGGGAACCTTGTTTGGAAATGGGGAGCGTACCGGAAACGTTGATATTGTGACGCTTGCAATGAATATGTTTTCCCATGGAGTTGACCCGAACCTGGATTTCAGCAATATGTCAAGGATTGCTGAGATTTATGAGCGCTGTACGCGTATGCAGGTATCGCCCAGGCAGCCTTATGCCGGAGAGCTGGTGTTTACGGCATTTTCAGGTTCACACCAGGATGCCATTGCCAAGGGAATGGCGTGCAGGGAGCAGAACATGGACGGGGCATGGACGGTGCCGTACCTGCCGATTGACCCCAAAGACGTGGGGCGCACGTATGATTCCGACGTTATCCGTATCAACAGCCAGTCCGGAAAGGGAGGCGTCGCTTACATCCTTAAGCAGAATTATGGCATTGTGATTCCGGAGAAAATGCGGGAGGAAGTGGGTTATACCGTAAAGGGCGTTTCCGACCGTCGCCACATGGAGCTGTCTCCGAAATTAATTTATGATATTTTTGAGGAACACTATGTAAAAAATATGCCTCATTTTCAGATTACGGAATGCCATTTCAGGCAGAAAGACGGAATTCTGGCGGAGGCTACGCTTTCCCATGGCGGGCAGGTGCGGACCGTTACCGGAAATGGAAATGGACGCCTCGATGCAGTGAGCAATGCATTGAAACAGTATTTTAACATCAGTTATGAATTATCCGTATATGAGGAGCATTCGCTTTCCAGAGGCTCTTCCGCAAAAGCGGTTTCCTATGTGGGAATTTTGTGCAACAGCCAGATGTACTGGGGCGTGGGGATTGATGAGGATATCATTTCTTCCTCCATAGAGGCGTTATGCGTAGCGGTAAACAAGCTGGAGCATATTAAAAATACGGAACAGTGCCGGGATGAGCGGCTGAATGAAATTATGAACTATATCCAGGAGCATTACCTGACTGTGACTTTGGATGAGCTGGCAGAAAAGTTGAATTTGTCCAAACCATATTTGTCCAAATACATCAAGGAGAAATCCGACAAAACATTTAGCGATATTGTGCGGAATGTCCGCATGAAAAAAGCGCGGGCGCTGTTGAAAAATACCAGTATGACCGTGGATAGCATTGCGGACAGCGTAGGTTACCAGAATGTGGAGCATTTCAACCGTCTCTTTAAGAAAAAATATGATATGACGCCGGTGCAGTATCGCAATAGCAAACAGGGGATGAAGTAGTTTTTGCTTGTAAATATATGTGGCGTCCATTATAATAGGGAGAAGATGAAACATACAGGAGGAAGAAGCGTTGAAAAAAGAGACTGTGATTGTTCTTGATTTTGGCGGACAGTATAATCAGCTCATCGCCCGGCGCGTGCGGGAATGCAATGTGTATTGTGAAGTGAAACCATATACGATGAGCCTTGAGGAAATTAAAGCAATGCAGCCGAAGGGAATTATTTTTACCGGCGGACCCAATAGTGTTTATGCCGAGACGTCCCCGCGTTACCAGAAAGAAATCTATGATCTGGGAATCCCAATTCTGGGCATTTGCTACGGCTCGCAGGTGATGGCGCATACGTTGGGCGGGGTGGTGAAAACGGCTCCGGTCAGCGAGTATGGGCATACGGAGGTAGAGGTAGATGCGACGGATGTGATTTTTGAGGGCGTATCCCCCAAAACCGTCTGTTGGATGAGCCATACGGATTATATCGAGACGGCTCCGGAAGGGTTTCATGTGACGGCGCATACCCCGGTATGTCCGGTAGCGGCGATGGCGTGTCCGGAACGGAAATTATATGCGACGCAGTTCCACCCGGAAGTCATGCATACCGCCGAAGGCATGAAAATGCTTTCCAATTTCGTGCATAAAGTCTGCGGCTGCGTTGGCGACTGGAAGATGGATTCTTTTGTGGAGACAACCATTCAGAGCCTGCGTGAGCAGATCGGCGATGGCAAGGTGCTCTGTGCCCTGTCAGGAGGCGTGGATTCCTCTGTTGCAGCCGTGCTGCTTTCCAAAGCTGTGGGCAAACAACTGACCTGCGTGTTTGTAGACCATGGACTTCTTCGCAAAAATGAAGGCGATGAAGTGGAGGCGGTATTTGGCCCCAATGGGGATTATGAATTGAATTTTATCCGTGTGAATGCACAGCAGAGATATTATGATAAATTGAAGGGCGTGACCGAGCCTGAGGAGAAACGTAAAATTATTGGAGCAGAATTTATCCGCGTCTTTGAAGAAGAGGCGAAAAAAATCGGAGCAGTAGATTTTCTGGTGCAGGGTACGATTTATCCGGACGTTATCGAATCGGGACTTGGCAAATCCGCGGTTATCAAGTCCCACCACAATGTGGGCGGTCTTCCGGACGTTGTAGATTTTAAGGAAATTATTGAGCCGCTGCGCATGTTGTTTAAGGATGAAGTGCGAAAAGCCGGATTGGAGCTTGGCATTCCCGGGCATCTGGTATTCCGCCAGCCCTTCCCGGGACCGGGTCTCGGCATCCGTATTATTGGGGAGGTCACAGAGGAGAAAGTGAAGATTGTCCAGGAGGCAGATTATATTTACCGGGAGGAAATTGCCAAAGCCGGATTGGACAAGGGACTGGGGCAGTATTTTGCGGCATTGACCAATATGCGCTCGGTAGGAGTGATGGGAGATTTCAGAACCTATGATTATGCGGTGGCGCTTCGGGCGGTGAATACCAGCGATTTTATGACTGCTGAAGCCGCGCAGCTTCCGTGGGCGGTGCTGCAGAAGGTGACAAATAGAATTGTCAATGAGGTCAAGGGGGTTAACCGGGTGGTATATGATTGTACGGGGAAGCCGCCTGGGACGATTGAGTTCGAATAATTAAACGGATGAGAGAAACCCAGTGTTTATGCTGGTTGCAAGCAGAATAGTTTAGTGACTGGCAACGATTTGGCAACACTTTTTCTTATTTGGAGAATGATTTATATATTTCAATATGGCACATAAGGAAACCTTACTGATATTCTGAAGTGAAAACTGAATATCGGCAAGGTTTTTCTTATCGCATTTCTTTGGCTATTTCTCTGATTTTTTAATGAGGTAATCACTCATTTCTTGGGAAGGCGTCTTTGCCCAGTGATGGCTGGTGTCCAGTTCCGGGTATCGGTAACGCCATTCGTCGTATTCCTCCTTGCTGATTTCTCCGTTTTCAAGTTTTTCTGCCTGTTGCTGCCATTCCCGGAGCATATTGCTGACCGTATCGACAGGGGAAGAACTGGAAGGATCGCGGTAAAGGCAGATAAGACCGTCTTTTTCCGTAATTTTAAATCCGTATATGTCCTCCAATGCAAAGAGGGTATGTAAAAAACCAATGTATGTGTCGATGTCCGGCACAGTCAGGGCATGGGGGCTGACGCCGAGTATGCCCGCCATTTGTTTCACGAGGTTTTGTTTGGGAATCCTCGCCTCCGATTCGTACTGCGCCATGCGCACGTCGGAAGTCCTGCCCAGAAAGCCAAGCCGTTCGCCAAGCTGTTTCTGCGTCAGGTTCTTCCGGTTGCGAAAAAGTTTGATGCGTTTTCCGATTGCCATAAGCAGACCTCCGTATAATTATTTTGCTGTTTAGCCATGTCAGCGCAATTTCGCTATAGCTGGATAGTTAAACAAATTTGTTGGGTACAGTATAGCATGGCACAGTGAAGATAGCAAGAAGAAATTAAATTAAAAAAGTTAAGATTTTGCTCAAAAACACTTGACTTAAATTAGTGAGTTTAGTAATATAGGAAATACATAGACTAAACAAACAAATTTAGTCACATTTGGAACTGCTGGCAAAAACTGCTGATTGGGAAAGAAATGCAGATTTACGGGGGCAGACAG
>CAJUOE010000040.1 GCA_910587895.1 uncultured Lachnospiraceae bacterium
AATATAGCCTCTCGGATTCATAATGAGTTGGCTTAGATTTGTATTTTGATAACTGAATATTGTGAAGTTTTGGAAAGATATCAGATAAATGTGGAAAAAAGGGCGCACTTTTCCCTTGATATTAGATGAGATTTTTTTGAAATTGTGGTATGCTTATTTTGAAGTTGCCATTCGTGAGAATGTAAAAATCGTGTCTACACGGGTCGGCATTTTCCATGCATCAAGATGTTGGAGCATCATGATGGCATAAAGGCGGCAGTACCACATCTTAGAGGATCGGTGTCTGCCGTCTTCTAGTTTATAATCTATTTTTTCACGCTTATTTGATCGTTCGACAGAGGTTCGTTTGTTGTATTCCAGTTTCCATTCTTTACTATCCCTTGGTGGTATGTTAAATAGCCTTGGATTGTCCTTCTGCTGGATATGTACGGTTCTGCCGTACTTTGAATCGGAGCAGGGATGTTCACAGAAACATCCTTTTTTCCTGTTGGCAAGGGGACACCGGTATTTTTCACGGTGCTTTGCTTTTTCCACGCCATCGTGATGCATACGTAAGCCCAGTTTACAGACAGGGACGCCGTCTTCGTCTATGGTAAAGTCATTTTTGTATTTGAAGTATCCCGTATGGCCGGGGTTTAGGTCAATAAAAGGGTTAATGCAGTTAGTTTTGCAGTAATCATAGAGCGGGTAGGCATCATGGGCAGAATCCAGCAGAAGTTTTTCAATATGAAATTCAGGAAGATAAGATTTCATAGCGAAAAAAGTATGCAGGAAGGACAGCATATCATGCCTGGACGCACGCTCAAGCATTGGAAAAACGGGAAGGTCATTTTCGGAATCGGCAGCAACAAGCATGTAAAGATGGTAGCCAAAGAAATATTTATTTCTGGAAGAATCCCATCCCCAGTTGCAGTCAGGCTGTGAAAACTTTCGTTTGCATCCACAGCCAGAACCTTTCGGACAGCCGCAAATCCTTTTGGAACGTTCCAGTCTTGCAGTTTCAAGAGGGGTTCCGTCGCCGGCAAGTGAAAGCTGCGCGGAATTTATTAGTCCCCTGCGGACGGATACATCAAGGAACTGTGCTTTGTACAGCCGGAAGATAAGGAAAAACGGATTACTGTTTGGAAGATGGATGCGCTGCATAAGAGGAAGGAGTTTAGCGGCAGCGCTTTCCGTGTCGCAGGGAGTTTTATCACCCCGTTTTTTACCTTTTTCCGGCTTCGCTTTTTTATGCTTAACCTGATTGATGTAATTATGTTTGTCAGACTGCCACAGGCGGTTGAAAAAATCGTAAAAAGTTCCAACACCGGGAGTGTCATGAGGAGGGAAACCACTGAGGATGGCATACAAAGGAGTTATTTTAAGCAGCCTGCACCATTCGGTAATGGAATCTACTTTCATTACGATTGACAGAAGATAGGAGCGAAGCAGGCAGGATGGAAAACGTGTGGCGGGTTTGCCAGTCAGTGGATAAAACTCCTGCATGATGGTATCCGTTTCGCAGAGATCAAGATACCAGAATTTCACAATAATATCCCATGTTTGTTTAGGGACAGCAAAGGGATCCGGGAATAAGTTCAGAAAATCAGATACGAAGGTATTCTGATAGGCGGTATGACCGCCATAATTAACAGGTAACATAAAAATCGCCTCCAATCAAAAAATGCTTACCGGCTGCGCCGAAATGAAAAGTGCTTTTTTAATTAAGAGGCGCGAAGCGCCGCATTTTTAGAATGATTTGTCAAGTGTTTTTGGCAAAAAGTGGGGGAATTTTTATAAAACTGGATTTGAGAGCCGCAGACAATAAGGGCTGGAGAATCCGAGAGGCTATATTCAAATAAAGGAGGAAATGGTATGGACAATACAAAAAAGATGATGGAGAGTTTACTACAGATCAGTTTGATGAGTCTGCGATTCCGGAATTTGTATGGGTAGAGCTGGACGAGGAGATGCTGGCAGGTTTCCGTTCTTTGATGGAAGAAACAGGGGAAAGAGAACGAAGTGCGGAGGAGCAGGCATATTATGATACGTATTTTACAGGCACATATTTCTGTGATGCGACCGGGACTACCTTGACCTTTCCCTATGAAGACGAAGTCCACTTGGCAAATGTGGATGCAAGGCCCGGAGATGGAATAGAGGATGAAGACGGGAGGTTGGTTTCAGGAGTAGGGGTATCGCTGGAAGATTCTGAATGGAGGGACGGAGTTCTTTATGCTGGAGACTGGACATTGACCCCGCAGGACGGCCAGATCATGGTAGATCATCCACATGGAGAGTTATTTACAGGTGTTTTCCATAGATAGATAACAGGGAGATGAATTTGAAAACAAGGGGAATTTTGTGAAAAAGAAGCAATGGGTGGGAAATCCGGAGAAATAAAGCAATTCAA